>DYFC01000033.1 GCA_020725385.1 Nitrospira japonica | reverse complement strand
CAGACATTGCTCAAAAATTTATTTAACTCGATGATTTTTATATCAAAAGATATTTATTAGTAATGAATAAAAAAGTTAATGGTAAATTATCTTTAAATGTACACTAAGGTATCGAAAAAAAAATTTTTTCGCAACATCTGCATTACTTCAAATGTATTTTTCGGGTTAACTTATAACTTTTCACGCTCTATAGCCTTTAGATTAAATCTTTTATTTTTTGAATAAAATCCCGAATGTCACTGACATTATTTAACAAATCGTATAGTTTGTTTTTTTCTATTGTCAGATATTCGTGAATTAGGATATTCCTTAAACCAACCATGCCAATAAGTTTGATGCTTAAATTCTCATCGATATATGCATATTTTTCTAAAAGCTCAATACATTCTGAATATGTGGAGGGATTACCAAGATTGTATTTACTGACCAGATGACACGCAATATCTATCATTATCTGAATTGTTTCGACAAAGCCATATCTCAATGCCCATTCTTTAGATTTATCACTCTGAATATCATCAAGTGTGGTTCTTTTTTTGAATTCTATAAGTTCTTTAATGTTTTCTTCGAGTAATTTAATCCGTTCTAACATAGTTTCTCTCACCTAATCGATTCTCTCTAAGACGTTTTTTAAAACTTTCATCAATAGTATTTCTTAACGGCGCTGTATCTAAATAATATATAAATGTATCCTTCTTAAACTGAATAAATTTCTCCTTATCCCTGCAGAAAATCAGTTGTCCCTTTGATACTATCTCAAATGCAAGAACAGGTTTCTTTTTATATAAGTTGTTCAGAACAATTAGATCAACCTTAGTATTAGTTAATTTCTCAATACGGCTTACTATCTTACCAATCTCCAATAAAGTAACAGGTCGATTTGTGTAAATTCCAATATCAATATCACTTATGCTCATTGCTCTATTTTCAGCAAAGGAACCAAAAATAATAGCAAATACAATAAAATCATACTTTTCCAAGTCTTGTGAAAGTAAATTGTATTCCATATTCCCAAATATTATAGCATCAAAATAGATACTATATGATACTATACTTATTTCAATGCCTTTATAATCCTCAAATTCAAGTTATTAATATAGCCCAAAAAGGATTATATATACCGATCAATTTTACTACAGATACTATCTAATTACCTTCAAAAATAATGTATTCTAATGGTATACTTTCCACTGATTATGAATATCAAACAAGAAGATATAGTTCAGAGAATAATATGAAAATTATCAATATAACCGTTTTATTAATATTGAGTCTATTATTTTCATCCTGTTCTTTACATTCAATAACAGAAGAACAAAAAAAAGAGCATTTAATAGAAAATGTTCCTTTTTTCCCTCAGGAGGAATATCAATGCGGGCCCGCGTCTCTTGCAGGAGTATTAAATTACTATGGTGTGAATATATCGCCTGAAGAGATTGCAAGTGAAATATACAGCAAATCTGCAAAAGGTACCCTTACAATTGATATGGTCCTTTTTGCGCAGAAAAAAGGTTTGTCTGCCGGACAATATATAGGGAGTTTAAATGATATTAGGAAAAATATTGACAATAAAATTCCTGTTATTGTTATGATAGACACGGGTATTTTTTTAATACAACAAAATCACTTTATGGTTATAACAGGATATAATGAAAAAGGTATCATTGCGAATTCAGGCAAAGAGCAAAATAAGTTTATATCTGAAAAAAAATTTTTAAGTCAGTGGGCAAAAACTAAATATTGGATGCTGGAAATTGTACCCAAATGATTTCTAAAGCTTTTTGCAATTCAAAGAAACATATTTTTTGGATTTTTATAATAATTTCTTTTTTATTTATTTCAGGGATATTTTCTATATCCTGTTCTCTTCCGCGTTTCCTTGTTCTTGATGACCCTTTGACTCCTGAGGAACATCTGAATTTAGGGGTTACATATGAAAAAAAAGGAGAAAGTGATAACGCACTTAAGGAATACGAAGCAGCTTCAAAAAAACTTCCTGTTGCATATCTTTATATGGGAAATGTCTATTTTCAGAAACATAATTATAAAGAAGCCGAATATTATTATAAGAAAGCAATAAAAAAAGACCCGTCTAATTCTGATGCCTATAATAATCTTGCATGGATGTATTTTCTTATTAATGAGAACTTAGATGAAGCTGAAAAACTTGCATTAAAAGCCATAGAATTAAATCCTTCAAAAATGCAGCTATATCTGGATACCCTTAATAAAATACGGGAATTAAAAAGGCAGAAGAAAATTTAATAATTTTACGTCAATTAGATTGAATTTCTGGATATATTGCAAAATGGTATAATTTACTGAAATGATTACAAATGCAAATTATAAAATACTCGTTGTAGATGATGATCCATCGGTGCTTGGTTTTATTTCTCTTATTTTAAAGAGAAAAGGATATGTAATTGATGCATTTGAGAAGGCAGAAGATGCACTTGGTATACTTCAACAAAAAAATTTCGATGCTGTTCTAACTGACGTGAAATTGCCCGGAATTTCAGGAATAGAGTTTCTTGCAAAAATACATGAAATAAACCGTGATATACCCGTGATACTTATGACAGCTTATGCGGAACTGGATATAACTGTTGAAGCTATAAAGAAGGGGGTTTTTGATTTTATAATCAAACCTTATCAGCCCGAACAGATTTTTCATGCTGTTGAAAAAGCAGTAAAATACAAAAGATTTATTGAAATGGAAAAAGATTATAGGCGTCTGCTTGAAGAATTTAATAGAGAGGTAGAAGCTTTAATTACCGAGAGAACAATGAATTTAATGGCAATGACTGTTGCCGATAAAGTAAGAAATCCTGCGATTATTATTGGAAGAATTGCAAAAAAATTATCTGAAAAGAATAATATTTCTCCTGATATTTCAGAAAATCTTAAATGTATTATTCAAGAAACCGAAAAACTTGACAGTATTGTGAAAGATTTCCATGAAATGTTGAAAAGTAAAAAATCAAAATTTATATATGAAGATTTGAATGAAATTGTAAGAACAGCAATTCAATCCGTTGAAAACAAGAATATAAAACTTAAAACAGAAATATCTGAACAACCTTTGAAAATTAATATGGAGAAAAATTTGATAAGAATCGCTATTATTCTATTATTTAAGAATGCAGTAGAAGCAATTCATAATGAAGGTAAAATTTCAATAAAAACATATCAAGATGATGAAAAAGCCTACTTTGAAATTACAGATAGTGGAGAAGGAATTTCTCCTGAATTTATAGATAAGATTTTTCAACCTTTTTTCAGTACAAAAAAACAGGGTTTCGGGATGGGACTTCCTCTTGTAAAACAGATTGTTGATGAGCATCTTGGAGAGATAAATGTTAAAAGCGAATTAAACAAGGGTACAACATTTATATTGTCTTTTCCTTTAAGATGGAAGGAATAATAAAACCATATGAAAATATTAGAATATCCAAATAGCCTGAAAAAATCTTCTAAAGAAAAATGCAACCTCAAATCATTTTCTGTAAAAGAAATTAATTCTTTTATTGAAAATTTGGGATTACCATCATTTAGAGCTAATCAACTTGTTCACTGGATTTATGAACGCATGGCGCTTTCAATTAATGATATAACCGAGTTTCCAAAAGAACTCAGGAATAAACTCAATGAAATCGCGTATATAAGTAATATTAAGATAATAAAAAAATTAGTATCAGTTGATGGTACTACTAAATTTTTATTTGAATTGGAAGATGGTATATTAATTGAAAGTGTACTGATTCCCGATGATGACAGGCTTACTCTTTGTGTTTCTTCACAGGTGGGTTGTGCGGTTGGCTGTAAATTCTGTCTTACTGGAAAAGGAGGCTTCAAGAGAAATTTAGAAGCTCATGAAATTGTTGATCAGGTAATAGCTGTAAATAGATATTTAAAAGATAAAAAAATAACCAATATTGTTTTTATGGGAATGGGCGAACCCTTACTTAATCTTGATAATGTTGTAGAAGCTTTGTGGAGATTGACAGAACTTATCGGCATATCAAAAAGGAAGATAACTGTTTCAACATCAGGGATTGTTCCAAATATTTTGTTATTTCAGAAAAAAGCTCCTGAAGTTAATCTTGCTATATCTCTTAATGCTCCAACCGATGAGATTAGAAACAAAATAATGCCTATAAATAAAAAATATCCGATTGAAACTTTAATAAATGTATGTAAAAAGTATCCTTTAAAACCGGGCAGAAAACTTACATTTGAATATGTAATGATTGATGGAATAAATGATTCCTTGAAAGATGCAAAAGAGCTTGTAAAAATTCTTAAAGGTATAAGATGTAATTTGAATTTAATACCATATAACCCTTATCCCGGAAATACATTCAAAAGACCTTCTGATGAAAAGATTCTTGCATTTCAGAAAATGCTTTTTCATAAAAACAGGCGTGCTATAATTCGCGAAAGCAGGGGACAGGATATTCTCGCTGCCTGCGGACAGCTACAAGCCTCTAATTAATCTGAATTTCTTTTAGTTCTGCTATAATATTGCCAACAGGAATTTTTGTTTCGATTCTTACTGGTATTTTTCTCTGGTCATCAGTAAGCCATATATAAATATCACCGGTCTTTTTAAACAACCCCTCTGATTTCAGGATAGGTTTAATCAGCAAAGCTGATGTTTCTCCAATAACAGTGTTCTGAATGTTTTCTCTTTTAAGAATATCAACTTCAGTTCTGAAGAATTTATTGCTATCGAATATATCTACATAATATTGTTTTGATACATCAAGTTGATTGGTTCTTAAATAAAAGAAACCCGATAGTATATCCCAGACAGGATTATTAGGCAAATTATGCTCCTTACTTTTTCCTTTGAGATAATTTATAAATATAACTTTCCCTGATTTAATATCAAAAATTGTCTCTTTATCGCTTATATGATTTCCTTCTTTTGTTTTTAGTCTTAACTTAAAGGGATAACCATTTGTAATAATGCATTCAGCAAAATCCTCGACTCTATAAAAAGCAGAGACAAATGGAGAGGAATGAACTGTTGAAGTTATTTTAAGTATCCCGTTTTTATTTTCAGACTCTAAAACTGCATTGCCTGCATAAATGCCATACCAGTAAATGTCATAAGTAAGTTTTTCTTTTGTAAACATTTCAAAATTTGCAGGGGTTATGTTTTTAACAGAATTTTTATTGTTAGCATTTAAAGAAGGAGGATTTTCCGGGTTATTTAAACTATCATCGGTTTTTTGAATTTCTGAATCTGTGGATGCGGGGGTATCATTTTCTGTGCCCGAAATATTTCTATTTTGTTCCTGACTATTGTTTTTAATTTCATCAGGTGTTTGATTTACAATGGTATTCGAATTTGGAAGAGATATTTTTTTAATTATCTTTGAATCAGAACCTTTTATAATTACATTGATAACATTCTCATCCTGAAAATTAAAAAGAGATAGTCCTCTGACTTCAGTAAGGCCAAGCAATATGGCAACATGAACTAAAAAAGAAATTATGATCCAGAAGCCAAAAACTGCAAAAATTTTTCTCAAATTTTTCATAATGTATTATTATATACTATGTTTATATAATCAATAAAACAATAATAATAAGAAGAATATCAAAAGAGGAGGGTAGAATGAAAAAGAAAGATCTTATAGAAATGTTAAAAAAGGATATGAAGGATGAACATGCTGCTATTATCCGTTATCTTGTTCATGGCTGGATGGAGGGTGAAGATACCCCTATCGGTGCAAGTCTTATTTCACGTTCAAGGGAAGAAATGTGGCATATGCACTGGCTTGGAATGATTATTTGCAAACTTGGCGGAACACCTGATTTCAACCCCGCACCTTATCCTTATGATCCGACCAATCGTTCTACTATATTTAAATCATATGTCGAATATGAGGAAAAGCTTATTCCTCATTATAATTCTGAGGCTGAAATGGTAAGTGACCCGCATATAAAACGTGTTTTACAGAGGGAAGCATGGGAATCTGCAATACATGCAAGAAAATTTCAAAGAATACATGATAAGCTTAGCCCTGAAATGGCTTCATCATCTCCGGGCGCTGAGATGGAACTTCCAGGTGAATTTATTGTTATGCTTCAAAAAGAGGTAACTTCTAAATATAATGAGATGCTTCAGCATATTTATGCATCATGGAAATTTCAGAAAAATGGATTGGCAGGCTGGACATTGATGGATCAGGCAATGGAAAAAATGAAACAAATAGCCCATTTTGCCGAGGATATAGGTAGTAATGGAATTCCACCTGTATTTAAACCATCAAAAATTGAGATAGGAAAAACTTATAAAGAAACCCTGAAAAAAGCTGCTGATTCTGTCTTAAAATCATTTAAAAGACACCAAAAACTTACCAAAGACCCTGAATTTAATAAGCATGGAGGTATGGTTATAAACCTTGACCTTACTTTGCAGCAGGAAAAATATCAGGCAGAAGAACTTGAAGATATGATTAAATAAAAATATACGGAGGTTACAATTGATATTATCAAACAGGGCACAGAAAATTAAACCTTCTCCTACTCTTGCAATAGATGCAAAAGCAAAGGCTATGAAAGCTCAGGGAATTGATGTTGTAAATTTTGGAGTAGGTGAACCTGATTTTGACACACCTGAAAACATTAAAGAAGCAGCTATTAAAGCGATCAAAGAAGGTTTTACAAAATACACACCTGTTGGTGGTATTGATGCATTGAAAGATGCTGTAATAGATAAATTCAAAAAAGATAACGGACTTGATTATACAAGAGAGGAAATTATTATATCCTGTGGAGCAAAACACAGTCTCTATAATATAAATCAGGCTATTTTAAGTCCGGGAGACGAGGTTTTGATACCATCACCATACTGGGTATCGTATCCTGATCAGGCTTTATTGAATGATGCTGTACCTGTTTTTGTAAAAACCTATGAAAAAGATTCTTTCATGTTAAGGACTGAAAGTCTTAAAGCTCATATTACGCCAAAGACAAAATTGCTGATTCTGAATTCTCCATCAAATCCAACCGGTTTAACATATGACCAAAAAACTCTTGAAGGTATTGCAGAAATAGTCTTAAGAAATAATATGTATATTATTTCGGATGAAATCTATGAAAAACTAACTTACGATGGAGTAAAACATATAAGCATAGCCTCGCTTGGAAAAGAAATAAAACAAAGAACTATTGTAGTTAATGGTTTGTCAAAATCGTATGCAATGACAGGCTGGAGAATAGGATACGCAGCAGGTCCAAAGGATATTATAAAAGCAATGACTAATATTCAGAGTCAATCAACATCAAATCCAACATCAATTGCTCAAAAAGCTGCTGTTGAAGCTCTCAGAGGTCCGCAGGATTTTATAAAGACTATGCTCGAAGAATTCGATAAGAGGAGGAAATTCCTCATAGATTCCCTTAATAAAATAAATGGCTTGAGTTGTTTAACACCAACAGGTGCATTTTATGCTTTTCCAAATACCTCAGCGTTGTATGGAAGATATTATAATGAGAAGCCAATAAATTCATCTTCAGACCTTGCAATGTATCTTCTTGAAGAAGCAAAAGTTGCTCTCGTTCATGGTGCAGCATTCGGGGATGACAATTATGTCAGATTATCATATGCTACTTCTATTGATATGATAAAGAAAGGGGTTGATAGGATAGCAGAAGCAATTCAGAAGCTTAAGTAAAGATAAAATATTATGCATAATGAAAAGACTTTTCATTCTGGTTATGTAGCAATAATAGGTCGTCCTAATGTAGGAAAATCAACACTTCTTAATACTATTCTTGGCGAAAAAATATCAATTGTTACAAGTAAAGCCCAGACCACAAGAAACAGAATCTTAGGCATTAAGAATTTACCAGATGCCCAGATAATTTTTATTGATACGCCTGGTATTCATAAACCAATGCACAAACTCGGTGAAACAATGGTAAGAAGCGCTATAGAAGCATTAGATGAAGTAGATATAATCCTATTTATGTCAGAACCCTCTGAACCTAAAAAAGGCGACAGAATGATAATCGATATGCTCGGTAAAATAAATAAGCCTGTATTTCTTATAATAAATAAGGTTGACACTGTAAAAAAAAATGACTTATTACCAGTAATAAATATATTCAGCAAACTTTATCAATTTGCTGAAATCATACCTATTTCTGCCTTAAAAAAAGATGGTACTGACCTTGTTCTCGAAAAAATTGTAAAATATATTCCGGAAGGGCCAAAATTTTATCCTGATGATGTTATAACAGACCAGATAGAGCGGTTCATTGCATCAGAAATAGTCCGTGAAAAACTTATAGAACTTACAGAAGAGGAAGTGCCTCATTCTATTGCCGTTGAAGTTACTAAATGGGAAGAACGTAAAGATGGTCTGATTTCAATTAGATGTAATATTTATGTTGAAAGAGAAAGCCAAAAGGCTATAATAATAGGTAAAGGTGGCACGAAACTTAAAGAAGCTGGAAGTCGAGCCCGTCAGGATATGGAAAGGTTATTTAATACAAAGATATTTCTTGAGCTATGGGTTAAAGTCAAGAAAAACTGGCGAAATGATCTTAAAATTCTTAAGGAATTAGGATATAAATAAATGCTTATTCAGATGAAAGTTGAAGGTATGTTATTTGACCCCCGCAGCAATATGTATATACTTTTGCTGAAGGAGGTAAATGGCAATAAGACTTTACCGATATGGATAGGTAAACCCGAAGCTGATTCGATTGCTCTTGCGTTGGGAAAAGTAGAAACACCAAGACCTTTAACACATGATTTAATAAAGAATATTGTTGATACTCTTAAAATAAAAATTACAAAAATAATTGTTACAGAAATTCAAGACAATACATATTATGCGTTACTTTGTATTTATGATGGTAATAATGAAAAATATGTTGATTCAAGGCCAAGTGATGCTGTTGCTGTAGCATTAAGGGTGAACGCTGCAATATTTGTTGAAGAGAGCATACTCGAACAAAAAAGCTCATCTGATGAATTAGGTGAATGGCTTAAGAATCTTAAACCAGAAGATTTTGGCAATATTATGTAATGCTAACAAGAACAGAAGGTATTGTATTAAAGACGATTACTTATGGAGAAGCAGACCTCATTGTAAGTTATTTAACCCCTGATTTTGGTTTGCTTAAAACATTTGCAAAAAGTCCAAGAAAAATAAAAAGTCGTTTTGGAAGCAGTTTAGAGCCATTAACATATTCAAAAATATCTTTCTGGGGTAAGGAGCACGCCTCACTTCCACGTTTAACTCAATCCGATATTATCCATTCATTTCATTTGCTCCGTGAAAGAATGGGCTATTTCTTTAAAATAGTTGAGATTACTGAACTTACTCTGAATTTTATCCAGGAGATGGATGCAAATAAAAAAATATTTCTATTATTTCTCGATACACTTAAATTAATTGAAGAGGATTATAAAAACACTAAGAATTCTTCTAACAAAGAAAATGGCTTTAATACTTCCCGGATAAATCTTTTAGTGAATAATTACAAAGTAAAATTCCTTAAATTAACAGGGTTTGCTCCAAGAATAGATTCATGTGGCAGGTGTGGAAGTAGCGGTAATAATTTTTATATCTCACAGGGTTCTGTATTATGCGAATCTTGTGTAAAGCAATCATCTGTCTTAATATTGAATGGATTGCCATCTATGATAAGACTATCGTTACCTGTAATGAATTTTTATAATTCACTTATGACATGGGATACGACAAAAATATTACGGATTAAGCCATCAATAAATCTTCTTGAAGAACTTTCGAATATTCTTAACCTTCACATAAAATATATTATTTCGAAACCACTGAAAGCGCAAACTCAATAATATTAAATAATTCTTGAAATTAATTAATTTTTAAGATAATATCTTTAAAATAAATATGATGAATAATTTTTTTAATCCAAAATCAATTGCTGTAATTGGAGCATCAAGAACCCCTGGGAAAGTAGGATATGACATACTAAAAAATCTGATACAGTACGGATTCGAAGGGGCAATCTATCCAATTAACCCAGGCGCTGATAATATTCTTGGAAGAAAAGCATATCCTTCACTTCTTGATGTTCCTGATAATATAGACCTTGCTGTTATAGTTGTTCCTCCTAAAAATGTTCTTGAAGTAATAAATCAATGTGGCGCAAAACATATAGATTCTGCAATTATTATTACCGCAGGTTTTAAAGAAAGCGGAATCGAAGGATTAAAGCTTGAAACAGAAATCGTTAACAAGGCTAAAGAACTCGGGATGAGATTCATAGGTCCAAATTGTCTTGGAGTTATTGATACCCATTCAAAAATGAATGCTTCTTTTGCTGCCGGAATGCCTGCAAAAGGAAGTATAGGATTCTTTTCACAATCAGGCGCTTTATGCCTTGCTGTTCTTGACAGGGCTTTGCCCGATGAAATAGGCTTTTCAAAATTTATAAGCATGGGGAACAAATCAGACATCTCTGATATAGATATAATGCTTGCACTTTCAGAGGATGAAAACACAAAAGTAGTTCTTGGTTATATTGAAGGTATAAGTGATGGCAAAAGTTTTATGGAAGTTGCTGCAAAGGTTTCCAAGAAAAAGCCTGTAATTATATTAAAATCAGGTGTTACAAGTTCAGGGGCTAAAGCAGCATCTTCACACACAGGAGCTTTAGCAGGAAGAGAAGCAGCATTTGATGCTGCATTCAAGCAATGTGGAATTATTAGAGTGCATACAATCAATGATCTTTTTAATTACGCTCTTGCTTTTGCCAATCAACCATTACCGAAGGGACCTGATATGGCTATAATAACGAATTCAGGAGGCCCCGGCATACTTGCTGCAGATGCCTGTGACAAAGCTGGATTGCAGCTAATTCCTCTTCATAAAGAGCTTGTTGATGAATTGAGAACTTTTCTTCCACCTGTTGCTTCATTTTATAATCCTATTGACATACTGGGTGATTCAGGCGCAGAGAGGTATGAAAAAGCCTTACTTACGGTTTTGAAGGATGAAAGGATTAACGGGGTCTTGATATTGCTCACTCCAACTGCAACTGTCAATGTTGAGGAAACTTCTATTTCCATAGCAAATATTGCTAAAACAACAGATAGACCTTTGTTAACTTCTTTTATGGGTAAAAAGAGCATTGAATCAGGAGCAAAAACTTTGTTGAGAAGTGGCGTGCCAAATTATAATTATCCCGAAGAAGCAGTATCTGCAATAAATGCAATGTATCGTTATCATTTATGGATTAACAGACCTGAAAAGAAATATCATTCATTTGAAGGATTAAGAGACAAGGCTCAGGGTATTTTTAGTAATGCAAAAAGGGAAAACAGGGAACGTCTAACAGAGCTTGAAGTTCATGATGTATTGAATGCTTATGGATTCAATATGCCAAGAAGTTTATTTGCAAGAACATCCGAGGAGGCTGTAGCTGCTGCAAAGGGCATAGGCTATCCTGTTGTAATGAAGATTATTTCGCCTCAGATAATACATAAAAGTGATATAGGCGGTGTCAAAGTAAATTTAAAAAATAAAAAAGAAGTTGAGAATGCTTTTTTCGATATAACTACAAAAGTAAAAAATATTATGCCGCATGCGCATATTTACGGAGTTCTAATACAGGAAATGGTTCCTTCAGGAAAAGAAGTTATTATGGGTATCACAAAAGATCCCCAGTTTGGTCACATGATAATGTTCGGACTCGGTGGAATTTATGTTGAAGTCTTAAAAGATGTATCTTTTCGTATAGTACCGGTGAGTCAAGAAGATGCATATGAAATGATACGTGAAACAAAGACTTTTCCGTTGCTTCGGGGTGTTCGTGGTGAAACTGAAGCAGACATTGAAGCAATCGAAAAATCTATATTGATATTGTCACAAATGGCTATTGATTTTCCACAAATAATAGAAGCTGATATTAATCCGCTCCTTGTTAGAAAAAGAGGGCGGGGAGTGATTGCTATAGATGCACGTTTTGCTATAGGAGGTGATTAAAATGGTTACAATATATGTTGGCTCAACAGCAGGATATACAGGAAAAACACTGGTTTCAATGGGATTGGGAAGCAGATTCCAGAGAGATGGATTTAAAGTTGGTTACTTTAAACCTGTTGGAATATTGCCTGTTAAAATCGATGACACATTAACTGACAACGACGCATGGCGTATTTATCGAGGGTTAAATTTATCAGATCCTTTAACAGATTTATGTCCTGTTGTCCTTACTCAGGAATTGCTTGTTAAGTCTTATTTAAAAGATGTAAAAGGACTGATGAAAAGGATAGAGAATTCTTTTAAAAGGATTTCTATAAATAAAGATATTGTAATTGTTGGCGGCTATGGAAGTATTTATACTGGTAGTTTTCTTGATCTTCAGGGTTTAAAAGTAATTAAGAAACTCGAGGCTAAAGTAGTGATTGTTGTTAAATATGAAGGTGAATATATTGCAGATTATGTTTTGCAGGCAAAAAGGGATCTGAAAGAAAGATTTCTTGGTGTTATATTGAATAAAATTACTCCTGAATATCATAAAAGCGTCGAAGAATATGTTGAGCCTTTCTTTAAGAGAAAAGGAATTGATATTCTCGGGAAAGTACCTCATGACTCAATAGTAGGTTCAATTACAGTTGAAGAATTAAATGAAATGCTCGGAGGTAAAGTTTTATCATGCCATCATTGTCTTGGTAATCTGGTCGAACACTTTCTTATAGGAGCTATGCAGGTTGATAAAGCGATTGAGTATTTTAAGAAAACGAGAAATAATGCTGTAATTGTTGGAGGAGATAGGGCTGATATTCAACTTTCCGCTATGGAATCAGGTTCTGTATGTTTAATATTAACAGGAGATCTTTATCCAAGCGAAATAATAATATCTCGCGCCGAACAAAAAAATATACCTATAATTGTTGTACGTGAAGATACTTACAGTATTGCTAAAAAGCTCGAAAAACTTTCTGTCCGTTTACGCTTAAGAGATAAGTCAAAAGTTGAAAGAGGGATGAAATTAATATCAGAAAATGTAAATTTTGATCTTATATACAGAAAAACAGGTCTCAGGAGTTAAAAAAGCCTCGATTAAAGATTAAGACTGTGAAATGTAACGAGTCGTAAATTAATTTATTTTTTACATTTTACGATTTACTTTTTACGTTTTATCAAAATCTGTCCCCATTTCATTGAAAATTTTTTCTTGACATTATAGTACTATTTATTATATAAATTCGCATGGAAATTTCTTTGAATCTCAATGAATTTTATTGTCCAAACAAAGAATGTGAGGATCATGGCAAAAAAGGTCATGGTAATATAATTCTTTGTAACAGATACGGAAAAGACGGCAGAAGACTTTTAAGATGTCGGACCTGCAATTACAGATTTTCTGAAAGATATAGTTCATTTTTCTTTGGACTACATACAAAAGAATCAAAAATAAAAGAAGTAATAAATTATCTAATTGAAGGAATGAGCTTCAGAGAAGCTGCAAATGCTTCTGATCTTGACAAAGATACTGTTCAGAGAATCTGGAAAAGGTTTTTAATGACGTGTGAAGAATCAGTTGATAGTTTACTTAAGGAATTCAATATAAAACTGGAGGATCTAATAATGCTTCTCTACAAAAGAATACAGACGAGGGTAAAGTAGAATGGGAAAGATTAAAGTAGCTATTGCCGGTGTTGGTAATTGTGCGAGTTCATTAATTCAGGGTGTTGCATATTACAGCAAAATGAAAAAGGATGACCCTGATAAATCATTAGGGCTTATGCATTATAACCTGGGAGGATATGTTCCTGAAGACATCGAATTTGTCGCAGCTTTTGACATTGATGTTAGAAAAGTAGGAGAACCTCTTAGCAAAGCAATATTCTCTGAGCCAAATTGTACAAAAGTTATAACAAAATATATTCCTGAAATACCAGTCCCTGTAATGATGGGAAATGTGCTTGACGGGGTATCACCACATATGGGTGATTATCCTGAAAATAGAAGATTTATAGTCGCAAAGAAGAAACCTTGTAATGTACCAAAAGTTTTAAAAGAAAGTGGCGCAGACTTACTTATAAGCTATTTGCCAGTTGGCTCTGAGAAAGCAACTTCGTTTTATGCTGAAGCTTGTTTGAAAACCGGTATTGGTTTTATTAATTGTGTGCCTGTTTTTATTGCATCTAATAAAGACTGGGCAAAGCGTTTTGAGAAAAGAGGCATACCAATTATTGGTGATGATATTAAAAGTCAAATCGGCGCTACAATTATTCACAGAGTCCTTACAAAACTCTTTGAAGATAGAGGTGTTAAACTTGACTGTACATATCAGCTTAATGTAGGTGGAAACACTGATTTTCTAAATATGTTAAACCGTACAAGATTAAAATCAAAGAAAATATCGAAAACCGAAGCTGTACAATCGCAGATGCATTCACCTCTTTTTCACGAGAATATTCATATCGGACCTTCGGATTATATTCCATGGCTAAAAGATAATAAAATATGTTTTTTGAGAATGGAAGGAAGAAATTTTGGAAATATTCCTATACATCTTGAGATGAGGCTATCTGTTGAAGATTCTCCAAACAGTGCCGGAGTTGTCATAGATGCAATTAGATGCTGCAAATTGGCAATAGATAGAGGTATAGGAGGAGTTCTTACATCACCTTCAGCTTATTTTATGAAACATCCTTTGATACAATATCCGGATGAACAGGCAAAAAATATGGTCGAAGATTTCATTCAAGGCAAAATAGAAAGGTAATGATTAGTGCAAAGCTTGGACATTTTTATGACAAGCCTTTAAAGAAAATTGCGAAGCATTTACCTTTCAGTCCAAATACTATTACAATTTTTGGTTTTCTTGTAACAATTCTTGCAGCGTTTGTAATACCTCAGAATCTCAAACTCGGTGGATTACTTATTATGCTTGCTGGCTTCTTTGATATGCTCGATGGAATTGTTGCAAGAGTCAATGGAAAAGCAACAAAATTTGGAGCATTCCTTGATTCAGTCCTCGATAGATATTCAGATGCATTTTTATTCCTTTCATTTTCGTGGTATCTTGCAGCAAATGGAAATCATACAGGCTCATTTTTAAGTCTTGGAACACTTGTTGGAGCTTTTTTAATAAGCTATAGCCGTGCAAGAGCAGAAGGAGTTGGACAGGAATGTCACACCGGTATCATGGAGAGACCAGAGAGAATAATATTATTAATATTCGGTGCATTAACAGGATGGATTACCCCTGTATTCTGGATTATGCTAATTCTCACGCATATTACGGTAATACAACGGATATACTATGTTTATAAAAATATAAGAAATTGAAAGATATTTCATTTTTTTTCAAAAAATCTGCATTTTTCAACAGGTGAGAGGTAAATATCCTGTTTGGTGCAAATACCATTTTCCCCTCTTGTAGAACCATAGGCAGAGCTTAAAGCATTTAGACCCGGCAATGACTTTTCGAGCCATGCCGGGTCGTTATTAAAATATTTACAGTCCCTGCAGGTATATTTTATTACTGCATTGTCTTTTCTATCCAAAAGTCACCAAGCACCAAAACTGAAAGAATGAATCCAATTGTTGCATTAACAATGACACCAATTGTAAATGCCCAGAAAGGTTTTTTCCCTGCAGAAGCAAGTTCACGAAATCTTGTTGTCAATCCAATGCTTAAGAAACAGAATATAAAAGCCCATGAACGTAAACTTTTTATAGGTTTGATGAGTTCGGGTGTAAGAATATTTTTATAATCTGCCTGAGAATAGCCTGAAGCAATAACTGTGATTATGACAGAAGCTACAAAGAAACCGAGAACAAATTTCGGAAACCTCCACCAGATTTCAGATGCTTTAGGTTTTTCACCACATTCTTCTTTTTCCCACTTCAAACATGCAATGAGCGCAAAAATAAAAGACCATATTCCAAGCCATATATCTCTCCCGATAACTTTCATTAATGTAAATGCTCTAACCGCAGGCTCTTCGTTTCCAACCATTTTGCCATATGCAACCGCTGCTGCAAACCCTGCTGCATCTGCAAATTCAGATGAACCTACCCATGCACCAACAGGAGCAGGATGAAGATTCAGGAATTTTGAAGCATAAGGGATAAAGAAAATCATGACAATTGCCCATATAGTTACAAGTGTTATTGTAATTGAGATGTCTTCTTTTTTTGCTTTAACTGCACCGCCAACTGCTATGGCAGCAGAAACACCACAAATAGCAGCACCAACACCAAGAACAGAACTGAAACGCTTATCAAGTCCAAATAGCTTTGTACCGACGAAATAAATAGTAAGGCAGGTTATAACAGAAACTAAGGTAGCTTGAAAAAGTGCTATATGACCTGCCCAAAGGATTAGCGTGAAAGGAAGGGTTGCTCCAAGCAATACTATACCTGTTTTTATATAATACTCAACTCTAAATCCTGAGTCCATCCATTTAGGAACTCTTAAAGTGTTTGATATGAAAAGTCCTATTAAAAGTGCGACAAGAGGTGGTTCGAATCCATTATCTGATAAAGGCTTATATTCACCGATAATAAAAGTAATAACAGAAAGTATGTAAAGGAAGATAAATGATGGTATGTATTCGGTCTGCTTAAACCCGAGAATTTTTGTACTGATACTAAATATGATAAGCCAAAAACAAAATTGTGCTACATACCAGATAACGTTGGTTGAGAAATGTTCAAAAAGTTTGCCGGATTCTGTCCACTTTGGTGGAAGTACACTTAGCGATTTTAGCAATGGATTCCCCGAGTAAAAGAATAAAATTGCAGCAAATACAATTCCGAGGCCAAGATATATAGCCCACCAATCCTCTTTTAAGTATAGTTCTTTCCATCCCATTGGCTTCTTAACCTCTTCCATAACTCCTCCTTTCATAAGAAATGAAGATTAATGAAGATTATAGTGAATAACGTTAAATATTGTTATTGTCTATTTTTAGAAAGTATGTTATCTCTATTGAAATTTAAAGTCAAGTATTTGTATAATTAAGCAAAAATTAAGGGGGTTTATGATGAAAAATGCGAGGGGTTTTTTAATTGTTTTGACTTTTGTTTTAATTTTCTTATTTCCTTTTAACAGCCACTCAGCAATTACCAAAGATCTTTACAAGAATTATTATGTGCCAGCTTTTGAGCTTCAAAGGAATAATGGTGAGTTCATAGTTTATATTGTTAAAGATAATTCTTATAAAGAAGCTGGTAAATTATCTTTCAACAAGTACTTTACTCAAAAAGATCTTGATTTGAGTAAGTACGTTAAACAAGGCGAACTTGTCAATATAATTTTATCCCAAAAAGGCGGCGGAGCATCACATATAGATTCTATTTCTCTTGGAGGAAAACCACCGGTTAAAATTAATGGAAATGAAAATGGTTTGAAAAAACTCTCAAAAAAAGATTTTGACGTCATAGATTCACATAATAAGTCTATAAAAATATCATTCAACAATGATATTAAGGATTACACCTTGTCTTTAACAGCAAGAATTGAAGAAACTATAATAAGTAAGACACCTTTTCGTTTCCCTATAATTAATACATATAAACCGATAACAGACAAATCAGAGTTCTACAAATACAGTCTGAACTCAAAGATGGGGAAATGTTTGCTCGATGGAAATCTCAATGAAATAAAAAATTGGTCACCTTTCTTTAAAGAATATTCAATCTCAGGAACAGGCCACCCCTCTAATTACACATATGGCTGGGTTTATAATGATGATAAAAATCTTTATGTTGCAATTGATTTTACTGGTGATAATACCAAAGATGGAGAAAAAGATTATGCCGAAGTCCATATAAAAACAGATGAGGGTATTAAAAATTTTAGAGTTTCTGAAGTTGACAAACTTTGGGGAAAGCCCGGGTTTTTATATACAGAAAGGGCAGGTTATCAACATAAAGTATATGAGTTCAAGATACCTTTAAATGAAATATTTTCAGATGTTAAGAATAAAAGCAACGAAATTCAAATTGCGTTTTCAACTTACGGGACAGATGCCCCTAAAGAACAATATTATTACTATGAAGCATTAATAGACTCTGATAATAATGTGAGCACAGGTGGTACGGTTCATGTTAAACAAAAAGGAAGCGAAGAAGATATTAATGGTATTGATTATATAGTTACAGCATATGTAACTTATGATGAGGGTTTCTATATAGATACAATAGTCACTCAGAGGTATAATGGCAGTGCTTTTGTAGCAATAGATATTAACGATACAGATTACCCAATTAATGTCGGTAATGGTGTAAATGGAGCTACCGCTATAGAATTTTTAACATCAAGGGCAAATCTCAATAATCCAACAGGTACCATGAAGATAGTCTATCATGCTTCAATTTCATTAGCCAATGATTATACCAGCCCATTTTATTTCCAGCAGGGGCTTGGAATACCAGCTTTAAATAAAACAGGATTTATAATTTTAAGTATAATGATTGGGTTTATCTCGATTTATTTTATTAAAACAAGAAAAACTCATATGGGCAAATTATTATTTTTAATATTTGCTATTGTTTCAATAGCAACATTTGCATGGGCTGCTACAATTACAATTGATGGAAATGTCAATGACTGGAATGGAATTAATTCTTCTGTAACTGACCCTGAAGACGACTCTTCAATTGATGATCCTCTTGAAGATATTATTGCAGGTTTTATGACATCTGACTCAAATAATTATTATTTCAGAATGGATATTAATGTTCCGGTAGGATAAAATCTATTATATCAGAGGGAGCAATTTTGTAGTTGCTCCCTTTTTATCAAATAATTCTGGAGCGGGCGACGGGATTCGAACCCGCGACCTTCAGCTTGGGAAGCTAACACTCTACCGCTGAGTTACGCCCGCAATAACTTAAAAAATATTATAACATTTTTTATAGTTATCCAGCTTGTAGGCTTAGGTGTGTCTTTTAGGTTTTCTTAGAACGAGAAAAATATTTTTTTGTTATAATTTATAAAATTGTAGCTTATTCAATACAGCCCGATGTTGAGGAATATCTAAGAAAATATTATCCTCAAATTGAATTTTATTACAGCTTTTATTTTGTTTTAAAGTACAGGAAGTAATTTTTACGGTTAAAGAAATAAAACATTTGAAATTATTGGCAAAAAGATTAAGAGCAATAGTTGATATTGATAATACTTTATGGCATTTCTGCGATGTTCTTTATGAAGAATTAAAAATAATCAATAACACGATTCCTTCACCTGAATTCTGGATTGATTGGGATTTCTGGCAGAATTATTGTTCGATTGAAGAATTTATGAATGCAATCAATAAAATTCATCTCAATCAGGATGATGAAAAACATTTGCCATATCCTGAAGCAAAGAAATTTCTCAATACCTTAAAAAGAGAGGGCTTTCATATAACCATTGCAAGCCATCGTTCTGAAAATAGTAGAATTCCTACAGAAAGATGGTTGAAAATGCACGGACTTTATTTTGACGAATTACACCTTTCTTATGACAAAACAATACTGTTTAATGATAATAATTGTTTTGTCGTTGATGATTCACCAAAAGTACTTGAAAAAGCAAAGGAAAAACAAGTACAGGGAGCAGGTCTTTTATTCCCGTGGAATAAGAGTCATTATGAAAACGGATATATACTTTTGGATAACCTCGATGATATTCTCGAATTTTTATTGAAAAAATCTTAACTAAAATGATCCGGACATCGCTTAAAAATTTATTTAGCCTCTTGATTTTCCTATTCAACAAAAATTGATTATTTATTCCTCAATTTTTTGGACAAAATAAACCACCTCCTATGTAAAACTAAATATATTCATGGAAAAATCCGAAAATAGAAATGAATCAGTATGTTTGGGTAAAGAAATGGGTGAAACTACTTATAAGATAATTAAATCAAAAGATGATTATCTCCAGATTGATGTTGAAAAACTAAAATCAGGAGAAGTTTTGCCATTTGATATTTATGTAAAGGATTTAAATATTATTAAATATCTTTTTAACAAAGGTACTATTTTCCCTGAAAAAGCAGGGGATTATTTAAAAAAAAGAGGTATTAGAGATATATTTATACTCTCGAAGGATATCGGAATATACGAAGATTATTTAAGGGAGGGCTCTCTCAAAGAATCACAGTTAAATGAAATAAAACCCGGTTCAGAAAAAAATTTCCTTTATTTTAAAGAGCAGTTCCATCAAGTTGATAGTTCAGTATTTATTCCAGGAACGGAAATTTTCTTCAATCTTTATTTGTTTGAAAAAACAAGAATGAAAATGTTAATTAAGGCTTCAAAAACAGAGCCTTATAAAATACAGGAAGAAGCATTAGATAATTCTGGAGAATTCTTAGTAAATAAGAATAATCTGGTTTTTTATCAGGAATATCTTGATTCTATTTTAAATATTCAAAGTGACCGTTCAATTAAAACCCGTATTATAAAGGAAAGTTCAAAAATTGTTGTCAGGGAATTATTCAACAACCCGAGAAGCGGTGAAATTCTTAAAAAAACTATTAATTCAGTTAGCACAATCATAAACAGTATTACTTATAATAATGAAACCTTATATGATCTGCTAACTATTAAAAACTATGATTACTATACATATACTCACTCGGTTAATGTTTCTGTATTGTCGATAGGACTCGGGATTTCAATAGGATTGAAAAAACATGAAATAGAATCACTTGGTATAGGAGCAATTTTGCATGATATAGGTAAAAGTTTAATCCCTTCTGAGGTATTGAATAAAAAAGCCCGGCTATCCGATGAAGAATATATGATAATGAAAACTCATGTTAACAGAGGCGAAGAAATTTTAAATTACCATAAAAATATTCCGAAGGAATCTTTCATTCCCGTCAGTCAACACCATGAAAAACTATCTGGCAAAGGTTATCCCAGAGGATTATCAGGTGATAAAATATCACTCACAGGAAGAATAACCGCTATCGTTGACTGTTATGATGCGTTAACAACACAAAGGTCTTACAGGAAAGCATTAACTCCGTTTGAAGCACTTGAAATTATGAAAAAAGAATCCGATAATTATGACTATAATTTACTTAAGAAATTTATATTAATGCTTGGTGATATAAAAAATTATGTCTGCCCGAGATAATTATTCTTTTTTTCACTAATTTTAATCTCAACTCTTCTATTTTGCATTCTATGTCCGGGAGTATCATTATCAACGAGGGGTCTTTGTTCTGCATTTCCTTTTATAGAAAGCCTGAAGGGTTCGATTGAATGCTTATTAATGAAATATTTCAAGACACTTGTTGCACGTGCTACAGACAATTCCCAGTTAGAAGGATAGATTGATGTATTTATAGGAATATTATCGGTATGTCCGTTTATTTCAGCATCCAGATCAGGATTAGCTCTTAGAATTATAGCTATTTTGTCAAGCACAGGTTCTGATTCAGGAAGTAAAGTGGCATCTCCAGATTTAAATGATATTTTTTCTTTTATGGATATTATTAATTCATTTCCAATGTGCTGTATATCAATATAGTCGTCCAGATTTAAGTCCCTTGATGCGTTATACATCTGTGCCTCTATTTCCTCCAATTTTTCAGAAGTATTTAATTCCAGATTGTCCTTTTTTTGAATTTGTTCATTTATGTCAACATTCCGGACAGCAGATGATTTCATATTTTTTGTGAGGAATGCAAACATTATAAAAAAGATTAAAAGAAGGGTAAGAACGTCACTTAATGTTATAAGCCACGTACTTTCAGACTCGGAAGTATTTTCAAGACTTATTCTATATTTTTTAAACACGGTATTTTAGTAAATTTATACTGTATTAGTTAAAGGAATTTTTACTTCAGAACCGTAAACTTTTACTGTTTCAACATGTCCTGAAAGCCTGTCTTCTATTTTTAAGGGATGTTCCATATTGTAAATTGCTGTAATTCCTTCAATGATAATTGACATGAGAATATCAGAAAGTATAGCCTTTTCCTTGATTTTTGCGCTTAGGGGTAATGCAAAAACATTTGAGATTATTACACCATAAAAAGTTGACATAAGTGCGACTGACATCATGGGAGCGATGGAATCAACAGAATGAAAATTTTTAAACATACTTACGAGACTGATGACGGTTCCTGCCAGACCAAGAGATGGAGCAAGTCTTGCGACTGTTCTTACTATATTCTGACTTAAATTGTATCGAGCAATTCTAAGGGATGCTTCTCTTTCAAGAATATCTCTTATTTCATTGATCTTAGAGTGATTTAGCAGAAGATTTATTCCGAGCCTTAAAAAACTATCATTGATGTTTTTGGTTTTTTCTTCAAGTTTTTTCATATTCGAACTGCGATATATTCTTGCGATTTCAACAATGTCTTTGATTATTTCATTCCTGTCTCTTTTATCTTTAAATGAATCGAATATATCAGTGACGGTGTCCTTTAAACGGTTTAAAGGAAAAGCAATAAATAGAGATATAAATGTTCCCCCAAAAATTATAACAAGAGCATGGGTATTTAAAAGCATATTAATGCCAATGTCTTTAAAAGTTAAGATTAAAAACAATAGAGAACCTGCAATAACAATTATTGAGAATAAAAAATTCATTTTAACCTCCGTATATAAATAATTAGAATTTTTATTGCAATTGATATGCCATACTTTTGATTGAATAAAATTAATTAAGGAAATTGCCAGATTACCTTTGTGTCAATTGGCCAGAACCATAAATTGCAAAGCGTGAACCGTGAGCACACTTGAGAGCAAAGAGCGAAGAAAAAAAGGCAATGTTTTCCATTTGAGGAAAAATTTTCTTAAGTCAAAGTATTGACATAAGATTAAAATTATTTTAAAGTTTCTGTATGAATTATGTGTTAATAATTGACGATGATGAATCTGTAAGAGAGTCCCTCGCGGATTTTTTAAGAGAAAATAACTATTTAGTTACTACAGCATCAAATGGACAGGAAGGACTTGAACTTCTACAGTCCGAAAAATTCGATGTTTTTCTGGTCGATCTGGTTATGCCTGTAATGGGAGGGCTGGATTTACTCAAAAAAGCCTCTGAGATGAATATTACAACCCCGGCGATTATTATTACAGCTTTTGGAACTGTACAAACCGCTGTCGAAGCAATGAAAATTGGAGCATTTGATTATGTTACAAAGCCATTTGTACTCGATGAACTTTTAATTATTATAGACCGTGCGATCAGTATATCAAGACTTCAAAAAGAAAATATACTCCTTAAAAAGCATTTGAAAAGAAAATATAATTTCGAAAGTTTAATTGGTGATTCACCGCAAATGCAAAAAGTTTATGAAATGATTGAAAAAGTTGCTGATACAGATAGTACGGTTCTTATTACAGGAAAAAGCGGTACCGGTAAAGAACTTATCGCTAAAACTATTCATTTTAACAGTTCACGTTCACAGAAACCTTTTGTACCTTTAAATTGTGCTGCGATTCCGAGAGAACTTCTTGAATCCGAGCTATTTGGTCACGAGAAGGGTGCATTTACCGGTGCTGTTATGACACGTGCAGGCAGGTTTGAGCTCGCAAATGAAGGAACTTTGTTTCTTGATGAAATTGGTGAACTTGACCCTTCGCTTCAAGTTAAACTTCTTCGAGTCCTGCAGGAACGTGAATTCGAGAGAGTAGGCGGAATTAAAACATTAAAAGTTGATGTGAGAATTATAGCAGCAACAAACCGTGATCTTGAGAAGGCTACAAAAGAAGGTAAATTCCGGGAAGATCTTTTCTATCGGCTGAATGTAATACCTTTACATATTCCCTCGCTTAAAAACAGAATCGAAGATATACCTTTGCTTATTGATCATTTTACAAATAAATTTTGTAGAAAAAGAAAGCGTGAAAATCTTAAATATTCTCCCGAAGTGATGGATTGCTTTATGCGATATAAATGGCCTGGTAATGTGCGTGAGCTTGAAAATTTAATAGAAAGACTGACAATACTTGTAACCGATAATATAGTGAAATTATCTGATCTTCCCGAGAAATTCCATGAAACAATAAGTGAGATTCCTGTTAAAGAGACTTATAAACCTAAAGCATCTGATGTTTCTTTTAAAGATCTGGAAATTCCTGAATCAGGAATTAATTTAAATTCTATCATTGAAAATATGGAAAAAAACCTCATTATTAAAGCTCTTGAGAAGACCCATGGTGTGAAGAATAAAGCTGCAGAGTTGCTCGGTTTGAATAGAACAACCCTTTTAGAAAAACTTAAAAAGAAAAATATAGAATTCCATAAATAGTCAGATTCTTGACAATCCTTAATAAATATCCTTTTATATCAATAGGTTACCTGCAGGCATAATTATTGCAAATATATTGGCATGTTACGTATATATTTGTGTATTGTCTTATTTTTGATTCCTTTGGATTTACTAAAAGCTGAGGTTATTGATGGTTCTTTGACCATAAAAAATGCAGAAAAATTAATAACTGACAATAAACCGGATGAAGCAATAAAAGTTCTATCAGAATATAAAGTAGATGAAAAAGAGTTATCAAAATATCATTACATTTATTATAAAGCTTGTGAAAAAAATGGGCAGATACATGAAGCGATTACTCATTTAAGACTTTCATATCTTTATGCTTTGGAAGAGAGTGTGAAAGAAAGACTTCTTCTTGAAAGAGCTAATCTTTACTTTAAAAATGGTTATTATCCTGAAGCTGCAAGCACATATCGTCAGTTTCTTAGATATTATTCAAAATCAAATAAAAAAGAAGAGGCACGTCTTGGTCTCGCTGACACACTTTTTATGCAGGAACTTTTTATTGAAGCATTACTTAATTATGAAGAAGGCGGGATAAATCCAAGAGCAATACTTGGTAAGGCTAATATATATCAGTCAATGGGAAGAGTTGAGGATGCCCGGAAACTTTATATGTCAGTTATTTCTGCAAAGGAATATATTCAAAGTTCACCTGAAACATTATACAATCTTGCTGAAAATTTCAGGATGTCGGGTAACTTATCGGATGCAAAGGTATTTTACAATGCTATTCAGGATAAGTTTGTAAAACTGAAAGCATATATTGGTCTTGGACTTATTTCAATGAGTGAAGCTAAATATGACGAGGCAATTAAATATTTCGGTTTGTCTTCTGAATCCCCTGACAGAAAGACACGGGTTAAAGCCTTTATAAATTTATCCGATGCATATTTGAAAATAGGCAGAAATGACGAAGCGAAAAAAATACTTATGGATATTCAAAAACATTATTACTATAGCAAGGACTATGATTTAGCTATTCTAAGACTCGTAAAAATACTTAAAAAGGAAGGTAATTTTGAAGGAGCAATTAATTATCTAAAGGAAATTAGTACAAAAAAATCACCTCCTAAAGAAGCAATAGATGAGTTTGAATCAATTATTCTTGAGTCCATGAGTAGTAATTCAGAAGAATTCTTGAAATTATGGAATACTTTCGGACGCCTCATTCTTGATCCAAAAAGATCAAAATCACTTATTCAGATTGCTGAAGCTCTGCGTTCATCAGGAAAACCTTTCTTGGAATTGTGCACTTGGCTCTCAAATAATGGAACATCAGATGTTAAAGCACGTTGTTATTTTCTTCTCGCAGATTTTTATGCTGATATTGGAGATGTTAGAAAAGCTTCTGTAAATATTAAATATGTAAAAGGAAAATCCGATGAAATACTACGGGTAAAAGCAAAGATATTAAGGGAGAAAAAAGATTATCAGAAAGCTATGGATACCTTGCTCTCCATCAAAGAATTGCATCCAAATGATATAGTTTTTTTTGCAGAATTGCTGGAATCTTCGAAAGATATGAAAAAATCTGTTGATTTTTGTGAGGATGCATTGAAAAAAATTGGAGCTCCTTTAAAGGTCTATATAAAACTTGCTGACACCTTATATAGGATGGGAAGAGAATCTGATGCACTAAAATTCTATCAGATAGTTGCATCATTAAAGCCAGAGACTAGAAAAGATCTAACATCTGAAGATGCGGGTTGGACTTATTATATGGTTTCAAAACTCTCTAAGGAAAATAATTCTAATTATTATATAAAGAATAATGAAACGGTAAAAAATGATATATACAGCAAATCTGCAGAGGTCGTATTAAAAGAAAATGAAATACAAGAAAGAATGAAAAGGATTTTTTAAATGAATACCGATAAATTAAATGAAGCTTTTCACAATTTTGCTATTGCCTCTAAAAGTCTGGAAAATTATTATCAGACTTTAAATAAGAGAGTCACTTATCTTACAGCAGAACTCGAACAAAAAAATAAAGAACTAAAGAAAGCTCTTGACGAAGCAGAAAAAAACAAAGAATATCTAAATGCAATTCTCTATAGCCTTGAAGAAGCAATTATTGTTACAGATCAGGATGACAGAATTACAATGATGAATAAATATGCTGAAATTTTTCTCGGTATAAAATTAATAGAAGCAATTGGCAGAAGATTTGAAGACCTTGACCTAAAAATTATCCAGGATAATACTGATACTTTAATAACATCAAAAGATGTTGAATATAGGGTTATCATCTCAAGATATGATATTAGACACACAAATAATAGTTTGAAGGGCAGCGTTATACTTATAAAAGATATTACACGCCTTCGGGAACTTGAACAACAACAGGAGAGAAACCAGAGATTAATCGCAATGGGAGAGATGTCAGCAAAAATTGTACATGAAATAAGGAACCCGTTGTGCAGTATTTCTTTATATGCCAGTATGCTTGCAAATGAACTTAAAGATGTTTCAAAGAGAGAACTTGCAAATGGAATTGCCACAGGGATAGATAATCTAAACAGCATACTTAATAACATGCTTTACTTTGCCAGACCAAATAAACCTGTTATGAAGCCTTTGAATTTAAAAGATGTAGCAGATAACTGTATAAAGATGTTTTTACCACTTATAGAATCAAGAAGAATAAAAATTAAGCGGTCATTAAAAGATTGTTTAATTAATGGTGATGCTGAGCTTTTAAAACAGGCTATCGTAAATATTATTGTTAATGCTTTGCAAGCTATGCATGAAGAAGGAATTCTATCAATCTCGATTATAAAAGAGCCTGCTATGCACATTGTTGAAATAGGTGATACAGGCTGTGGGATAGATGAAAATATACTTGAAAAAATATTTAATCCTTTTTTCAGTACCAAAGATAAAGGTACCGGTCTTGGACTTGCTATTGCTTCCACAATAATGCAAGCCCATTCGGGATATATAAAAGTAAAAAGTAAAATTAATAAAGGAAGTATTTTTAGTCTTTGTTTCCCTGGTAAGGAGGAAAAATGAAACCTGTATTGATTGTTGACGATGACCCTCAAATGAGAATTGCTCTTAACGAGGCAATACAGAGGATGGGCTATGATACAACTGTGTGTGAAAATGGGATGAATGCGCTCGATAAACTCAGAAATGCAAATTATTCAATGGTAGTTACCGATATGAATATGCCAAGAATGGATGGTCTTTCACTTTTAAAAGAGATTAGAAGTAGAATAGGAAATCTTCCCGTTCTTGTAATAACAGGATTCGGTACAGTAGATAATGCGGTGCAATCAATGAAAGAAGGAGCTGCTGATTATCTTCAGAAGCCTTTTTCATACGATTCTTTAAAGGAAATGATTGATTCTGTTATTAAAAGGACATACATTGAAAAAGAAATATTAACTGTTGACCCAGAAATGAAAAAGATTGTTACTCTTGCTGGCAATCTTGCTACAAGTGATATAACAGTCTTAATTCTCGGTGAGAGCGGGACAGGAAAAGAACTTCTTGCAAGATATATTCATAAACTAAGCAAAAGAGCAGAAAAACCTTTTATAGCTGTAAACTGTGCTGCAATTCCTGATAATCTTCTTGAATCAGAACTTTTTGGTCATGAAAAAGGTGCTTTTACAGGTGCCATAGACAGAAAAAAAGGAAAATTTGAGTTGGCTAATGGTGGAACTATTTTGCTTGATGAGATCGGAGAGATGTCAATGACACTTCAGGCTAAATTGCTAAGGGTGCTTCAAGAAAAAGAAATTGACAGAATAGGTGGCAAGGAACCTATAAAAATTGATGTTAGGGTTATTGCAACTACCAATAGAGATCTTAAAAAAGAATGCGCAGAATCAAGATTCAGAGAAGATCTTTATTACAGGCTCAGTGTTTTTCCTTTGAAAGTTCCACCATTACGTGAAAGACCGGATGATATTGTTTTTCTGTCAATGCACTTTATGAGGAAATTTTCAGATCTTGCTGGAAAGAAAATAAATGGATTTTCAGAAGATGCGCTTGACCTTATTAAGAAAAAGCAATGGAACGGGAATGTAAGAGAATTAGAAAATACAATTCAAAGAGCGGTCTTCTTATGTGAAGGAGCTAGTATAAAGTGTGAACATTTTATGTTTGATGATTATGAAAAAACACAGCTACAAACTGGAAGCATAAAGGAAATGGAAAAAGAGCTTATAATCCAGACGCTCAAGGAAGTTGGCGGAAATAAAACAAAGGCTGCAAAAAAACTTGGTGTAAGTGTAAGAACTATAAGAAATAAATTAAATGAATACAAGATACATGAATCTTAATAGCTGTATATTCAACTTTAGCTTTGGCATGGTTATTGTTACAAAATACAAAAAGGTCAATAAATGGACAGTTTCAGGACGTTAGAGCAGTTAATAAGGTATACGAATACAAGACATGGTGTTCTTGCTTCAAACATTGCAAATGTTGATACGCCTAATTATAAAGCAAAGGATATTAAATTTAAGCAAGAGCTTGATAATGAATTATTATTAACGACTACGTCAAAAAAACATATGAATACTTCAGGTATCAGTTCTACAACCGAAGTAGTTACAAAAGAAGCGGAAATATGGGAAGACAAAAATAATGTTGAGATAGATATGGAAGTTGCAAAAATGACAGAAAATGCGATGCTATTTCAGGCAGGTATCTCATTACTCCAGTCCAAGATAAGAATGTATAAAAATGCATTAAGGAGGTGATATGGATACTTTTGCTGTTTTAAAGATAAGTGCTTCAGCTCTTGATGCACAGAAAAAAAGAATGAATGTTATCGCATCAAATATGGCTAATGTGCATTCAACAAGAACAGAAGAAGGAGGTCCTTACAAACGAAAGGATGTTGTTTTTTCTTCAGTATTAATGGAACAAAATCCCACACCTCTTGAAGGCGTTAAAATAGTTGATATAGCTACAGATAATTCTCCCATGAAGACTGTCTATGACCCGGGACATCCTGATGCAGATAAACAGGGGTTTGTTACGATGCCTAATGTGAATGTAATCGAAGAAATGGTCAACATGATGATGGCATTAAGAGCATATGAGGCATCTGTTTCTGTTTTTAATATATCAAAAACAATGTTCATGAAAACCCTTGAATTAGGGAGGCAATAATGGCTGAAATAACAATGAAGTTTAAATCAGGAAGTATAAAAATAAAACCTAAAAAGGTTGATTTTGTGCAGGAAACTCTAAGCAGACTCAATGAAATGAAAGTTAAGAAAGAAGAATCGAGCAAGAAAATCGCAGGAGCAATGCCATCTTTGTTATTTAGTAGAAAGATAGATGTCGGGAGGGAATGATGTCTGATATAAGAATAAATGTCACTCCAAATTTGAATAATATTCAAAAAACAGTAAATACAACAAAAGAAACTGATCAGGGTTTTAATGGAATAATGGATGAAGCAATAGGTAAACTTTCGCAAATACAAAGTGACGCAGAAAATGCTGTCAGAGAATTGACCTCTGGTGGCGACATTACCCAAGCAATAATTTCAATGGAAAAAGCAGATATGTCATTTAATCTTATGGTTGAAGTTAGAAATAAGCTTCTAAGTGCGTATGAAGAAATAATGAGAATGCAGGTTTAATAAATGAGTTTTGAACAGATAGCTGGAAATATAAAATTAATGCCTTTTAAGAAAAAAATGATGCTCCTTGTTGTTCTTCTTTTGACGATAACATCTTTGATCTTGTTATTTTCATGGATGCAGAAGCCTAATTATCAGATACTTTATTCAAATCTTAGTGAAGAAGATGCAGGAGTTATAATTCAAAAACTTAAAGAGCAGAAGATTCCATATAAAACATCAGCGGGAAGCATAATGGTTCCATCAGAGGGTGTTTATGAATTAAGACTTCAAATGGCAAGTCAAGGACTTCCGCAAGGTGGAAGTGTTGGATTCGAGCTTTTTGATAAAAGTAATTTTACAATGACAGATTTTGTTCAAAAACTTAATTACAGAAGAGCATTACAGGGTGAATTAGCAAGAACAATAAGATCATTAACAGAGATAGAACAATGTAGGGTTCATCTGGCTGTTCCTGAAAAAACTCTTTTTACAAAAGAGGATGAAAGACCAAAAGCATCTGTGCTTGTTAAGTTAAAACCGGGAAGAAGGCTTTCAAATAGTCAGATTCAGGGTATTGTTCATCTTGTTTCAAGTAGTGTTGAAGGTTTAAATTCTAAGGATGTTTCAATAGTTGACCAGTCTGGTGAGATGCTTACACAGGAAAGTAACAATGCACTTGCTCTTACAAAAGATCAACTTGAGTATCAAAGGACTTATGAAAAAGATATGGAAAATAGCATTATAAGCATTCTCGATCCTGTTGTTGGAAAAGGAAAGGTTAAAGCAAAAGTAAGTGCAATGCTCGATTTTACAAAGATAGAGAAGACTGAAGAAAGATATGATCCTGAAAGTCAGGTTGTCAGAAGTGAACAGAAAAATATTGAAAAATCAATTACAGGCTCAACAGGCGGAGTTCCAGGTGTTGCTTCAAATTTACCTAACAAGCAAACAACACAACTATCTTCAAATCACGGTCAATCAGAAAAGAAAAATGAGACTATAAACTACGAAATTAGTAAGATAACCAGTCATATTATTAATACGCCCGGAGAACTTAAAAGAGTTACAGCAGCAGTGCTTGTTGATGGTATTTATATTACACAACAAGGCTCAAATGAAAAGAAATATACTCCACGCAGTGAGGAAGAATTAAAACAACTTGAAGAGATGGTTAAGAAAGCAATAGGGTTCAATCAGGAAAGAGGAGATGAAGTGAAAGTTGTCAATATGCAGTTTGAAGCAGTTTCGCAGGAAGAATTACCTCCTGTAAAAACAGAAATCTTACCTATTGTTATAAATATTTCAAAATATTTAGCTCCTATCTTAGCTTTAATTATTTTAATTGTATTTGTAATTAAACCATTAATGAAAAGTTTAACCATACCCTCTGCAACTCAAAAAGCTTTACCGGGTGGTAGCATCCCGTTACCTCAGACTGTAACTGAAATTGAAAAGCGTATGGAATTAGGTCAGAAGCCATTAGGAGAAAATGTAATTGAATGGGCTAAAAAGAATCCAAAGGAAGCTTCAAATCTCATTAAAAATTGGATAAAGGAAAGCTAAATGTCTTTGAATGGTTATGAAAAAGCTGCCATATTTCTTTTAACTGTAGGCGAAGACAGTGCTTCAGAAATTGTTAAAAACCTGAATGTAAAAGAAGTTGGCAGGCTTACTATGCACATGACTAAACTTAAAAGTGTTAGTAAGAATGTTATAGATGATGTTCTTAGAGAGGCATCAGGTTTAATATCGGATGGAGATATGTTTTTTGGTGGTGAAGAATATGCAAGGAAGGTTCTTTTCAAAGGGCTTGGTGAAGAAGGTGCATCAAGAATACTTGAAATTGCTTCAAAAGAAGGACCTCTGGATTCGCTTAAATGGGTTGAGCCAAAAACTCTTGCAGGCTTTCTTGTTACAGAACATCCCCAAACAGCAGCCCTTATAATTTCACTTCTTGAACCAACACAGGCAGCGGATGTACTTTCATTTTTACCGGATGAGATTAAAGGAGATATTGCTTTCAGAATAGCTACTACCGAAATGATTCCCGAAAGTGCAATAGAGGATTTAAGTCAGATTTTAAAGGGTCAACTTGATGTTACAAGAGGCAGGGGTAAAAAAGTCGGGGGCACAAAAAAAGTTGCGGAGATATTAAATAATGTAGATAGGTCAACAGAACAAATTGTTTTGACAAAGATTGAAGAACAAAAAGCAGAAATTGCAGAATCCATAAGAAATCTAATGTTTGTATTCGATGATCTTATAAAATTAGACGATAGAGCAATTCAGATGATATTAAAAGAAACCAGTACCGATGAACTTTCACTTGCTCTTAAAACAGCATCCGAAGCACTCAAAGAAAAAATTTATAAAAATATGTCTCAACGAGCTGTAGAAATACTTAAAGAAGAGATTCAGACAAGAGGACCTGTTAAGCTTTCCGATGTTGAGAAGGCTCAGCAGAATATCGTAAAAATAGCCAGAAAACTTGAAGTTGAAGGTAAAATAATAATAGCTAACAGGGGGAGTGAAGAACTTGTTGTCTAAATTTAACTGTAAGAATAAACAGAATATCGTGCCTTTTTCCATGCCTGTTTTAGAGATAAGTGAAGGAAAAAAACTTGAATATTTTGAATCTTCCAGAACCAATACTGAAGAAATTGAAAGAAAAGCATATGAACAGGGTTTTGAGGAAGGAGAAAAAGCGGGTTTTGCAATGGGTGAGAAAAAAGCAATGGTTCTGATAGAAAGAATTGATAATCTGTTGAATGAAATTTTAGTTTTAAAGAATAAAATATTGAAAGAAACTGAACCCCAGATTATTGAACTTGCAGTAGAAATTGCAAAAAAAATAATTATGAAAGAATTATCCATAGATCAAGAAATTGTTATTAATATGATTAAAGAGGGTATTACAAAAATCGAGAGGGTAGGACAGATAACAATTAAGATAAATCCATCTTTGAATGAAATGATAAATAAATATAAGAGAGATTTTATTAATATGTATCCAGATATTACTTTTGAGATAGACCCTTCTTGTCCGTCTCACGGAGTTGTGGTTATAAGTTCTTCTCAAGAGGTTATTACTGATATTGATTTACAAATGAAAAATCTTATTGAGGAAATGGTAAAAAATCTTCATGGAAATTGATTTGTCACCATATATTAACATATTGAAAAATGTAGAGCCGATGAAGGTTTACGGAAGAGTATCTGAAATTACAGGTTTAATTGTTAAAGCTACCGGAATAAAAGCTTCGGTTGGAGAGTCATGCAGAATTTATACCGATAACGGAACATTATTAAATGCGGATATAGTTGGATTTAGAGATGACAAAATTATGCTTATGGCAATAGGTGAAACCGAAGGAATTAGACCGGGAAGTAGAGTTCAGCAACTCGGAAGAAAAATTTCAATTAAAGTATCACCTTTTTTGAAAGGACGCGTGATAAATGGAATTTGCGAACCGCTTGATGGCAGAGGACCAATTCAAGGTGTTGATTACCCTCTATTTTGTGGTACTCCAAATCCTTTAAAAAGAAAAAGAATTAACGAACCTCTGGATCTCGGTATAAGAGCAATTAATGGACTTCTTACATGCGGGAAAGGACAGAGACTTGGTATCTTCTCGGGTCCGGGTGTTGGCAAAAGCGTACTTCTTGGAATGATTGCAAAATATACAGAAGCATCTGTAAATGTAATTGCAATGGTGGGCGAACGCGGAAGGGAAGTAAGAGAGTTTATAGAAAAGGATTTGGGGAAAGAGGGACTTGAAAAATCAGTTGTGGTAGTTTCTACATCGGAACAGTCTCCGCTTGCAAAGGTAAGAGCTGCAATTGCAGCGACAGCAATTGCAGAGTATTTTAGAGAAAAAGGTGAAGATGTTCTTTTACTGATGGATTCTTTGACAAGAGTTGCGCAGGCACAGCGTGAAATTGGACTTGCTATTGGAGAACCTCCTACTGCAAAAGGTTATACTCCATCTGTTTTTGCTTTGCTCCCTAAATTACTCGAGAGGGTTGGAACATCCGAAAGTTCAGGAAGCATTACCGGAATATATACTGTGCTTGTTGAAGGTGATGACCATTCTGACCCAGTAGCAGATTCTGCAAAGGCTGTTTTGGACGGTCATATTGTTCTTTCAAGAGAATTAGCTATGGAAAACCATTATCCATCAATAGATATTATGAGAAGTATAAGTAGATTGATGCCTGATATAACTGATGAAAGGCATAGGGAATTTGCATCAAAATTTATGGAAACTATGGCAACTTATAAGAGATTTGAGGATATGATTAATCTTGGTGCATATAAAGAAGGAACAAATCCTAAGGTTGATTATGCAATTAATATAATAGACAGATTAAAAAAATATCTCTGTCAGGGCATTCATGAGAAGAGAGATATGGCAGATGCACTACAAGGACTTTATATGTTATTTGACGAAAGGGATGAGAAAAGATGACGAAGAAAAAAACATTAACAAAGGTTATTGAACTTAAAGAGTTTAAACAAGAACAGATTGAATCCGAATTGAAACATACTTATGATGTGTTGAATATGGAAAAAGAAAAACTCGAGCATCTTGAAAGAATGTTCAAAAAAACAGATTCAAAACTGAATTCCTTTCGCAGTAGAGAACCAATGAATGTTTCAGAAATATCAATATACTATGATTATCTTACATTTCTGAATCGTAAAATTGAAGAACAAAAAAGTGTTGTTTTTAGAGTTGCTGCCGAACTTGAACTAAAGAAAGCAGAAATATTCGAAGTTTATAAAGAAAGACGTGTTGTTGAGAAACTTAGAGATAAAATTTTGAATGACGAAAACAGACATTTATTACAGGCAGAGCAGAAAGAAGCTGATTATAATTTTATCTCAAGAAGTTTGAGGAATAAATGTTAAAAATAAGAAAAATGGAAATATCTGTTACTAACTCTCTAATTTTGTTAATCTTTTTCTTTGCGATTTTCAACACTTCATTATTTGCCCAGGATGATATGATTAAGTATATAGAAACAAAACAGAAGGAACTGAAAGCTAAAGAGGATTTTTTAGCACAGGAAGAAAAAAAACTTGATTCTATTAAAAAAGATGTTGAAGAAAAAATAGAAAAATACTCAAAAATTCTCGCAGAAATAGACTCGAAATTAAAAAGACTCGAAAAAATACAGAATGAAAAACTTGATTATATTGTTAAAGTTTATGAAGGCATGCCTTCAGAGGATGCTGCAGCAAAATTGAATATTGTTGATGATGATACTGCCACCGAAATAATTCGCAGAATGAAACCCAAAAAAGCAGCTGCAATAATGGCTGCAATGGAACCCCAAAAAGTTGTCTCAATCACAAATAATATTAGAAGATTAGAGAAAAAAATTCCTGCTAACTGAAAATATTTCCTCCTTTTTGTCAGATTTACCAGCTATAATGAATGCTGTTATTTTTTAATAAAAGTTTAATCTTAAATAAACAGTTTAATATAATTCAATAACATATTGAAATAAAAAGAAAATAAAAATACTAATAAGCAGTTATCAAAAAAATTCTTCTTCTCTTTTCAGGCTGGTATATTAATTGATTATATATTGGCATGGATTTTACAACTCCTATACAAATTGAAATGCAAAAAGCACATCCTATGGATATTTCCAACAGTGTCACTAAAGTGGATAACTATGGTGACAGCACTTTCAGTTTTTATTTGAGCGATGTAATCAAAGACGTATCATCTTTATTAGTACCATGTCAGAATATTAGTAATCAAGAATCTACAAAAGATATCATGGCTATAGAGAAAGAACTTAATGAAAGTAATTCTAAAGATATTAATAAAACTTCCAATTTATTTATTTATTCTTCTGAAGATAATAATTTAGGTAAAAAACCAACCTTAAAGTTAAAAGATAACCAGACTGAAAGTAAGAATAATGATAACAATAATTTTTTAACTAAAAATTTATTATTAGAAAATATATTTAATGGAATAAACACTATTTCTATAATTGAATCTGACAGAGAAAATGGTATTATCGAAAAAATTTCTACATATTCAGATGAAATAAATAGTAAGAAAGTAAATATTAATAGAGATACCGGGAATAATACCATTAATAATACTTGTTTCATTGAAAATATTAATAACAATGTATTAACTGGAGAAAGTATTTATAAAAGTGATTCCATAAATTTCGAAAATATCTCGTTATCTAATATTTCCCCAATACTAAATATTAATGAACCTGTTTTCCCAGATTCTACAAATGAGATAACATGCTTAATAAAAAATTTAAAAGAAATTCCACGGGAAGAAAAACTTTATGTTTTAATGGATAACTACAAATATGTAGGATCTGATAAAAACACTGAATTATCTCCTGAATTATTTAAAAACAAAGCTACATCAGCTGATGGACATAACACAACACAGACTATAATTATAAAAAATTCGGATGATAAGCAAAATACCTACAATAAATTCACTAATTTAAAAGAGAAAGAAACAGAAATTCTACAAAAAGACAGTATATTTAGTGAGGATAATTTAACTAAATTTGAACCAGATGAAGGCAAAATATCATTGGATAAAAATTTAAGTCTATATGAAAAAGATGAAATAAAGTGTGAGTCAATTAACTTTGAAAATGATAAGAATAAAGAAATAAAACCGAGGATTGAATGTGAAAACAAATTGCACGATTTAAATAATACAATTGTTAATTCGGATAAAACAAAAACAATTGAGAAAAAACCCGATACACCTGAGATTCCAAATATAGTCAAAGATTCATTTGTAATCACAAGGAAAGAGAGTAATTTTATTGAAATATCATTAAAGCCCGAAGGAATCGGTAAACTCAATATTCATTTAACTCTTGATAACGGGATGGTTCATGCAAAAGTTGATGCATTTGAGATAGCAGGTAGGGATATTATTAATAAAAACATAAATGATATTGTCAAAGTGCTTTTAGATGAAGGTATAAATATCGGAAGCTTTTCAATAAATCTGAAAGAGAAAAAAGGCGAATCTTTGGAATATTCTAATGACTTAAGATCTTTTAATGATTCAAAAGAAAGAACTGATATGCCTGTCATTTCGTCAGGCAAATATATTATTAATATTTTCGTTTAATCTGGAGGTTATTTATGAGTGTTTCAGCTACACAGAATATACTCGGAAAAGATGATTTTCTAAGGCTATTTGTTAAGCAGATGCAATATCAGAACCCTTTAAATCCTATGGATAATACAGAGTTTGCATCACAGCTTGCACAATTCTCATCCTTGGAACAATTAACCAATATTAATACCCAGATGAAGGATCTATTAATCTTTCAGAACTCACTCCATAATACTCTTACAGCGTCTTTTATAGGAAGAAATGTAAGATATGGAGGAGAACAGGAAGGAAACGGTACAGTTACAGGAATTACTTTTGAAAATAATTTGACTTTTTTAGTTATTGACGGAAAAACAAAAATAAGACTTAGTGATATAAAAGAAATAAGTTAAACAGAAAGGAGTATAAAAATGATTACATCACTTTATACAGCAATAAGCGGATTGAGTGCAAGTGGAACAAGTCTATCTGTTATCAGTGATAATATTGCTAATATGAATACCATAGGTTATAAAGCAAGCAGGGTGGCTTTTGGTGATGTTTTAAGCCAGACTCTTACAGGCATTGCTGGTTCATCGCAGGTTGGAAGGGGAGTGCTCGTAAGCGGAGTATCACCACTATTTACACAGGGCTCATTTGAGACAACTGAAAGTGTGCTTGATCTTGCAGTTGATGGTGACGGAATGTTTATAGTGAACGATGGAAATGCGAGTTATTATACAAGAGCAGGACAATTTTCTATAAGTAAGGAAGGTTATATCATAAACCCTGATGGTCTTGTGCTTCAGGGTTATCTTGCTGATGAATCCGGTAATATAACAGGGACTGTTGGCAGTTTAAATATAGCTAATGTCCAGAGTGTTGCAAAAGTTACGTCAACAGCTGATATTGCGTTAAACCTTGATTCAACCTCTGAAATTCAGACAGTTGCTTTTACACTTGATGGCAATGGTGATACTGTAAATGATGATCCGACAAATTATAACTTTTCATCAACGATTACAGTTTATGACTCACAGGGTGGTGCACATCAGGTAACACTTTACTTTGAGAAAACTGCTGCAAATTCATGGACTGTTCATTATGTACATGCTGATCCTGCAAATCCGAATTTACTTATAGAAGCCGGTACCCAGGCACTCACTTTCGATGTAAATGGAGCATTGATAAATGATAATATGGGAGCTGGAATTAGTTTTAACTTTGGAACTTCTGTAACATCGCCCCAGGCAATTCAATTCAATTATGGAACAGGTACCGGAGAAACACCTCCGGGAACAGGCCTTGATGGTACAACACAGTTTGCGACTGATTTTGCCGTGCTGAGTTTAAACCAGAATGGTTACACCGCGGGTAGTCTGAAGAATATGCAGATCTCAGCAGATGGTGTCATTACAGGCATCTTCACAAACGGTCAAACCAGGGCAATTGGCCAGATTGCCCTGGCAAAATTCATAGCGCCGGATATGTTAACTAAACTCGGTAGAAATTTATTTGCCGAATCTTATGATTCGGGACAGCCTATTGTTGGTGCTGCAAGTACATCCGGGCTTGGAAGGGTATTATCTAATACGCTTGAATTGAGTAATGTTGATCTTGCCGAGCAGTTTGTAAAAATGATTTCAGCTCAAAGAGGGTTTCAGGCTAATTCAAGAATTATTACAACAACAGATGAGCTTATGCAGGAACTCGTTAATCTAAAGAGGTAGTGTTAAACCAAAAATACATTATTTTGGTCAAATTAAGAAAGCAGGGTAGAATAGAAATTCTACCCTGCTTTCTTTTATTTTACTATTTATTATTTTTTAACCCTAGGACATCCTGCATATCATATAATCCGGCAGATTTGCCATATATCCATTGAGCTGCTCTTAACGCACCTCTTGCAAAAGTATCGCGGCTTGAAACTTTATGAACAACTTCAATTCTTTCACCCATTCCACAGAACATCACTGTATGTTCACCAACAATGTCTCCTCCACGTACAGTCTGAATACCTATTTCTTTTTGTTTCCTTTCGCCAATAATTCCGTGTCTTGCATATACAGCAACTTTATCAAGATTTCTATTAAGTGCTGAGGCTATAACCTGTGCCATTTTCAGAGCTGTTCCGCTTGGAGCATCTTTTTTCATCTTATGGTGTGCTTCAATTATTTCTATATCATATCCATCACCAAGAACTCTTGCTATATCATGTAAGACCTTGAGAAGTAAATTAACTCCCATACTCATATTAGAAGCCATTACACAGGGTACCTTTTTTGTGAGTTTACTTACTTCTTTTAAAGCATCTTTGTCAAATCCTGTGGTCCCTATTACTATTGCTTTCCCATTTCTTGATGCAAATTTTAAATGTTCAAGGGAAGCTTCAACAGAAGTAAATGAAATAATTACATCTATATTCTTAACAAGTTCATCAAGATTATCTGTAAGTTTTAATCCTGTTTCACCTATACCGACTATTGTGCCAATGTCTTTACCAATATCTTTATGTCCTTTTCTCTCAAAAGCGCCTGATAATTTTAAACCTTCATATTCTTTTGAAAGGGCAGTAATCCTGCTACCCATTCTTCCTGCTGCGCCTGCTACTGCAATCCTGACCATGACACCCTCCTTTTTAGTTTTATCATTATATTTGTAATCATAACTTTGTAGAATAAATATTTCAATAATTAATCTTTTCTTGAATCAGGTATACTATCTTCTTCTTCATCTTTAGATTTGCCTTCAATTCTATATTCCTCAAGAACCCATTTCCCAAGATCAATTAACTTGCATTTTTCAGAGCAGAATGGCCTCCACGGATTTTCTTCCCATGTTGTTTTAGTTTTACATACCGGACAAATAATTTTCATAATTTAATTTTATTTTTTAGGGTAAAATTGCGTATTTTATGCCAATTCCTTTAGATAATTTTTCAAAAGCTTTATTAATATTTTTCAGTTTGTATTTTCCTGAAATTAAAGGAGTTACGTTTATATTACCATTGCACAGAAATTCATAAGCTCTTTTAACATCATACGGATTAAAATGAAAAACTCCTTTTAATGTTATTTCATCATAATGTAATCTTGATGCATCATAGCATACTTCAGTGCCAGATTTGCAGCCTCCGAAAAGAACTATTGTTCCACCTCTACGAACTAAATTAATTGAAGATTCCCAGACTTCTTTTCTTCCTGTACATTCAAAAACAAAATCAAATTCTGAATAATTTAGTAATGTTGTAAAATAATCTGCTTTATATGTAGAATCTGCTCCAAGTTTTTTTGCAATATTTAATTTATCCTGATGTTTGTCTATCAAAGCCACATTAAGACTCTTTGATTTTAAAAGTACAAGATGAAGCAGGCCAATGGGACCCCCGCCTATTATTAAAGCTTTATCATTCTTTTTTATATTTAAGGTTGACATTCCATGAACAACACACGATAATGGTTCAAGAAAAGCAGCTTCTTCAAAAGAAAGATTTTCAGGTTTTTTAAAAACATTCTGTTTAACGAGGTGATATGGTAAAACAATATATTCAGCAAAAGCGCCAAGAACTTTTGTTTTCATAATATTTTCGCAAAGATTAAAAGCTTTTTTCTGACAATATGAACAGGAAAGGCATGGTGCGCTATGTACAGCCATAATTTTGTCGCCTTCTTTAAATTTTTTTACGCCTTTGCCAATTTTAGCTACTATTCCTGAAAATTCATGACCAAAAACACCTGGCATCGGAATCAATATATGGCCTCTTTTAAAAGCTTTGAGATCTGTTCCACATGTCAAAGCTGCTTTGATTTTTACAAGAATTTCTCCCTTGGATGGTTCGGGTGTAGGTATCTCCTGAATTTCAATATTATTTGGTTCTTTAAGAATACAGGCAAGCATTATGTGATATTAAACTTTCCTCCGATAATTTGGCCGGAAAGAGCTGCAAGAATAAATAATGGAATATATATATAATCAATATGAGAAAGTATTCTTATCATAAAAATTAAAGGTATAGGAATATGAATATATAAAAACCATCGGAAAGAATATTTCCTTGATTTCGAACGTGCATAACCAAAAGGCATATTAATAAAAAGAGTAAATATAAACAATATTAGTATAGCTGTTAATTTATTTGAAATTATCATTTTTGACAATAACTGAAAAAAGCCATTGAAGTCAATTCAAGAATAACAAAATTTTTGGTATGATAAGTAAATGGAAAATATAACAGAGAAAAAGGTCAAAGAAATACTCGATGGTTTATCCTGTATTTTGTCTGCTCACGACAGCTGCGCAGAACTTGTGGAGGCAGATGATAAAAAGGTTGTAATAAATTGTGTAGGTCCGTGTATTAACTGTGACAATCGCTGCATCGAAAGCGCCATTAAAGAAAAACTACCTGACATTGAAGTAATAATAAGGTAAAGCATGAAGAAGTTTCTTAATAAAAGTATATATTTTGTCATTTCAATACAATTATGGTTTTTGCTTTGCCACCTTCGTCCTGATTAGCACTTCTGAAATTTTTTACTAGTGGATGTCCTGTAAGATATTCATGTATTGCTTTCATGAGAATGCCTTTTCCGATACCATGGATTACTGTTATTTCATGCATATCAGCCAACGATGCATGATTAAGTAATTTTTCAATTTCAGGAATAGCTTCATCAACTCTTAACCCGGCTACATTAATGCTATGAGGAAGCATTTCTTCTGTTGAAGGTAAATTTAAAGCAGGTTGTAATTTTTTTACTTCGTAATCTTTAAAGAGCTTTATGTCAGAAAAAGGAACTTCAATTTCTAAATTTCCAACAATAACCTTTAAACGTTTAGATTTTAGGTTTATTTCGTCTATTAATGCATCCTGTTTGAGAGATTTCACATAAATTTTGTCACCTTTTTTGAGTTCTTCTATTATAGGAGGGATTTCATCTTCTTCTGAATATTCAATAATCTTTTCTTCAACATATTTTTGAATATCTTCTGCTTCTTTGATTATTTTGCGAGCTTCTGCTTTGCCCTTTTTCTTTAACTCATCAAGAAAAGAGTTCATCTGTCTTTTAATATCAGATATTATCTCCGATGATTTTTTATAAGCCTCTCGGAGTATTTCTTTATTTCTTACTTCAATATCTTTTATTTTATTATCTATTTCTCTTTTTTCGATTTCGAGCTGTTTCTTTTCTTCCTCAATCTCAATGAGTAAATTTTCATACATATATCTTTTTTCATTTAATTCTGATATAAGTCTGTCAAACTCAATTCTCATGCTTCCGAGCATACTTTTTGCCCTATTAATAACTGTATCAGGTAATCCATATCTTCTTGCTATTTCAATTGCATGGGATTGCCCGGGTTCTCCGATACGTAATCTATACAAAGGTGTAAAAGTTTTACTGTCAAATTCCATTGAAGCATTGAGCATTCCTTCAGTCATATGAACAAAACCCTTTATCTCAGCAAGATGTGTTGTTGTAAAGACAAGGGATCTTTTCTCTCTTAGTTCTTTTAAAATAGCGCAGGAAATTGCAGAGCCTTCTTCAGGATCTGTTCCAGTTCCGAGTTCATCTATCAAAACGATTGTATTGGAAGTCGTTTCTTTAATAATATTAGAAAGATTTGAAATATGAGCTGAAAAGGTTGAAAGGTTAGTTTCGATTGATTGTTCATCTCCTATATCAACGAGTAAATTTTCAATTAAAGGAATATTTGATGTGGAACTCGCGGGTATGGGCATTCCGGACAGTGCCATGAGAACAATTAATCCAATCGTTTTTATTGCAATAGTTTTGCCTCCTGCATTTGCTCCTGTTATTACCATTATTGTGTTGTCCCCGCCAAGTTGTACATTAAGAGGAACAATTCTTTTATCAGGACTCTGTTTTTGATAGGAAATCTGGAGTAAAGGATGACGTGCATCTATCAAATTTATGAATACAGATGTATTAATAGACGGATTCTGCATATCTAATAAATCTGAAAACTTAGCGATGCAATTAAGGGTATCGAGATAGACAATAGTATTGAATTCTTCTTCAATCTCGTTAATTTCCTTCCTGATCATTGAGGAGATATTCCTGAGAATTCTTATTTCTTCAGCTTTCTGTTCAGCAATAAGATTTTCGATCTCATTTGAGAGATGAATAATTGCAAGTGGCTCAATAAAAGCTGTTTCCCCTGATTTTGATACATCATGAACAACTCCGGGCACCATTCCTTTTGAATCCATTCTTACAGGTATTACCCATCTGCCTGATCTTATAGTTATAAAATCATCCTGAAGCAATGAAGCGACTTTTTCATCTCTTACAATTTCTTCGAGTTGTTTTCTTATCTTTTGCTCAAGCTTCCTAATTTTTGCCCTTAATTCAGAAAGCAATTGTGATGCGCCATCGAGTATATTTCCTTCACTATCAATAGATTTTAGGAGTACCTTTAATATATTTGGAAACCCGGTGAGATTTGATGTAATTGCCCGGAGATTCGGCAAATCAAATCTGTCTTTGAGCTGGAAGTAAATTGAATAACCTATATCAAATAAAGGAATAAATAAAGCAAGTTCCCGAGCTTCAAGAACAGAACCTTCAGGTTTAACTTTTAAAAGAATTTGTGTTATGTCCTGGAAAGAGGATAATGCAATTGCTTTCCCTTCATGGGACATTTTCCTTATTTCTGAAATTTCACGTTGTTTTTTCTCTATTTGATCTTTATCCGAGAAAGGTTGAATTGATAATATTGATTTTTTTGTTGATTCACTATTGGCAAAATTAAAAATTAAATTGAGAACTTTGTTGAATTCAAGTGTTTCGAAAGAATTGTATGGTATCATGGTTCATAGTATTTCCTTTTCTTTTTCAGATAATCCTGCTCAACATATCCACCGTAATCATGGGGATATTTATAACCTTTTCCATGTCCGAGTTTTTTTGCGCCAGAGTAATGGCTATCTTTTAGATGATCAGGCACTTCCATTGTCTCTTCTGTTTCTATATCTTTCCATGCAGATTCTATGGCTTTGTAACAAGCGTTGCTTTTTGGAGCCTTTGCTACATATATTACTGCCTGTGCTAATGGTATTCTGGCCTCAGGCATACCGACAAATTCTACAGCACGCAATGCTGATATGGCAACAACCAATGCCATTGGATCAGCATTGCCAACATCTTCTGAAGCACATATTACAATTCTTCTTGCAATAAATCTCGGATCTTCACCTGCGTAAAGCATCTTGGCAAGATAATAAATAGCAGCATCAGGGTCAGAGCCTCTCATACTTTTTATGAAAGCTGATATTATATCATAATGCTGATCACCTTTTTTATCATAAACAACCGCTTTTTTCTGAATGGATTCTTCAGCAATTTCAAGAGAGATATTTATTTTGCCTTCTCTGTCAGGAGGTGTTGTAAGTACTGCAATCTCAAGAGCTGATAAAGCTTTTCTTGCATCACCGTCAGACATTTTGGCAATATGTTTTAGTGCAGATTCATCTAAATTAATAGATAAATGTCCGAACCCTCTTTCTTTGTCATTAAGTGCAAATTTTAAAATTTCAATGAGATTGTTTTCTGATAGTGGTTTTAATTCAAATATCTGACTTCTCGAAAGCAATGCCGAGTTAACATAAAAAAATGGGTTTTCTACAGTTGCAGCAATAAGTATTATATTTCCTTCCTCGACATCAGGTAATAAAGCATCTTGCTGAAGTTTGTTGAAACGATGTATCTCATCAAGAAATAAAATAGTTTTAATTCCTTTTGTCTTTCTGTTTCTTGCTTGCTGAATTGCTTTTCTTATTTCATCAAGTCCTATAGTTGCTGCGTTTAGCCACTCAAAGTGTGAATTTGTCTTCTGAGCTATAACTCTTGCAAGTGCAGTCTTACCTGTACCGGGCGGTCCATATAATATAATTGAATTTATTCTATCAGCTTCAATAGAACGTCTTAAAAGTTTCCCGTAACCAAGAATATGTTCCTGTCCTATATATTCATCAAGGGAACGGGGACTCATTCTATAAGCAAGCGGGGGTTTTATATCGGATTTCTCTTTTTCTTTAAATAGCTCCATTGATATGATTGATAAGGATTTTTAAAGGTTATAATTACTTTATGATTTTTTTAATACCACTGCTTATATTTTCTGCTTCTTTGCCGATTTGTTTAACGCCTTTTGTTCCAGCAATAACAATTGATTTACCAATGTCAGCAACAGGCACTCCTAATTTTTGCGCCATTCCATAAGCTATTTTCTCTACAAGACTTTCACGTATGTTAAATTCAGGGTCGGTTAGATTGCCTTCAAGTATGAAATCAAAAGAGATTCTACCTTTATTATCTTTAAGGAAGCTAAGAACTGCGTCAGATGGAAGGCTTAAGAAAAATCCCGTTATACCTCTACTTTTTTCTAATATAAGGTTTTTAAGAACAATTTTGCCCGGAGCATATATATTTCCTGAATTTATCTTTAAATCCATTTTAATATCAATATTTCCTTTTTTAACATTAACATTATTTTTCTTCTGGTAGTAGGGTTTAAAATGAGTAATATCAAGATCCTGTGCTGAAACTTTTGAGTCCATATCAAGTGTTTTTAAATTGATATTTCCTTCGCTTTTGATAACTCCAGCGTTTAATTTACCAGTAATCTTTGCTGAGAAGTGATAAGATGAGAAATTATCCTGTAGTGGAAAAAGCAGGTTTTCGGATTCAAGTTCAATGTTTCTTAACTGTGTTAAGACAGGTTCTCCGTCAACCTTTTCATCAAGATAATCTATAGAACCATTTATGATATGTATTTTCTGAATAAGCAAAGGGGGTGAATCTTTTTTTTCTTCTTTATCCTTTCTTGAGTGGAAAGGAAGTTTTAGATTTCCTTTTTCATCTGTCTCGAGCTTAATGTATGGATTAACTAATGTAAGATCAGAGACATTATATTCTTTTTTTAATATACTTGTTAAATCAGCTTTCATCTTCATACTATCAGCGCTAAAAACTATTCTCCCTTCTGGATTTCTATAGTTGACATCAATGGCTTCAACTTCATTCCATTTCAGTTTGAGCTCTTTAACAGAGAAATCTTTTCCAAGAAAGCTCTCAAGTTTTTGTTTTACGATTTTATTTGAATTTTTTATTAGAAAAGGAATAATTACAGAAGCAGCGATAACGACTATTAATAAAAATACCAGAAATATTTTTAAACCCTTACGCATATATAAACAATACCATAAATAGTGCTTTTTTTTAAATGCCAACGTATAATATTATATTTAGTTGCCGAAGTGGCGGAACTGGCAGACGCGCTAGGTTCAGGGTCTAGTGGTCGCGAGGCCGTGCGGGTTCAAATCCCGCCTTCGGCACCAAATATTTTATGAGAAAGCTAACACATATAGATGAGCAGGGAAGGGCAAGGATGGTTGATGTTACTCAGAAACCATCTTCTGAAAGAAGAGCTATCGCTTCTGGTTTGATATATCTAAAACCCAAGACTCTTAGACTTATACTTGATGGAAAGATACCAAAAGGAGATGTGTTTTCGGTTGCACGTATTGCTGGAATTGCGGCAGCAAAAAAAACATGGGAATTAATTCCACTTTGCCATCCGCTTAATATCACTTCTATAAGTGTCGATTTTTTCCCTGAAAAGAAAAATAAAAGAATAAAAATAGTTTCTGAAGTAAAGGTGACAGGCCAAACAGGTGTTGAGATGGAAGCTCTAATAGCGGTATCCGTTGCTTCTTTAACTATTTATGACATGTGTAAAGCTGTTGATAAAGACATGATAATTTCAGAAATTATGCTCCTTGAAAAATATGGTGGAAAAAGCGGGACATATAAAAGGAAAAAAGACGACTAATTCTAAAAGTGCAGACATCGCACTTAAAAACTGTTCCACGTGTCCGTTTTTAATACATATAATGGAATACGTCTTACGGAAAATGGATTACTTTTTTATATTCTGCAATCCCTTTTTTGCTCTTAGATTGTCTGGATTAATCTTTAATGCATGTTCAAAAGCTATGCGGGCTTTTTGTAGAATTCCTTGTTTTGCATGTAACAAACCAAGATTTGCATAATGGTCTGAATTATTAGGTTCAAGATCAATAGCTTTTAATAAGGCTTGCTCAGCATCTTTAAAATTTTCAGGATTATAAGAAAGAGCAAGAGCAAGATGACTCCAGTATTTTGCATTTGAAGGGTCTTCAAAGATAGCTTTTCTGAAATATTCTGCTGCTGTTTTATAGTCAGATTTCTTAAAATCAACTACAGCCTGTTTGAAATATTTATCGGCGTTTTCCTTGTAAGAAATCGATGATCTAAGATTTTTACTATCTTTGATTAATGTTTCATATGCCTTGTTTATAGTATTGAATATAGCTTCCAATTTATCTTTTAAGGAAGGATCTGTTGATCCATATTGTCTGTCAGGATGAAATTCTTTTGATAGACGATAATAATTCTTTTTAATTATTTCAATATCTGTTCCACTTTCAACCTCAAGGATTTCTTCCGGGGTTGCAAATGAAATTCTTGAATACATATTGTCAACTTTATTAATAAAGGTGCTTTCATCTTCAAAAACAGGTTGAAGAATTTCTTCAACCGAGATTTCTTTTAATACCTCGGGTTTTTCTTCAATACTTTTTTCTTCGAGCACTTTAATTGACAATAAAAAATATAAAATTTTCATTGCTTCGAATGAACTAATCCACGCATTGTTAATTAACTCTTTAATAGTTTTAGTTCCATCGATAATAGAAAGCATTTTTCTATCTTGAGAGCTTAACTCAATATCCTGAAATATTGATAGAGGGTCATCGCTTAAAATAAGAACAGTATCAAGCGAAGGCATTTCCCTTTTTATTCTTGTCCAGTTGTCAATTCTTTTAACACCTTCATAAATAAGATTACCCATGCTCATTTTGAGAGTTATTACTTCGTCTTTGGGTAGTTCTTCAATGAATTCATACTCACCATTTTCAATTAAGAAAAGGCTGTAAATTATTTCTTTTACCTGATATTTGACCCCGTTAAACAAATCCTTTGGTGTGATATATCCAAGTTCAACGAGAATAGCACCCTGTCTTTTACCTGTTTTTTTAAGCAATTCAACAGATTTATCATATTGTTCAAGAGTTATTTTTCCTGATTTAAGAAGCATTTCTCCAAGACGGTCATCTTCATAAGTAGAAGAAGCAAATACAGCATCTCCTTTCACAAAAAAAACTTTTTTTGTGAAAACAGGATTTTTTATTGTTAAAGTGCCTGTTTTTCTATTTCTATTAAGGTTTATTAAAATTTTTGGAAGTCCTATGTCTTTAATATTTCCGGACAAAGGTATTTCATTCATTTGTATCTCCTTACCTCAAAACGGTAAATATCTACAGGGTCTCCATAATCTATACCTGCTTTCATCTTTGCTATATTAATTTGTTCTTCAATTGTATTTACACCTTCCAGATCAGGCAGTAGCAGACCTTTCTTCATACCGCTTATAACAATTATACCGTATTTTTTTGGATCTAATTCATTCAAATGATTAACTTTTTCCGGTGCTGAAAGTATATCAACCGAATAGGTTATTTCATTAAGCTCTGATTCTCTTACAGAAGGAAAACGCGGGTCTCTGGTAGCAGCAGCTATTGCATTCATAATTATTTCTTTTGCTACTGAATCATATGAAGGCATAAAAGTTCCAATACAGCCCCTTAGTTGTCCTTTTTTCTTTAAGGATACAAAGACACCAGCTTGGCCTTTAATCTCGGGAATCAGTTCTTCTGGAGGCTCGATTATCTTGCCATTTTTTATATATTCTTCAATACTTTTTTTTGCAAGTAATACAACAGGATGCATTTATTTCTTTCTTAATAAAGTATAATCTGCAATTGTAAAAAGGGCTTCCTTTGCTTGAGAGTCAGGAAAAATCCGTAATTCGTTTTTTGCATTTTCTACTATCTCACGGGCTTTTTTCATAGATAATTCAATTGAGTCATATTTTTTGAAAAGTTTTAGTATTTTTTTAAGGCCGTTTTTCTTGAAATTGCCTTTAATAATTTCTTTTATCTCTTCCAATTCATTACTTGAAGAATTTTTAAGAAGATAAATTAAAGGAAGTGTTATTTTACCTTCTTTAAGGTCTTTACCGAGTTGTTTGCCGAGTTCTTCTTCATCTGCCATATAATCAAGTATATCATCTGCCATTTGAAAAGCAATTCCTGTCTTCATACCAAAATTTGCGAGAGCATCTTCTTTTTCTTCAGGCATCGAACCAAGTATCGCTCCAATTCTGCATGCCGAGGAAATAAGGGCAGCGGTTTTTCCGGAAATGATATTCATGTATTCTTCTTCGGTTATTTCCGGATCCGCTGTTTTTGACATTTGAAGTATTTCAGCTTCAGTCATCTTAGTAGTTGCTTCTGATAGGGACTCCATTATTTTCTGACTTTTTTGAAGAACAGCAATTCTTAATGCATTTGAGTATAGAAAATCACCAACAAGAATTACTATTTGATTGCCCCATATTGTATGGGCAGGTTTGCGTCCTCTTCTTATCTCTGCACCATCTATTACGTCATCATGGAGAAGGGATGCTGTATGAATTGATTCGATAATTCCAGCAAGCGTATATCTTGCATCATTACTGCACTCAGCTAATTCCGCGCTTAGTAGAAGAATTAGGGGCCTAAGTCTTTTACCTCCACCATCGAGAATATGTTTGCCGATCAGTGGAATTGCTAATACATTACTATCAAAAAGACTTAGGAGGCTATTTTCAACTTTTTTAAGATCTTCTTCGTATTTAAAAAAAATATCATCAAGATTCATTATTAATGGTAGAAAAGCTAATCATTTAAAGTCAAGTTCAGATGGATTAAGCCTTATTTTACTTAACTCAAAATCATTTTTCATTAAGTATTTTATATTTTTTGGTCTAAAAGCACCCTTTTCAGTAAAGATTGCTGTAACATATTTATGCGGAGTGACATCAAAAGCAATATTTCTTACATTAACACCATCTGGAGCTATCTGACATTTTCCAAAAATATGTGTTACCTCCTCTGGAGATCTTTCTTCTATCGGTATCTCATCCCCCGATTTAAGTGAAAAATCAATACTGCTTAAAGGTGCAGCAACATAAAATGGTATTCTGTTTTCTTTACAAAGAACCGCAACTGTATAAGTTCCAATTTTATTCGCAACATCTCCGTTTCTTACAGTCCTATCAGTGCCTACAATCGCAAGATTAATCTCACCTTTTTTCATCAGTGCTCCTGCAGTATTATCAGTAATCAAAGTTACAGGTATCCCTTCCTGCATAAGTTCCCATGAAGTTAATCTTGCTCCCTGAAGAACAGGACGGGTCTCATCAGCAAAAACATGAATTCTTTTACCCTGTTGCTTTGCGATTAACATTGGTGCAGTTGCCGTACCATATCCACCGGTTGCAAGAGCACCTGCATTACAATGAGTCAGAATTGTATCACCATCTTTTATAAATTCAGCGCCCCATTTTCCGATTGCTTTATTAACTTCTATATCTTCATTCAAAATATTATTGGCTTCTTTAATTAATATTTCCTTTAAGGTTTCAGGGTTGGTGTCTTTCATTTTTCCAATTAAGTTCTTCATTCTGTTTACAGCCCATTTTATATTCACAGCAGTAGGACGGGTAGTGAGCATTTCAGAAAAAACAGGTTCAAGACCTTTTTCGATATCCTTTACACTTTTTGCAATAATGTCCTGCGCAGCCATTGCAATGCCCATTGCTGCTGCAATACCTATTGCAGGAGCACCTCTTATCCATAATTTTCTGATGCCTTCAGCAACCTTATGATAATCGGTGCATTCAATGTAAGAAACTTCAAGAGGAAGTTTGCTCTGGTCGAGCATTATAACTTTGCCATTAATCCATTCAATAGCTTTAACCATATAATGACCCCAATGGAATAATAAAAGATACAATAAATGCAGTTGTCAATATAATAAGGACAACTACTGTACTCCAGGAAATTATATTGTACGATCTTGGATTAACAAAATCTCCCATTAGTTTTTTATTATTAACGAGTGAAATTGCGTATATAAGAACAAAAGGTAAGAGTATTCCATTAAGTAAAGATGATAGTACCATTAAAAATACCAGAGGAGCCCCCGGAATTAAGATCAACAAAGACCCGATAACTATCATAAAAGTATATATACTCATGAATTGAGGAGCGTCTTTGAATGTTTTGTTAACCCCGCGCTCCCAACCCATTGCCTCACAAATATAATATGAAGTAGCCAGAGGAACAATGATTGTTCCGAGTATTGAAGCATTTGCAAGACATACCGCGAAAATTAAGAATGCATACCTTCCAGCAAGCGGTTTAAGAGCAAGTGCTGCTTCAGAAGCTTCATTTATTCTTATTCCCTGCGCAAATAATGTTGTAGCGCATGTCACAATAATGAAAAAAGAAACTATATCTGTAATGCTGCAGCCAATAAATACATCAATTTTTGATGCCTTATATTCATTTTTTTGAATTCCTTTCTCTGCAATTGATGATTGAAGGTAAAATTGCATCCAGGGGGTAATGGTAGTTCCAATAATTGCGATGCTTAGCATTATATATTCTGTGTTAAATTTAATATTTGGTATGAATGTATTATAAAATACATCTGACCATACTGGTTTTGACATAAAACCTGAAAGCACATATCCGAAATAAAGAAGACAGGCAACGAGCAAAATTTTTTCAACAAAACGGTAACTTCCCTTAACAACAAGAAACCATACAACCAGAGCTCCGATGGGCATAACAATATATCTACTGAATCCAAGAATTTCCATGCTTGCTGCCCAACCTGCAAAATTTGCAACAGTAGTTCCGAAATTTGCGATGAAAAGAATTGTCATCATATAGAATGTAGATTTCACACCATAGTTTTCTCTAATTAAGTCTGATAACCCTTTGCCTGTAACAACTCCCATTCTTGCAACCATTTCCTGAATAACCAAAAGAGCGATTGTAGTAGGAATCAATGTCCAGAGTAGGGAATAACCAAAATGTGCTCCAGCAACAGAGTATGTAGTTATACCGCTTGCATCATTGTCTATATTTGCGGTAATTATGCCCGGACCCATAATTGAAAGAAATACGGTTATCCTTTTCCAGAGGCTCATACTTTTCTCCTCTTGCGTTTTGCAGCAGGTGGAAGAATTCTATCTATAATATCATCTATTGTTACTATTCCGAGCATATAATTCTCTGAATCAATAACAGGAATAGCAACAAGGTTATATTTAGATACAATCTCGGCAACTTCTTGTTCATCGGTTTCGGGAGTAACGGTCTTTATTTTTCTTTTCATGATGTCTGAAAGTTTTGCATCAGATGGAGCAAGTAACAAATCCCTTAAAGATATAACTCCAACAAGTTTCTCGTTTTCATCAATAACATAAATGTAATAAACTGTTTCGACTTCTTCTGCATCTTTTTTGAATTTCTCAATGGCTTCCTGTACAGTTGTTTCAGGCAGATAAGATATGTAAACATTTGTCATTATACCGCCAGCAGTGTCTTCTTCATGACTAAGAAGTTCCTGAATATCTTGAGCTTCTTCTTTTTCGATCTGTTCAAGAATTTCCTTTGCCTTATCAACAGGTAAATCGCTTAATACGTCTGCAGCTTCATCAGGTTGCATTTCTTCGATTATATCCGCTGCTTTTTCTGTTTCCATTCCACTTATTATTTCAACCTGAACATCGGGCTGTAATTCAGACAAAGCTTCAGCTGCTGTCTCTACATCGAGTTCTTTGAAAAACGTAGCACCTTCTTTATGGGAAACCTGACTTATTATTTCTGCTATATCAGCAGGGTGAAGTTCTGAAACCATCTGTCTCGGGACTGTAAGAGATATATTTGTCAATTTTGGTTCAAGAGGTTGAATATAATTCCAGCTTATAAGATTATATGGAAGATGTTTCCTGAAGATGCGCATCAAATCTTCACCACCTCTTTCAATTCCAAGTCGCCGCATTATACCTCTCATTCCAACATCAACCGCTACAAGTATTGCCTCTGATTCATATCCTTCAAGTTTAACATCATTTACTCTCACCACTTTTGCTCCATTAGCATCAACAATTTGTTTATCAAAAATATCCCTTACAATTAAAAGATCATTTTCATCGAAATCATATTCATTAAGGCTTTCTGAATAAATCTTTGCGGAGATTATTTTTTTATTGAAAATATTAAGGTCTGTCCATGAAAGAATATAATGATTTTTCTTCCTGTCAATTATTAAATTTGATACTTTGGGGAATGGTTCTCCTTTTACAACAATAATATCCTTAACTTTTCCAAGTTCTTCCCCTTTTGGGTCTAAAACAGGTTTTTTAATAATTTCACTTACAAAAAGCTCACCAAAAAAAGGCACAAAAACCTCCACATATTAAAACATTTCAAAAAAATAACCCATCCAATATTTTTGAAGTTAAAGATTTTCATAAAGTATAGCGTATAAAAATTTATTTGAGCAACAAGAAAATATAATTTATTCAATATAGTTATAATTATTTAGATATTATCTAAAATCTCTTTTCATAAAAGACATTTTTAATTATGATTTTATACAATTTCAATCTGTCGTAATCTGAAAAAATATTTTTATTTAACCCAAAAAATGCAGACATTGCTCAAAAATTTATTTAACTCGATGATTTTTATATCAAAAGATATTTTTTGGTTATACATAAAAAAGTTCATGGCAAATCATCTTTAAACGTACACTAAGGTATCGAAAAATAAATT
>DYFC01000032.1 GCA_020725385.1 Nitrospira japonica | reverse complement strand
GTAGCCCCGTTTATTAATGTACCATGATTTGTGCTTACACTATCATTAGCATTACCTTCTGCTCTCCACCACGAGACCATATTAGATGGTGGCTGGACACAAGCTCCATTTGCAGAAATTGTGTAAGACATTAGAAAAGAAAATATTATTGAAATAAACAAAGTAGTAATTAGAACCTTCGGATTTCTTCCCATATTCTTATCCTTAAAATATAGTTAGATTTATGGATAAATATAAATAATATGCTTTCAAAAAACAATTATTTTCTATGTTAACAAAGCAACCTCCATGAAGGCATTGCCCATATGTTCTCATCTGAAATTCTTTCTATCTTATTTTCCCTATAAACAACAATGCCACCAAGCCATAGAGTGCATTGTCTTGTAAACCATAAAATTCGTATTTATACCGTTCCAGAAAACAGAGGCATATCAGGGGCATAAAAGATTTCTTTCGACCTCAAAATCTCTTTTCATGTCAATAGGAAAGAATTGACCCAAAATTTGCTTTTGAGAAGTAACAACACTTTATAATTTCACGTGTTCACGTGCTTACGCTTTACGGTCTTTCATAACGCTTTACTTTATTTGAGTATTATCTTCATTTTTGCATTAATTAGTTTTGAGTTGTGTTTCCTTTATCTCTCTATCGAAATATGTCTTTGCTTATGATTAAGAGGAAGCATTTGCATATTGGTTCTCGATATGCTAACATCTGCTGAACTTTTCCGTAATGAAATGGATTTGTCATTGCTTCCTGTTGCCTTTAGTGTTCGTGCGTTGCTTATACAAGTCCTTAATACCCCTTGATAACAATCACATTCAGAACCCTGAGGATATGCTTTATTTATATACATTATCCCTCCGCCCCACCAGATATTCATTCCCCTGTATTCAAGAAATGTCGGATACCACCAGATATGACATGGCGCCTCCATTGGTGCGCAAACATCAGGGTCTTCTTCATACTCTACCTGGTTCTTTATTGCCATGCCAGGATACACTTCTGTCCTCCATGAGGTGTGAACCCAAGGGTCTTCTGCAATAGTTTTAACTAACGTCTGATAGGAATTATATGAAAAGGTGTAATCAGTCAGGATATATGAGGCTCTTATGGAATGCCCTGCGTTAAGATATGAAACTGCAATATTATGATTTGCAACTGATGCATATTGGGGTATATCTTTCGGTGAAGTCCTAAAGTAGATATTACTTATGTCATGAGGATAAACATCCCATATAGGTATCCCGTTATTATTTGTGTCCACCTGGTCTATAGCTTCAGCACTTCCAGCTACATACATTCTTCCGTTTAAACATATCTGATCCATATCGTTAAATAAGTCAACAGGTGTCGGTTCGCTTATATCCTTGAATCCCACTACAACTGCTCCATCTTCAAGTCCAAGCTGTCCATAGTATATAAGACGAATAAATACATTTATCGCAAATAATGGAATTGGGTTACTACTTAAATCAAACGTGAGCTCTACATACCTATCATTTGGTATCGAACGAATTCCATTTGCCTCAGGAACTACGATATATTTTATTTCATTCTCTGCTCGAAAAGGATAATCCTCTGGATAGTTAAGGAAAGGATCATCAATTGCAAGACGATAACCCATAACAAGCTCTATCGTCCCATTATTCATTTGTTCATTATCAGGTGTTATGTTTCTTGCACGAAGCTTTATCTGTGTGAATCCAGATGGATTGTCTGTCTGTGCATAAACTCCTGAAGATGGAAGAGTTATTTCTATATTTCCCCTGAAGAAATAATTCAGCAAACCAGCAGAATATCCTACTGCTCGGGGAATGAGTAAAGAGGCATAGTCTTTATAGACATTTTCATCAAGAACTAGTGGGGAATATTCATATGAGCTTTTTTTAATAAGGTCTTCAGATATATAACTCAAAGATGCAAGATGTTGAATTGGCTGTCCTATTATTTTTCTAATATAAATCCTATTGTCAAATTTTCCATCTTCTGCATCAACTATTTCGGGATGTTCCCAATCAATATAAGGATAGTTTGTGTCATTATATGTCGGATGTGGATAGTCTTTGAATATTGTATCTTCACTAAAAAAATTGGCGTTTGTATATTCAGCTAATCCAATACTACTTTTTGTTGTCACATTAAGATTTGTCCCATCATATTTATCCTGATCCCATAACGCAGATATAACCACAGGTGCTGATGAATTATATACTGCATGATTGAATATTGAATTGTCTAATGCTATTTCTGAGTAATTGAGTTTCTTATGATTTTTCCTCGCCCAACTCTCATATGTCTGGCTTCCAATTTCAATTCCAAGATAAGGAATAGTAAGCGGAAACACATGGATATCATTCCTTACATGTGCAGGTACTGAAGAATCTGCAATTAAATGCATTACTTGTCCAAGAGATCTAAAGGTTTGAGCAAAGTACATCTCTTTTGTATTTTTGTCATTTACAGTTAATGCCTTGTAATAATACTCCCTTGCTTTATTCCATGACCAATAATTCTTTGTCGATAACAGTTCAGGTTGTTTTTGTGCCCATATTATGGATGAATCAACTGAAAAATCTTCACCTATGCCAAAACAAAATGTGTTGATAAAAAAGTTGTTCAGACCTGCTTTATCCCAAGGCTTCAATGGGTCATGAAAATGGTTTCGCGAACGGCAGACTGTCTCATCTTCAAGTTTTGCACCTTCTTCAAACCATGCTTTTACTTTTTTATCCGCAACATATAATTCTAACAATTTTCGAGAAGTTATAGCTTTAAATCCTAACCTTTTCATAGTATTGTAAAAATATTCTGACTGTTGCGCTGCATTAATATTTATATTTTGGTGGACATATTCGTTGTCATATGAATATATATTAGGTGTTATTAGGAATAAAAAACTGCATGTAACTAAGCATAAAATGATTTTTTTCATTTTTACTCCTTTCCAAAAGATTGTTCTGACTCTTTGAATTTGATGCCTAAAAGTTCATTCAACTGGTTGATCAAGCTAATATAATTCTTCTGTTTTTTATATGGAATCTCATATCTAATCCTTGGGGATCCGTTTCTTTCTATCTCTTCTCTTGTTCTTAATCTTGGCAACTCAATTATCACATATTGATCTTCAGGTAGCGATCCATTTGGAACAAACATTGGTTTTACATCTTTATGATCTGGATAGCATCCATAGCTAGGTTTGAATATCGTAAAGTATCCATATCTATCCCAACCCTGAAGTGGTCTAAAAAGTGTTATCCTATGTCTTGGAAATTTGAATTCCCCATTTTTGTCTGTAAGTGTCTCTAATGCATCAGCATATCTGGTAATCGCTCCTGCAGGTCCATATTCCTCTGTATAAAAAACAACCAACACTGCTGCTCCCTCTATCGGCTCTTTTGTCTCTGCTTCAATCACTTTTCCGTAATACGGACCAAATGATTTTGTTATTGCACAACCAGCAGTAACTAAAAATAAACCCAACAAACTTATTATAAATATTATTTTTTTCATCCCCTTTTACCTCTTTAGTTTTATTTTTGTATATATTAGAATTTGTTTATCCTCCAAAATCCTTGCTTATCTTTTATAAAATAAATGTAGTAAGTTATTGTATGGTATGCTCCATTTATCTCATGTAATCTGTTTATTCTATACTTGGAAATATCATCTGTTTGGTATATCATTTCTATATCTTGCATTTCTGAGATAATGTGAGGGATTTCATTTATGAGTATATTAAAGGCCTGTCTGTAAGATTCTTTTGATGTTTCATGGAAATAATTTAATGCGCCTTCAATATCCTTATTCCCCAAAGCCTCTTTCATGCCTTCCCATTTATTCCTAAGTAATCTGTCTAACTGTGTTTTGTTCAATACTACTATCGCAATTGTGTCTTCATAAAGAATGTCATCAGGACCTGTTACATTTGCTGTGATGTAGTATATCCCTTCTGCTATTATTCTGATGGTGTATTCATCAGGAGATGAGGATACGATTTCTGGTTGTGTAGGTCCTGTTATATTTAGATTTGATTCTTCAATGCTGAATGAACCATCAACTCTCAATATAACCTCAAGCGGTGCAATGCCTGACTCTATGTTTGAGGTTATTCTTATATAATTACCTGTTGTTATAGCATTCACAGTAATCGATGTTGTTGCTGTGTTTCCATCTGTATCTGTTGCTTTTATAGTGATAGTGTTCACTCCTTCAACCAATAGCACATGATTAGCTACAAACTGATTGCCATAGACAGTCGCAACAATACCATTTACAGTTACTCCAGTTTCATTACCTGTAGAATTAATTATAGCTCCTTTGATCATTACATCAGACTTTGTTACTGTTTCGCCATCTGATGGTGAAGATACAAATATAGAGATTGATGGTGTAACATCCATAATTGAGCCTTTGCCATATGTAAGGTTTCTGAACCTTCCTGCCCAGGCTTTCCTGATATTCTCTATGCCTTCCAGCTCATTGCCAGTATAGGTATCAGGTCTTGTTAATAAAATATATGCTATTTTAAATGTCTTTTGCGATATAGATGCATCAGGTATCCTTTCACACTCTGCTGCAATTATATTATCAATTGTCACTAACTTCGCTGTTCCTGAAACCTTTGCACCAACTTCAGGCATTTTAGTTGGGTCAATAGCGGGATTGTCAATTAAAAGCATCGGCACAACCTGTGATTTGTCATACATCCCCATCAGATAAAGATCGAGGGAACTGTAGTATTTCGTTGTTGCAACTGAGGTAAAAGTCCCATCTCCGTTGTCCCTCCAATCATTACCATACATAACTGATGCATCTGTATCTAATAGATAACTCCAGTGAACACCGTCTTTTCCAAGAAGTGCTGTGCTGATGTTTCCACTTTCATCTTTAAACTTAATATTAGCACCCCATCTGTGCATCTGTTCATGAGCAAGAGTAAGTATGGTTTCTTCAAATTTAGTGTCTAAGGGGTTTGTAACAAGTTTTAAGATATTACCCATGTCAATCATTCCCTGAAGTTTACCATTACTTCCAAAGAGTGATGAATTATCAAAGATAAGTTTTCCTATCCCATGCACATCATTCTTTATCTCAAGATAAAATGCTTTTGCAGCAGCATCAGGCATTGTAAAGTCGAAATTCGAGAATATTACTAAAAAGTCGTATTGATCAGAATGGGTTCTCAAGAATTCCTTTGCTATCTCTTGCCTTGGAATAACGTTAATCGTTCCATCAGGATTTTTCGCATCATAATTGCCGGTTACCTCCATAACAGTTACATTGCCATAATCTCCAATGGTTTTTGCTGAAAATTTCTTAGTTGTAAAAGTATTATCCTCAGTAGATGAAGATAATCCATAAAAATTCTTCGATGTTATCTTAAAATGATATGTTGTATCTGGTGTAAGGTTTGATAATGTGATAGTATGACTCGTCGTCAATGTTGAATCAGATATTGCATTCCCATAGCTTGTTGTAGTGCCATATTCAAAAAGAGTTGATGTTGGCTGGTTGGTAGTCCATGTGATTGTCACTAAATTAGTGGTTATGTTGGTGACTGTTATGTTGTTGATAATTGGAGAAATGCTATATGTTACTGTTATGCTGTGGGATGCAGTCTGCCCGTATTCATCTGTAGCTAATGCTGTTATTAGGTTTTGTCCCTCAACCAGAGGGATTGAAGCAGAGAAGATATTATTGCTTACAGATGCTCTAACGCCTTTAACTATTACTTCTGCATTATTGTTCACATTGCCTGTAACAGATATTGGAGATGCATTCAAAACTGCACCATCCTGTGGAGATGTTATAGTTATATGCAATGGTGGTACCTGAGTCAGCCGGATATTAAGAGTCAAAGTCTGTCCGGCAGATACAGTGCCATTTACTGTTTGTGAAATATATCCTGATTTCTCAAATCTTGCTGTAAAATTGCCTTGTGTTACTCCTGTAATTGAAAAAACGCCGTTAGAATCTGTTGTTGTTGTAATAGTTTTGAAGACATCTAAAACAGTCACGATTGTGTCAGGTAACGGTAGGTTTGAAGTAGAATCCTTAACCGTACCTGTTATTGTTCCCTTTGTGAGAAGTGTTATTGTTATGCTGTTAGATGCTATTTGGCCTTTATTGTCTGTGGCAACCGCGGTTATTGTGTTTAAGCCTTCTTTAATATTAATCCCTGTAGCTATGAACGTATTGCCAGATACTATTCCTTGAACACCATTAACATTTACTCTTGCAGTTGAATCATTAACTGTTCCTGAAACCTGTATTGGTGTATCATTTACGACTGAACCATTAACAGGTGATGTTATTGCTACAGCTAATGGCAAAGATTGTGATCGTTTTAAAGATAAGATCCTCTTATTGATTTTTCCATCAGAGGTTACCGCAATAATTTCAAAAATATTATTTCCTTCAATTAGCGAAACGTTTGCAGTCCACTGTCCATTTGGCGTAAAGGATATTTGTTGTCCTCCAACTAAAAATTTTGCAACATTTCCTTTTATTAACCCCGATATAGTTATTTCACTTGAACGTGTAACTGTATTATCCTGTGGTGAAGTTATTATTATCTTAGGCAAGGTTAAATATGAAAGAACTGAGTATATATAGACTCTCATAGAGTCTGATACGATAATTTCATTGATTCCATCACCATCTATATCACCTGTCCCTATAACTACAGCATCACTTCTTACTATATCAGCGACGTTTTCACTATTGCCGCCAAAATATATTTTCGGACCCGGTCCTGTAATAATATCATTAAAACCATCGCAGTTCAAATCACCAATAGATGATATAAACTCGCTATTGCCAGCCAATCTAATATTAGAGGAATTCGTTAATGGAGTATTGCCATAATGAATATCTATACCAGAGTCTGAGGCAATGCAGATATCTTCAAAACCATCTCCAGTTATATCCATATGTGAAACTGCTTTTCCAAAACCAGTCTCCTGTTTCTGAAAAATAAAACTTAAACTTGGATTATTGGGAGTCCCATTAAAAAGGTACGCCTTTCCGGAACTGCCGTAAATATTCACACCACCAGTGACAAAATCATCATAACCGTCATGGTTTATATCTCCAGAAGATGAGACAGAATACCCAATCCTATCTCCAGAATGCTGCCCAAAGACGCTGAGCCTGCTTGCAGAGAGATATGCTCCACCTAATAGTATTTCCACTTTCCCAGCCAATTCTAAGTCATAGTCTGCCCCGTAAGGTGCATATGGTGCACCGTATGGCGCACCTATTAGAACGTCTTGGTATCCATCTCCATTAATATCACCTGCTGGTGCAATTGAAAAGCCTAAATGGTCGAAATAATAACCATTGTAAAACTCATTATAATTCCATTCACCGATTATAGTTAATGCTGGCTCTGTATTAAAATTGCTTCCACCGTCATATACATATACTTTTCCTATACTGGGCTGAGCTGTTCTGTAATTATCCAAACTACTATAACTCGGGTCCCCAACGATTAACTCACTATATCCATCATTATTCATATCAACAACTGCAAGGCTGTATCCAAACTTATCATATTCCTTTTCTCCATATAGAATTACATCAGGAGTACTGGAAGTATTGCCACCATAAAAAATAGCCACCTTGCCAACTTCCTGTTTATTTTTCCTCGCTGCTAAGGGATAACCTAATACTAGATCAGCTCGTTTATCACCATTTATATCACCAACTGCCGCTACTGTTGCTCCAGAAGTATCATATGTCCTAATTTTTATATTCTGATAAGTCTCTGCTGTTGGCACCGAGAATTCACTCTCATTTCCAGATGTGTCAACTGCTTTAATTTTATAATAATAAGTAAAATTGTCCTGAATAGAAACATCATCAAAAGATGCTACTTGTGTAGAAGCTATTTGCTGGTATGAAACCGAATCTAAACTTTTATATATATCGTACCTTGAAAAATCTGCTTCACGATTCGTGTCCCATTTTATTCTGATAACACCATCTCCTGAAATTGAATAAATATTCTTTGGGTTAGCAGGAGAGACAAGCTCATACCTGATTGTTATGATTGAGGCATTGCATGAAGAATTAAAGATTTTTTTATTGTTATTAATATAATAGTAAATTTTCGATGGATTAATGCTAAATATCCCTGGAGTATTACTATTTACATTGAAAGTTGCATTAATATCTACTCCTTGCCCAATGTTAGACCATTCAAAGATAAAAGGATAACAAGCCATGGGGAAGGAGAAAAAAGAGACCCTTTGTAGCAAAAGAGTTGAATAAATTTTTGAGCAATATCTACATTTTTGGGTTAACGCTTCACGTTATAAGAGCAATCCATGTATTACCCGGGGTAAAAGAAAAGCATAGAAAATCCAAGAAAATAACCTTTTAAAGGAAAAGAGACCCGAAGATATACCGGGTCTCTATAAACGAATCAAAATAAATGGCATAAATATCTTAGTCAGTTTTTTTACTCTCTAACCTGTTATTCTTCTTTGTTTTCTTTATCTTCTTTATTTTCTTTGTTTTTCTAACTTGTTTATGTTTTCTAACTTTTATATTCTTCTTAATTGTTTTATCTTTTTCAGTTTTTTGAACCCTTTGAGATTCCAACCCTTGATTATCTACAGCAAAAGAAATTGCGGAAAAGCTAAAAATAAAAGTAAGGGTTACTATTAATAAAATAATTTTTTTCACGATAAGGTTTCTCCTTTCTTTCTTATATTTATTTAAGTATCTTTGCTTATCTCCTTTTTTGTATCATTTCCAGGTTTTTCTTCATCAGCCTCTGCAATACTTTTTTTGAAATTTCTGATAGCCTGTCCGACCCCGCTCCCTATCTGTGGCAGTCTTGTTGCACCAAAAAGAACAAACACAATTAATAAAACAAGAAATAATTCCTGTGTTCCTAATCCAAACATGGCAAACTCCTTATTTATGGGTTTTTAAACGCCTAAAATTACCGGGTTATTAATAATATAATCCGGAGAATAAATAACTTTATTAGTTTAAACTTCAGATTCCAGAACCGTGGGAGGTCCCCTGGTAAGAAACGGGTTTTTATCAATGGAAGAGCAATTGAATAATTTGGTCTGTAGTCTTATTCTTTCAGGCTGAAAAATAAATTTGCTTACTATGATAGAAGATTGATATAGGAAAACCGGCGGGTCATTATTATCCAGAAGATTATCGTCATAACATATAAACAATATCCCGAATATAATAAAAATACATAAAGCCGATAGTATGTTAAATGGTTTATTGTTTTTAATTGCTGAATATAAATAATAATATTTCATAATAATAGAATACTACAATTCTGCAATTAATAGTTTAATTTTTTCCACCTTTATTTTACCCGGAAAATCATTTCCGGTTTAGTGTTATCTATCAAATTATAGTTCAGGAAATCTTTATTATTGCAAATATGAAATTAAATTATTAACCTGATTATTAGAGAGGGGAAATAAAGTAAACAATAATAAAAGTCTGATAGGTATTGTAAACTGTCAGCATCATTATTGACAAAACATGAAAAAAGAATAAATTATCTATAAATGAAATCTAAAGTTCTTTTAGGTTATTTTTTAGTAACCATCTTTTCTTTCATGCTTCATTATATAAAACCTGGCGGAATGTATTATGGCATTCTTCCTGTTTTAATGATCGCATATCCTTTTTTGTCAGGTTGTAGAATAAGATTGAATTTTTCTTTGAAGGACATTTTGATCGGTTTTTCTATATCATTTATTATACTTCTTCCTTACCATCTTGTGTTTGGAAATGACTTTGAGAAAATTACTTTTGCTGATATCCTCTTTCAATTCGTAGGAGTTGCTTTTCCTGAAGAAGTTTTTTTCAGGGGATATATTCAGGAATCTTTAAAAAGAAATTTAAAAGCAGTTTTAATAACAAGTTTGCTATTTTCTTTATCCCATTTCCCGAAGGCAATGTTCTCGAATGACTGGTTCTCTCTACTCAGCTTCTTCCCCTCCTTGATTATGGGCTGGCTTTATCTAAAAACCGGTAACATATTGCCTGGCATAATCTTCCATTTTTTTGCGAATTTAATATATTTGAAATAATACAGATATTATAAAAAACGAATTTTAACGGTTCAAACAGTTTGAGCTAATAGTTTGCGATTTACTTCTTACGTTTCAGTTATAAGAACAATGTCTGCATTATCTGGCTTAATTTGTTCTTCTTTTTACAATAAGTAAAATAATTAACGGAATTAATAAAACTGCTGTATCTGCAAATGCAGTTGTAGTATTTTGGGTGCTACCTATTGAACAACCACCACCTCCTCCGCCGCCAGAAGATTTTTTTGTGGTTGCATTTGCTTCATTGGAATAAGAAGATTCACCTATTTCATTATATGCTTTTATACGATAGTAATATTTAGTATTTGGTGTAAGTCCTGTATCAGAGTAAGAAGATATATTAGCATTAGTTGTGAAAATAAGTTCATAACTCCCTGTCTCTCCGGTTTTTCTTTCTATCATGAAACCTGTTTCATTATCCGAATTGTCATTCCATGATAGATTAATTTGAGTTTTTGAGATTACGGTTGCAGAAAGTCCTGAGGGAGCAGAAGGAATTGTAGCACCCAGCGCTGAAGCAGCGTTCAATCTTCCGCCGGTAATTGTTTTGCCTGTCAAGGATGATATTTTATCAACACTATTCAATATTCTATCCTTGACCTGAGTGTAGGTTAATGAAGGGTTTGCAGAAAGAATCAGACCTGCTACACCAGAGACAAAAGGAGCTGCCATTGATGTACCATTCCATCCACCTGATTCATATGAATAGTTACTTACAGAAATAGAGTACTTTTGCAGAACTACGTCATCAATATTTATACCTTCATAGTTTACTAAGGAATCTGATTTTAGTCCGAACCCTATATAAAATTTATCGAGCAAATCTGCTGCTGATGTTATTTCATCTGTATAATCAGAAACATATAATGGATTATTTCCATCCCTGTAATCCGCCCAGTCCCAGAAAATACTATCTTGTGAGTAATTTATATAAAAGAAGTCATTCGTGGTGGTGTCTATATGACCTTTCCATTTGAAATAGAGTCTGTAAAGGTAGTTTTTTTGTGAGTTAAAGGAAGTTTTATATCCTGCCCATGAATTGGTATTGCTCAGATAATTCGTCCCCGGGCTATCTTCAAGACTGTTAGTACCATTAATTCCTGTGCCTTCGGTTATTGCCCATGTACTTTGAGTCCCGCCTCTTACCCAGCCAAGCAAAGGCAAAATGCCTGAAGCACTATCAAAATTCTCGGAATATAAAATAACCGGGCTACCATAAGAGAAATGGGGCACTGTGCTGTAAATAGATACACCGGGTGCAGCAAGATGAACTTTGTTGCTACCATAATTCGAAAAATAGGCTAATTGATCCCCCTGGTCTGTTGCAGCAACAGATATAATATTTGGAAGGTTGTAACTTGCAGGGTAAAATGGCGATATATTATTGTCATTACTCTCATTTCCTGCTGCCGCTACAAAAAGAACGTTATGCTGTCTTGCATAGTTTATGGCTGAATAGACTGTTGCAGAGTAATCATAACCACCCCAGCTTGCATTAATTATTCTTGCGCCATTATCAACAGCATATTCTATTGCTTCAGCAGCTCTTGCCACATCTCCCGTGCCGGTTACTCCAAGAAATCTCAGTGCCATAATTTTTGCAGACCACATTACACCAGAGATACCCGTGTTATTGTTTCCTTTTGCTGCTATAATTCCAGCCACATGTGTTCCGTGTTGATTATAATCTGAAGGATAACCATCATTATCTATATAATCCCATCCGTAATAATCATCTACATAACCATTGTTATCATCATCAACTCCTGCTTTGCCGTTCATCTCAGCTGTATTTACCCATATATTGTCTTTTAAATCAGGATGGTCATAGGAAACCCCTGAATCGAGAACTGCGATGATGATATTGTCCGAGCCTTTAGTAACTTCCCATGCTTTTTGTGCACTTATGTCAGCGCCCGGTATTCCACCAAATTGTCCTGTATTATTTAACCCCCATTGTTGAATATATCCGGGATCATTGGGTATAGCCACAGTGCGAACTATATAATTAGGTTCAACAAATTCAACATCAGGATAAGATTTGTAATAGTCAATAGCGTCTTCAACAGAAGTTTCCTCCGGCAATTTTATATGTTGAATTTTTAAATTTTTAATCTCACCCAGCTTCTGCGCATTTATATTTTTATGCAATAAATTCGTTTTAATTAAAGATGTTCCGTCTTTAAATTTAATGAGTATTTCTCCGGGTACGTAATTTTTTAAATTAGTGTTTTTAAATAATGAATTATTGTTTGTGGTTACATCAAACTTATTATTGGATGCTATTTCAATATGATTTGTATTAGAACCACATGAAATGAAACTTAAAAGCATGATTGCTGAAAGTATAATTCTTAACATAAATCCTCCTTTAAATAAGGAACTCACCTTTTAATGGAATTAAATAATAGCCCGGGGATACCTCATATTGTTTGAGTCCTGCAAATATAAAAGGGTTGTCAGTAAAATCTTTATCAGGCATTATTTCAAGGGTTGTATCCGCGATATAATCTTTTATGTAACCTTTTAGTCTCGCATAAATATTTTGCCCGTCAAATGAGATAGATTCTATACTTATTAAATTGTTATTAACATTGATTGCTCCCGACATTGAATGAAAACAACTTATTGGTGTTTTGATTCCTGATAATTCTATATCTTCAAGGGATAGATTTCTGGAAATAAATTCTATATGTAACTCCTTATTATTAAAAACAAAAGAACCTGATATATTTCCAGAACCTTTTATTTTTGTTTTTCTTAAAAAAGAAAAAGCATTTAAATCAATGCTTTTAAACTCAAATTTACCATTGGTGTTTTCTTTTCCAAAACTTATAATTCCTTTAATTTTACCATTGCCAGAATCTCCTTCGAGTGACATGTCAAGATTCTTCATCAAAAGTTTAAAGGGATTTATTTTTGAATTTATATTGTTCAGAGTCATTATTTCTCCATTTGCTGATCTTACAATAATTTCATCAACAAATATATTATAAAGAAATCCTTTTTTGAATCCCTTAATTTCAATTTGCAAAGAATTGTTTTCAGCGGCCTTTTCTATAATAGTTATTATCGTAGAGCCCGAGAATACAAACCAGAATGCCCAGAAAATCAATGGAAGAATAAATATGAAGGCAAGGTATATTCTAAATTTTGCTTTTTTATTTATCACTTTTGCCTTATGTATGAAATAACCATATTTATATTAAGAAGTTGGGGGTTCTCAAAATCTTTCTTTATAGAAATTCTTTTAATTGAAACAAGAGAAGGAGAGTTTTCGATTCTGTATAATATATTTAATAATTCATTCATGGATACTTTTTCTACAGTAACATCGGCTATTTCTTCAATCCCGTTAACTGTATGATTTGTACCAGAGTTTTTAATACTTTTCAATTTATTTTTCAAACCCGTTGATGAAAATATTTCATCAGAAATTTGTATTATGCCAGAAGCATTCCCTATTCTTTTCTTTGATTCATAAAAGCTTACTTTTTGATTGAGATAGGATATTTTGTTTTTTATCACGGATATTTCTTTCTGCTGTGTTCGAAGATTCAGCAATTCTTTCTTATCATTACGTAGTTGTTTAAGACCTAATATTATTAATACAGATAAAATTATAATTAGAGCTACAAAATAGAGATTTTTATTATTTCCGGTAATCTTATTCAACTTTTTTCTCCAGTGCTGTAATTGTAAAAAGCATCTTATTTTGTAATGAAGATTTTGAGTCAGATATAACTACATTTTCGAAATTACGTGATAAATTATCTTTTATTTGTTGAATGTCATTAAGATTATCTGCCTCTCCTTTAAGTATCAAGTTGCCTTTTTCAATAATTAGCTCATTGAAAACTGCTGACTTGCGATCTATTTGTGATAGGGTCTTTAGTGTATTCAAAGTAGATATGCCGGATAAATAGCTGTTTCTGTCGATAAGCTCTTTTAAGTGGGATTGGAGCTGGTAATATTCATTAACCACATTTTTTTCTTGTGGGTAAAGCTCAAGATATTGTTTCCTTAATTCTTTTTTAATATTAGAGATTTCACTTCTTGTGGTGTATAACTGGAAGATGATATCAGCGGATATTGTGAATAAAATAAAAAGCAAAAGGATTGACGCAACTTTCAACCCCTTTTTTGTCTCCTCTATATGCTGTTTGAAAACAAATTCTCCTCTCCTTAAATTTATTGAAGGATTGATAATTTCTTCTATCGCAAATTTGATTCTTTCTGCATCATCAATATTAACAGGATTTATAAGTTTTTCAGTAGAAAAGTCGTTTAATACATTCCTTAGTTCAATAGAAGTTATTAAAGAAGGCTCTAAAGAAGAACTTTTTAATTCAGAAAGAATTTTACCTAAAATGCTTTTTTCAATATAAACAGCAAGAATTTTATATTTGGTATCAATTCTTTTGATAACTATAGCATCCATTATGACTTTATCAGAACCACCAAGTATCATTCCTTCAAGTTCAAATGGCAGAACCTCAAGTATTTTTTCTTTATCTTTAAAAGGCAATTCAAGCACCCTGAAATTGAGCATGTTAAGTGGAAGACTTAAGATTACCTCGTCAAGATTGCCAGAGTTTTTTATTTCAAAAACATAATTGCCTGCTCTGTTAAGAACTTTTGTTTCGATATGTTCGTATTTGCCCTGTTTAACCGAAAAGAAATAGCATCTTGTTTCGTTGTCCTTTATATCAATAAACAAAGATTTCATTAATATTCTCTCCAGTATTCTATTCTGCCTTTATCTTTGTTCATTACCATATCTATTATCCTTTTTATATTTCCATTTGTTGCAATAGCGTGTATTGAGAACATTGATGCCGTATCTGTTATTTGATTTGCAGAAAAAGAAGTGCCAGCTTCTGAATTAAATTCCCCGGAACTTAAGGGTTTATTTTTTCTCCTCAGTATTAAAAAATTAGCTTTATCCTTTGTTACAGGAAAAATTCCTTTACTTTTATCAAAAAGGCTCATTAAAACAACATCTCCTGCGGTATTGACATTGATAATAAGATTATCACGGGCTCCATAAACAGTAACATATGGTGATAATTTATCATAATCACTTCTGTTTATTCCATTAATCAAAAGCAGTTCATCTACACTACTCAGGATGCTATTTTTAGTCATATTTTCAGATCCTGTTATGTTTGGGGTGGTATCAGCATCTATCCAGTCCACGATTCTGTCAGCAATAGTTTTATCTAAAGACAATAATTCGAGAAGTCTTTGAAATGATTTATAAGCTGTAATATTTAGAGTTCTTCCATCAGGATAAACAAGGCTATTAAGATTGAATTTTCCTGTCTCATCCTCTATTTTTATTCTTATTTCTCCATTAAAGCTTTCTGAAGGTTCCTTAAAAGACATATCTACTGTGTTACTAAATTTATCATTCATATCTTTTATGTATCTTACTGCCAGATTGATGCCTGATTTTGCAAGGAGTGAGAGTCTCTGGCTATCACGCCAGTTATAAAGATCATTAGTCCCTGTATAAACCCGGTACGCAAACTCGGTAACCATAGCTGTCAATAAAGCAAGCACAAGAAGAACAACTACAAGTGCAATGCCTTTTTGGTTCTTAATCTTAAATTGATTTGCCATACATTGGTTTTGCAATATCTGTGAGGGTTATTTCCCTGTCTTTTATTTTGAATATTAAGTTTATTCTTATTTGTTCTGGAATATTATAGTTAATTCCCGTATCCCACGTCTTAACCCATTTATCTTCAAATTGAGCTTCGATTAGGAATCCCTCAATACCTTCAATAAGATCAGCTGTATTTTCAGTTTCATCCGATAGCATTGATTCAATCTTTCTGTAAAGAGTTAATCTCCCGTCTTTTTCTTCTATATAATATGAAAGTTTTGATAGACCCGGTTTTAACGATGTAAATGTTGTAAAAATAATTTGAGAAGCAGGTTTACCGTAATAATCTTTATCTTTTATTTTTATTTGGGTATCTTTTATATTCTCATTAAAAACCGCTGATTCAAGCTCACACCTTATAATTTCAATAGCTTTTCTCGCTTCCTGAATTTTTGTTATAGATTCATCTGAATTTTCTGTTGCCCTTTGAAGTAAAAAAAAAGTACTGTAGATTGCTGTAAGAACTACAGAGAGTATTGTGACAGCGACAAGAATTTCAATTAAAGTAAAACCATTAATTGATTTTTTATTTGAGAATATATTCATTGAGTTTAATTTCTTCTTTTTCAGATTTGACTGTCACAGTAAATTCAGAAATCCCAGGATATGGGGAATCTTGTAAAATAGTTTCAAAAGAGTATTGTTCATATGGTTTTTCAAAGACTCCTTTTTTATTTTCAGGCTTGTTTTCCATTTCAGATAAGACTTTTCTGGCAAGCATGGTGCCGATTGTGACCGTCTCCTGTTTTTCTACTATTCCGAGATGATAATTCACAGTGTAAATCAGAGTTATTAGTAGCCCGCTAATTATTGCAAGTGATATTAGAACTTCAAGAAGTGTAAAGCCTTTTTCCTGATAATGAAGGTTTCTTGACCAGGACATTCTAATCATATATTTTTATTTTACCGTTTAAATGATTAAGTGCAACCATGAGTTTTTTATCATCTCTATTTAAATGCACAATAATATTTTGTTGAATTCCGGTTGGGGGGAAAAATAATATTAACTCGCCTCTGTTAACAAGTCCGTTTGATTGGGTCTCAACGCCTGAAATATCTTCGAATTTCTTTTTTCTTTGTCCTTCCTTTTCATTCCATATGAGAGTCTGCTCATTAAAGTCAAAGACAATTGAAAAGGTCTCTTTTGAAGAAGATGCGCTTTCATTTAGATATTTTAATATAGAACCAATTTCAAGGGCTTCTGATTTTAATTTGTTTTCACCGAAAATCTCAAAAGAAGGAAATATAATCGCAACCACAAGCGAGACTATAAATAATACTGCAACAAGTTCAATTAAAGTAACGCCTTTATAAGAAATGACTTTCATGAAATATTATACAAAAACCTTTATCCATTTTCGTTGTTCGTAATTATAATAAAACAGATACGTACAATAAAGTTACGGAGAAGAGTTGCGGATTACTTTTGTTTCCTTTGCAAATTAAACACAATTAACCTAAAAATACAGTTAATACATTAAAATTTCTAAAAATAACTGAATATTTTATTCATTGGGCTTAGGTATCATTTAAGTCTTACATTTTATAATTCATCTTCACTAATTACTGCAAGTTTCATTATTGATCTTAACATACCAATTTTTAAGTCTTTATTGCCATGAACAGGCACACTAATTCTTTCATTTCTGCCAGCCATCATATAAACATGATGACTACCATGAATCTTTTTCAATTGCCAGCCTTTTTTCTCTAATATCCTGCACAGTTCTCTGCCTGATATGGTTTTCATACAGCAACTTCCAGCACTTTATCATCAGGACTCAGTTCAATATCTTCTACATCAATCGATAGACATGCTTCAATTGCTTCATAAATATTCTGTAATAGCTCTTCCCAGGTGTCTCCCTGAGTATGACACCCTGGAATAGAGGGAACCTCTGCCCAAAATCCTCCTTCTTCTGCTTTATGAACTATTACCTTGAGTTTCATTTAAAATCACCTCCTTTTACAAGCCCCTTTACCCCCATTTTCTAAGAGGGAATTTTAGTCTATAGCATGTTGTATCTTACCTTCTGTATCTCGCATCCTGTAGTTTACATTTTGCATCCTGCATTTTTAAAGATAATATTTATATTATTTCTGCATATCACAGTTATCACTTCATATCCCAGTTTCTTATATCAGCGTCTTTACCTTCTCCACCTTCTTTACCATCTGCTCCAAAACTCATTATATCAAAATCTCCATGTAGACCGGGACATAAGTAAAGATATGGATTGCCCCATGGATCATCAGGAATGGTCTTTTGTTCAAGATAACCACCCTGTCTATACTTTTGAGGTATTCTGCCTGTAGCAGGTTGTTCGACAAGCGCCTGTAATCCCTGGGATGTTTCAGGATAAAAACCATTATCAAGTTTATATAGTTTAAGGGCTGTCTCAAAATTTCTTATCTGCATCTTGGCATCAGCAATTCTTGCATCATCTGTCCTGCCAATAATCTTTGGAGCAACTATTGCAGCAAGAAGACCAAGTATAAATACAACCACAATTATTTCAAGTAATGTGAAACCCTTTTCATTATTGGCGTTAAATTTACAGAATCTTGTTTTTTTCATTTATTGTCCTCCTAATAAAAAATAGCTTCTTCATTTATGCTATTCCTTTTCTTTTTTTATTTTTCTCTTGTAATAGCAGACTCTACAGATTCTTGTATTTCATACCACACACGTCTATGAACACCGTATTTCTTGGTAAAGCATTCAACCAATCCATTTTTATGTTCATATGCCCTTTTAATTATCTCAGATGTAATACCTATATGCAGCGTTCCTTTGCGTTTACTGCAAAGGATATAAATATAATAATTTTTTGTATTTTTCTGGATTCCCGCTTTCGCGGGAATGACAGTTTGTCTATTTATTCAGCAACTTTTTTGGAGAAGAACCTTATTTTATTAATTGGTTCATCTGGAAAATTGGCAGAAGAACTGCCAGAACTATTATCCCAACTATAACGCCCATGAATAATATCATAAAAGGTTCAAGCAATGAGAATGCTCTACTTGTTTTCCTTGAAAATTCTTCTTCGTAAGCATTGGCAGCATTATTTAAAATGGTTGCAAGCTGTCCGCTTTTTTCACCTGTAGCTATTAATTGCAAAAGCACCGGAGGGAATCCTTCCAGAGAACTTGATATTTTTGCGCCTTCTGAAACTTTTTTACCACAAGCAATCACTTTTAGTTCAAGTTCCTTATTTCCTATAGCTTTTGATGAAAGCTCAAGAGCTTTTAACATTGGAAGACCGCCTTCAAGTAAAAAACTTAATGTTCTTGTAAAACGGCTGTAATAAAGGCTTTGAATGATATTGCCCGGGAGTTTTAATATCAATCTGTCAAAATATATTTTTTTGCTTTCTCTAAGTTTTCTGAAAAGAAAAAACATCGCTAAAATAAGACCTACAATAAGCCACCAGAATCTTTGAAATATATCACTTATGAAAATGAGTGCAACCGTAATAAATGGCAAAACGCTATGTGTATCTTTGAATATTTTTGTTATCTTCGGAAGTACAAAAGCAAAAATAAAAGAAAGTACTATAAAACCAATGCCTATCATGAAGACAGGATATATCATTGATGTCCTAACTTTCGCTTTTATGTTTTCGCGACTTTCGAGAAATTCAGCAAGTTTTTTTAGTACATCATCGAGTGTTCCGCTTGCCTCACCTGCTGCAATCATGTTTATGTAAAAATCTGGAAAAATATTTTTGTAGTCTTCAAGTGCTCTAGAAAAACTTGAGCCACCTGCAATTTTTTCTTTTATGTCTATTAATATATTTCTCCATGAACCCTTACTTTCCTGTGAAATAGATGATAGTGCATCCATTAACGTTACACCTGAAAAAAGCAGGGTTGATAGTTGTCTTGTTATATGGGGGAGAAAAGAAATATCAAGTTTGTTGAAAACATTTAATCTTTTTCTTTTAGTAGCTTCATAGATGCTTTTTGCATAAAGACCTGATTCTTTAAGACGTATAACAGCATCTCTGTGACTATTTGCCTCAATCGTGCCTGAAATCTCAGAGCCGTCTGTTTTATAGCCTTTATATTGAAAGATCGGCATAATCTTTCTGGGTAACTCTTAATACTTCTTCAAGAGTTGTAATGCCTTTAATTGCTTTTTCGAGACCATCGGTCCTTAATGTCTTCATTCCTTTTGATAAAGCATAGTTTTTTATTGTTTGAGAATCCATTTTTTCATTTATCATATTGCGAATTTCATTGTCAATAACAAGAACTTCAAATATACCGGTTCTTCCGATATAGCCTTTATTATTACACTTGCTGCAACCCTTGCCTTTTGAGAGAGTGATTTCTCGCATATGAATATTTATTACATCTTTTAATAGAACTTTTTCTGTATCCGAAGGAGAATAGGTTTCTTTACAATCAGGGCAAATTGTTCTGACAAGTCTTTGAGCAATAACAACCGAAAGAGAAGAGGAAATAAGAAAAGGCTCAATACCCATGTCTATAAGCCTTACAACAGCAGAAGGAGAATCATTGGTATGCAGAGTACTCAAGACAAGATGTCCTGTTAATGATGCCTGCATTGCCATTTCAGCAGTTTCAATATCTCTAATCTCACCTACCATAATGATGTCAGGATCCTGCCTTAATATAGACCTTAGACCTGAGGCAAAAGTTAGCCCTATTTTAGGATTAACCTGAACCTGACCGATGCCTTTTAATTGGTATTCAACCGGGTCTTCTACTGTAATTATATTTTTCTCTTCTGTATGTATTCTGTTTAATGCAGCATAGAGAGTCGTAGTCTTTCCGCTTCCTGTTGGACCTGTAACAAGAATAATCCCATCTGATCTTTGCAGATAACTCTCAACTTTTTTACAATCATCGTCGCTGAATCCAACTTCCCAAAGTCCGAGTAAACCCTGTTTTCTGTCGAGCAGTCTTAAAACAGCTCTTTCTCCATAAGAAGTAGGAATTACAGAAACTCTTATATCAATATCCCTTCCGGCAAGAAGAAGTCTTATCCTGCCGTCCTGTGGCAACCTTTGTTCAGCTATGTCGAGATTAGCCATTATTTTTATCCTGCTTATTAAAGCATCCTGAATAATTTTAGGCGGAGATAATACATTATGAAGAATTCCATCTACTCTGAATCTAACTTCAAGGACTTTTTCATAAGGCTCAATATGAATATCGCTTGCCCTTTCTTTAAAAGCCTGAAGAAGTATAGCATTTAAAAGTCTTATAATAGGAGCATCTTCTGTGAGCTCAAGCAAGTCTTTTGGCTTCTCAAATTCTGTAGCAACAGAAGAAAGGTCTTCTCCTGTAATAGTATCCATAACCTCTTCTGCTGAGCCTAACTGTCCGTAATATTTATTTACAGCATTTATTATAATTTCGGACTTTGCCTTTAAAGCTCTTGGTTTTAATCCAAGAGTACGTGAGAGTTCAGCCAAAGCAAGTAATCCAGAATCATCTGAAACTGCGCAGATTAATTCTGAATTTTGAACTTTTATGGGGAATATGTTATTGCTCTTTGCAAATCCAAGAGGAATATTTTTTAATAAAGGTAATTCAACATCTTCATCTCTTATTACATCAATTATTTCCATTTTTAATTTTTGATTCATGATGTTGCATTTTAATCATATAATTCGGCTCAGCAAACTGAACTTCTTTATAACTTATAAATTTCTCTTTTGCTTTCAATACATCCATATTTTCCTTTAATTTTATATTATATACTCCTGTAGATTTTGAGGTGCTGATAATTGAAGCCTCTTCTAAAGAAATTATTTCATTGATTCTTGATTCACTAACACCTTCTTTAAATTTAACGAGCAATTCTCCTTGTTTGAATCTTTCTTCTGCTTTTGCAAATTCAGACTTCTTGTTTTCACTTAGCTTTTCAAGATGTTCTGATTCTTTGACGATATGTGGCGTGAGGAAAATTAAGAGATTGGTTTTTTTCTTTTCCTGTTTTTTATTTTTAAAAATCCATCCCAATACAGGCACATCACCAAGTAACGGCACTTTATTAATATTGACTTCTTCTTTTTCCTCCATGAGGCCGCCTATTACAACTGTCTGGCTATCTTTAACAACAACAGAAGTTTTTGTAGAACGCTTTGTTGTGGTTGGACCAACATTAAGAATTATATTTTCTGTATCACCTTTCAAAGAAGATATTTCCTGATAGATTTCCATCTTAACATAATCACCTTCGGTTATCTGCGGAGTAAGCCTTAAGGTTATGCCAACATCTTTTCTCTCGATAGAATTTAGAATTGTGCTTGATGTAGTAATATCGCGTTCCCTTTTTGATATAAAAGGCACATTTTCTCCAACAACTATCTCTGCTTCTTTATTGTCAGATGTCAGTATCTGAGGAGTAGAAAGCACATTTACAGCTCCTTTAAATTCATTCAAGCTAAAAAGAGCTGCAAAGCCCGGTATTGTCAGAGTTGTTGTGGTTGTATTTCCGGAAGAATCAGTTGTTGTAACAGGAACATTAAGAAAATTTCCTATACCACCCAATGTCATTCCGCTTAGTCCATAAATTACATTACTAATAGCAGATGCATCCATTTTCCCGAATCCACTTATAAATACAGGTTCATTATTTTTTTCAGCAGTAATTCTCCATTGAGCTCCAAGTTCTTTCAAATTGTCTATGGATGCCTCAACAATCATTGCCTCTACATAAACTTGTTTCCTTCTTCTATCAAGTTGTTTTACTACCTGCATTATGTTCTGATAATCAGCAGGTGGTGCAACTATAATCAATGAATTTGTAGCTTTATCTGGTGATATTACAATCCTTCCTGCTTCAAAAGGTCCTTTGATACTCTGTGGAGCTTGAACAGTCTGGGTTGTTTTTATCTGAGAAATTCCTGAGATCATTCCCTCAAGAACTTTTGAGAGTTCGGTAGCATCAGCATATTCGAGAAAATAAACATTAATTTTGCTTGTAGCTTCAGGCATTGGTATATCAAGAAGTTTAATCATTCTCTTTATCTCTTCTTTTTCCTGTTTACCCGCTATCATTATAATTGCATTCAATCTTGTATCCGCAAAAATATTCGGACGTGTTTCATCAACAGAAACCCCTGATACTGTTTCACCTCTTACAGGAGGCCTGACTCCTACTCCTACAGCTGGAGCTTGAGATTTTGTTACAGTAGAGATAGATTCATTTAACATTTTAACGACCTCTTCAGCTGATGCGTATTTAAGCATGATAAGTTCCGGCTCTTCAATATCCTGTTTGTCTATGCTTTCAATAATCTTTATTATTTTTTCGATATTAGCAGAAGAATCAACTATCAGGAGCATATTGCCAGGTCCGTATGAGGAAATGTGTCCATCCTTTGATATAAGTGGCTGGAGAAAATTCATTGCTTTTGTACTTGAGATAGAATTCAATTGAATAATTCTGGTTATATAAGCATCATTAACTGCTCTATCTTCGTCTTTTATTAATTCTGTGCTGGATTGTCTTGCCTGAGACAGAGGAACTATTTTATAGACTTTGCCCATCTGAATAATTGTAAAGCCTTTTAATTCAAGGACAGATGTAAATAAACTGAAAGCATCATCAACAGATAATTTTGAAGGTGCAATAATAGTTACGGTGCCTTTAACCTTATCATCAAAAACAAAATTTTTGCCGGTCACTTCGCTGATGAATTTTACAACCACTGGTATATCAACATCTACGAAATTAAAAGTAACCTTTTTTTCTTTAGTCTTCTGGGTATCTTTTTCCTTAGTTTTGCTATCTTTGATATTAGATGTTTGACTGTCCATCGAGAAAGAAGAGGGATGAATTATCAATAACAAAATTAGGATAAATAAAAAGATAAAGGTTGAGAGATAGAACGAGGGAATCTTTTTGATAAATATTTTTTTATGTAAAAAGAAATTCATAGTTTGTCTATTTTAGCATCAAACAACATCTCAAGTCAGCATTATAAATAATACAAATATAACTTTATTTAATTTGATAATTCATTGTCATTCTTGAACCTGCCCTGATTAAATCAATTTGTACCCTATCAAGCCCTTTAAGTGCGGTAAGCGCCTGTAATGCCATCTCAGGATTTGATATATCATATTCATTAATTCTTAAAAGCACATCTCCATCCTGAAGCCCGAGGCTTTGATAAATTCCACCGGCTTTTACTTCACTTAGAATAAAACCTTCTTCTTTGCCATTAGAGGAATTCGGTTTAAGTCTTGCATCTGTCATTATTTGTGCTGGACTTGCTATCATTTGCTGGAGCCTTGACTGATCGACTATATAAGAGCTTCTGCCGACTTTTTGAGTAAAACCAGTTACTCCCAATGTTTGCGCGGCTTGAGCCGGCTTTATTTCCCTGACTTTTACAATGTCTTCAATCGGAACTTCTTTTATCCCTTCGCTACTTTGCATTAATACTTTATCTTTTTTAACACTATAAAGCTTTCCTGCTCCAAAAACTGAATCACCTATTTTAAATATTTCCTGCATTCCTGAATTGTTTTTAAATATTGCATAACTAAGCTCTTTGGGACCTGACACAGTACCAATCAATGTAAAATTTGTCTGTCGAATAACAGGTGTTGCTGAAGCTGTTAGTTGTTTTAGCTCTCCTGATTGTATTCCGAAGATATTATTTTTCATTAAAGGAGCATATTCGATAAATTGAGTTGTAACTGGTGAAAAAGGCTGTTGATTTAAATTAGAGATATTTTCTTTTGACCTCTTTTTGTTTTCAAATTTATATGTGATTATGTCTCTTATAAAAACAAGAATTGAAAGCAATAGGACCAGACCGAGAATGAAATTGATAAAAGTTGAAGTTTTTTTGTTTACGAAATTGTACATATATCATTTATATTATACCTTAATATATATATAAATAATCTCCAAAAATAATCATAACAAGATTATCAAGCTAACAAGTTTCGAAAAGAATCTAAAAAGGTTGGCTCAAAAAATACAGATATTGCTCAAAATAAATTTATACCACCTATCTGTTAACCCAAAAATGTATTTAGAATAAAGTAGATATTTCGAGAAAATTTATTTTTCGACGTTATCGATGCAGGAAAATACTTTTTTTACAACCCATTTAAATGAGCATAATAGCATCAAGAAGTTTTTCTATTATACTTTATAGATATTTTAAAGATTATACGGGCGTGTTCGGATAAATTATTACCCTGACAGTTTATTTCTCCTTTTTCTGATGTAATGTTTCTTTTAACCATAGATGAGATAACAGGCGTGAGATTAAAGCCGCCTTCAAGGCAGTCATTTTTCATGCACTCCATATGAAAATAAGCATGGCTTTCAGGAGAAAAATTTACAGTACGTTTCATCATCAAATCCTTGTATCCCTTATGATAATAATCCATAGTAATTACAATAGATTCTATATCAGGATATTTAGAAGATAGAAGTTCTGTATCAAGTTCACACCGTTTTCTTTCATCCCGTTCAGCAAGCTTCTTTTTATTTAACATTTAACTCCCCTTTTTGAAAAATAAACCCCCTGAGAATAAAAGTCAGGGGGTTTTGGTTTTTTTATTGTTTTACAACATTGATTGCTTTTGGACCCTTTGGACCTTTTTCAGTATCAAAACTTACATGGTCGCCTTCTGCAAGGGATTTAAAACCATTACCCTGAATTGAAGAGTAATGGACAAAAACATCTTTCCCGTCTTCGCTTGTTATAAAACCGAAGCCTTTTGATTCATTGAACCATTTTACTGTTCCTTTGCTCATTTTTGTACCTCCTTATTTAAAAAATTGAATTTTCGGAAGTACAGGTAATAAAAAAAGCCACAAAGCTAAAAGTCTTTGTGACCTTGTGTGGACATAAAAACTTCCAAAACTCTAAAAAATTATAACATATTATTCTGAAAAATGTATACTTCGAATTTGTTCTGATGTTCGTAGTCTGTTGTCTTTTATATCTTGCATCTTGAAAAGGTTAATTTCTGTATTTTCCGGTGTCAACAAATACAACTCTATTTATAATAATGCTATGATAATGATATATTTTTAATTGAAAAGGGATTTATATGCCTGCTATACAGCTTGATAGGTCTAAGAAAAACAGGGTCATTTTTCTAATTGGTTTTTTTATCACCGTAATTTTTTCTACCTTGATGATAATAGAATTCACTCCCATCGAGATACTTGAAGATAAAATGTATGATGTAAGGTTCCGTCTGATGGGTAAGACAAAAGCTCCTGAAAATATCGTAATAGCTGCAATTGATGAAAGAAGTATTGAAAAACTTGGAAGATGGCCATGGGGTAGAGACAGAATAGCATCTTTGCTTAATAAACTTACTGAGACCGGAGCAGAGCTTATCGTTTTCGATATCTTTATGCCTGAATCTGAAAAAAACGACCCTCTGCTTGCAAAAGCTGTAAAAGATGCAGGTAATGTATTGCTTCCGCTTGTTTTTTCATTTGATAAAACTCAGACATCAAGAGAAAACGAACATATCACATACGCAGCTATTAAATCCATTTTAAATCCTGAAAAATTCAATAAATATTCTCCCCTCAGTTCAACAGGAGTTCTTGCACCTGTGCTTGTTTTAATGAAAGAATCAATGGCAATAGGTCACATTAATATGATACCTGACAAAAATGACGGGACATTGAGATGGGAAACAATGCTTATAGAACATAAAGGTTATTTATATCCTTCACTTGATTTATTAACAGCTTCAATCTATCTTGGAATACCATACGAAAAAGTTGTCGTGGAAGCAACAAAAGGTATTTATTTAAGTAAGAAAAGATATGTTCCTACAGATAAATACGGAAGAAGTTTGATTTACTATTACGGGCCTTCCTTTACTTTTAAGCATTATTCAATCTCGGATATTATTGAAGGAAAAATTGGAGCTAATGAATTGCAAGGCAAAATTGTACTTATTGGCGCAACAGCAATGGGTATTTATGACCTAAGGGTTACTCCTTTTTCACCTGCAATGCCTGGTGTTGAAAAACATGCAAATGTAATTTCATCTATACTTGAAAGTAGATATTTAATAAAAAGTTCTTTAATTACAAATCTTTTTATACTATTTGCTTCTGTAATGCTTGTGTCTTTTATTGTTGGAAGGCTCAAAGCTGTAATATCCTTTGTGATAGCAACTTTAATAGTATTTTTTCTTTTGTTTATTGCATATCTTGTTTTTTCTTACGGAGGAATATGGATTTATGTTGTTTATCCTTCGATAGCCACTTTGCTTATGTTTGCCTCTGGCACAGCTTATAGTCATGCTGTTGAAGAGACATATGCGCGTAAAATGAGGTCAATGTTTTCAAGCTATGTAACAGAGCGGGTTGTCAAAGAATTGATAAGAAATCCAGGCATGGCGAAACTCGGTGGAGAGAGAAAAGAAGTAACAATCCTTTTTTCCGATGTAAGAGGTTTTACATCTTTTTCAGAGAGTCATTCTCCGGAAGAGGTTGTCTCAATATTGAATGAATATCTTGGTACTATGACAGATATAATATTTAAATGGGAAGGAACCGTTGATAAATTTATGGGCGATGCAATAATGGCTTTTTGGGGAGCGCCATTAAAGCAGGATAATCATGCAGAACTAGCTGTGAAATGCACATTGCATATGCTTAATAAATTGCATGAGCTTCAAGAAAGATGGAAAGCAGAAGGCAAACCAATGCTTGATGCAGGTATTGGAATTAACTCTGGAGAGGTGCTCGTTGGAAATATAGGGGCTGAAGGAAGAAAAATGGATTATACTGTAATTGGAGATAATGTAAATCTTGCTTCAAGAGTTGAAGCATTAACAAGAAAATATAATGCTAATATACTTATTACAGAATATACTTTTGAATTAATTAAAGATAGCCTTAAAAATGGAAGAATCGGACATGTTGAAGTAAAGGGACTCGAAAAGGTTATAGTGAAAGGGAAAGAAAAACCTGTAGGAATTTATGAAATCAAACCTTTAATTGAAAAAGAAGCAAATATATTAATTGAGTGTAGGGATAGCGAAGCCGTAAGATTTACCGAAAAATAATTTAAAAGATGAAGAACAAAGAAATTGCTTCAATATTTAATGATATTGCTGATATTCTTGAAATTAAAGGTGACAATCCTTTCAGAATAAGAGCATATAAAAGGGCAGCTCTTGCGCTTGAGAGTCTATCAAAAGATGTAGCAGAAACTTCAAAAGAAGAATTACTCAAAATACCCGGAATCGGCCAGGATCTTGCGGGGAAAATAGAAGAATATGTTAATACAGGCAGGATTCAGGCGTATGAAGATATTAAAAAAGAAATCCCTGAAGGTCTTAGCGCATTATTGAAAGTTCCGGGGCTTGGCCCGAAAACCGCAAAATTGCTTTATGAAAAATTGAATGTAAAAAATATAGATGATCTTGAAAATTATGCCCGTCAACATAAATTAACCGGGCTCCCCGGAATAAAAGAAAAGACAGAAGAAAATATAATAAAAGGTATAGAGATGTTAAAAAGGGGTATAGAGAGAAAACCATTGGGTAAAGTTCTTCCGATTGCTGAAGAAATTCTTAATTATATTAGAAAACACAGTCCTGTTAATAAGCTAAGCCTCGCCGGTAGTCTTAGACGCTGGAAAGACACTATCAAAGATATAGACATTCTTGCGACTTCAAATGACCCTAAATCTGTCATGAATGCTTTTATTCATCTGCCAAATGTAAAAGAAGTACTGATGCACGGTCCTACAAAATCAAGCATAATAATTCACGAAGGCATTCAGGTTGATTTAAGGGTAGTTCAAGAAGAGAGTTACGGTGCTGCACTCGCTTATTTTACAGGTAGTAAAGAACACAATATCAGACTTCGAGAGATGGCTGTTAAAACAGGATTGAAGATAAATGAATACGGGATTTTCAGGGAAAAAGATGATAAAAAACTTGGAGGCGAAAAAGAAGAGGACATTTATAAAATATTAGGTCTACCATATATTCCCCCGGAATTGAGAGAAGATACAGGAGAGATTGAAGCAGCTTTAAATGGAAAGCTCCCCGTATTAATTGAACTTAAAGATATTAGAGGGGACCTGCATGTTCATACAAAGAGAAGTGACGGTAGTCATGATTACGATGAGCTAATAAACGCTGCCAGAGAACTTGGTTATGAATATATAGCAATAACAGATCACTCAAAAGGGCTTGGAATCGCAGGAGGTTTAAACGAAGAAAAAGTCATCGAAGAAAAGAAAGAGATCGATGCGCTAAATAAGAGACTTAAGGGATTCAGGATATTATCGGGTATTGAAGTTGATATAAGAATTGATGGTCATCTGGATTTTTCCGATGATATTCTTAAGCAGCTTGATATAGTCATAGCTTCAATCCATTCTGGATTCAAGCAGGGCAGAGAACAACTTACACAGAGGATTATTTCTGCGATGAAAAATCCCTATGTTTCTGTTATCGCACATCCAACGGGAAGACTTATAGGTGAAAGAGACCCTTATGATATTGATATGGACAAGATAATTGAAACAGCTTATAGAACCAATACTATTCTTGAAATTAATGCATATCCGCTCAGGCTTGATCTTAATGATATTTATGCTAAAAAAGCTGCATTAACAGGTATCCCGATTGTTATTAGTACAGATACCCATATGTTAAGTCAATTTAAATTTATGGCTTACGGAGTATCTATCGCAAGGCGCGGCTGGCTCGAAAAAAAGCATGTGATTAATACAATGAATTACCAAAATCTTATAAAAATTCTGAATATAAAGAGAAAAAAATAATTTTTTATTAGACAATAATCATATTTTTTGCAATAATTTAAACATGGGAAATAAAAAAGAAGTTTTAATATACAGCAATGATAAAGAAGTAAATACATTTTTAAAATCTTTCTTTAAAAACAATCAGGACTATAAAGCAAAATTTATTAAAAGCTCGACCTCATTAAAGAGAGAGTTATCTTCCACAAAAAAAATAGATGCTATTTTGACAGATAGTCCTGATGGATTAGATGATCTGGATTCAATGCCATTATCAGTTCCTATTCTGGCTTTAATTTCAAAAAATATAACACAGGGTATTCATAAAGTAGTTAAATCCGATGCTGAATGTTATCTTATAAGCCCCTTCCATAAAGATGATTTAAATAGCAAACTTAAGGTTGTTACCACAGGTAAAAAATGGATTGAGAGTCTTTATGAATGCGGTAAAAATCATCATGCAGTAGTTGAACTTGCAACTTTATTTTCATCCACGCTCGACCCGCGTGAGGTTTTATATTTAATTGTAAGGAAACTTGCCGAGATTATAAAAGTTGATAGATGTTCAATTCTAAGTATTAATTCATCCGATCCTCAATATGCCGATGTTATCTCTACTTATGAAGATCCAAAAATCACCAATATAAGAATTGATTTAAGAAAATATCCTGAGATAAGAAAGGTTCTTAATTCAAGGGAGATGATCGTTGTAAAAGATGCATCAAAAGATCCTTTAATGAAAGAAGTGCAGGATATTATAAAAACTGTAGGTATCCGCTCAATAGTTGTAATTCCTGTAATTTTTTATGATGAAATAATTGGTACCCTTCTTCTAAGAACTTCAAGGAAAAAACATACTTTCACCGATAAAGAAATAAAAATGTGTCTTGCACTCGCAAATGCTTCTGCAAACCCACTTTATAATGCTTTTCTTTATGAAAATCTTAATCTTGAGAAATCGAAACTCGAAAGATTTGCAATTACAGATTATTTAACAGGAATATATAATATCAGATATTTTTATAATAGAATTGAAGAGGAATTCAGTAGATCCGAAAGGTATCATTTACCATTAAGTTGCATGATGTTTGATATAGACTATTTTAAAAAAATAAATGATACATTCGGGCATAGAGTAGGCGATATTGTTTTGCGGGAATTTGCCCAGCTTGTGAAAATGCATACAAGAAGGTCTGATATATTTGCGAGATATGGCGGTGAAGAATTCATTCTACTTTTACCCCAGACAAATGAAAAAGGAGCTTTTATTGAGGCTGAGAGACTCAGAAATATCGTAAGGAATCACCGTTTTGATGCATTAAAGAAAAAGATAAATATTACTGTAAGCATCGGGATAGCCTGTAGCACTAATAAAAAAGTTAGAAATTACGATGATCTTATTAATATAGCTGACAATGCGATGTTTGCTGCCAAGAATGAAGGCCGGGACAGAGTAGTTATAAAACCTTCCTGAATTGGATATTATAACTTCACATATGAATGCTGACTTTGATGCTTTGGCATCAATGGTTGCAGCAAAAAAAATTTATCCTGACGCTGAGATTGTTTTTCCTGGCTCTCAGGAAAAGAAACTCAGGGATTTCCTTGAAGCTTTTCAGCCTGTTCAGATAAAAAGGATAAAAGATATTGATGCTTCAAAAATAACCCGGCTTATACTTGTTGATACAAAAACACCTTCTAGAATAGGTCCTTTTGCGGAATTGATTCAAAATAAAAAAATAAAAATTCATATTTATGACCATCATCCATTTGCAAAAGGGGATATAAGGGGTGAACTTGAAAAGATTGAACTTGTTGGAGCGACAGCTACAATTTTCACTGAAATATTAAAAAACAAAAGGCTTCACCCTACACCTATGGAAGCAACAATACTTGTTATGGGAATATATGAAGAAACAGGCTGTATGTTATTTCCTTCAACAACAGAACGTGACATGCTTGCCGCAGCTTATCTTCTTAAAAGAGGGGCAAATTTAAATATAGCCGCGAATTTTTTAAAGATGGAATTAAGCACCGAAGAACTTGATATATTGAATGAACTTTTACAGTCATCAAAGGATATTGTGATAAAAGGAATCAGAATAAAAATAGCAAAAGCAGCAAGGGAATTTTACATAGGTGATGCAGCCCATCTTGCACACAGGATAATGGATATGGAAGATATTGATGCAGTAATCGTTATTCTAAGTATGGAAGGCAAAATTCTTGTTGTCGGAAGAAGCAGGGTACCGGAATTGAATGTGGCTTCTATTATGGCAGAATTTGGCGGAGGCGGTCACCCGACCGCTGCATCTGCAACCATTAAAGAAGCCTCTCTTGAGATTATTGAAGAACGCATACTAAATATTCTAAATGCTTCTGTTCAACCAGGAAAAGTTGCTTCTGATATAATGACAAGACCTGTCATAACTATCCCTTATGATATGACTATTAAAGAAGCAGAGTCTGTAATGACAAGATATGGAGTTAATGTTCTTCCTATACTTAAGGAAGGTAAGTATACCGGCCTTATCGCGCGTGAAATAGTCGAAAAAGCATTATTTCATGGTTTTGGAAAAAGCAAAGCCATTGATTTTTCAACAACAGATGCAATGACAGTGGAGCCCGGAACTCCAATTAGAGAAATTGAAACACTAATGATTGAACAGAACCAGAGATTTATGCCTGTTATAGAAAAAGAAAAAATTGTAGGTGCTATAACAAGAACCGATCTTCTTCGGACTCTTTACGAAGAATTTCTAAGGAGGAGGAAAATAGAGGAAACGATTACTAAAGAGAAGCCAACTATGGGCAGGAATTTATCTTCATGGTTAAAAGAAAAATTTCCGTCAGAAATATATAATTTATTAAAACTATCGGGACAGGTTGCCGATGAATTGCGTTATAATGCCTATCTTGTTGGAGGCTCGGTCAGGGACATGCTCAGGGGAGAAGAAAATCTCGATATTGATATTGTTATTGAAGGTGATGGTATAGCTTTTGCAAAAAAACTTGGTGAAATTCTCGGAGCAAAAGTTAGAACGCATGAAAAATTCGGAACCGCTCAGGTATTCACAAGTGCGCTTAAACTTGATGTCGCTACTGCAAGAACCGAGTATTATGAATCACCCGCAGCACTCCCAAAAGTCGAAACATCTTCAATAAAAAAAGATCTATATAGAAGAGACTTTACTATCAATACGCTTGCCATTAAACTTAATTCAAAAGATTTCGGGATATTAATAGATTTTTTTGGTGGTCAGAGAGATCTAAGAGAAAAAACTATTCGTGTGCTACATAACCTGAGTTTTATTGAGGATCCAACAAGGGCTTTTAGAGCTGTGAGATTTGCACAAAGATTTGGTTTCAAAATTAGTAAGCATACCGAAAACCTGATTAAGTCTGCTCTTGAGATGAATCTTTTCAATATGCTTTCAGGTCCAAGAATTTATGAAGAACTTTTGCTTTCTTTTAAAGAGACCGAACCTGTGAATACTTTGAAGAAACTCTCTGACTACGGGCTTTTGAAAGTTATACATAATCGTCTAATATTCAATGAAGAACTTGAAGCTCTGTTAAAGTCCCTTCAGGAAACTTTAGCATGGTTCAAACTTCTTTTTCTTGATGAAAAACCTGATAGTAGTTTGCTATATTTAATGGTTTTGCTTTCAAGACTTACAAATGAAGAATTGGAAGCGTCTATCGAGAGACTTTCTCCACCTTCAAAAATAAAGGAGTTAATAATTAAAGGCATTAACAATGCAAGAGAAATTTTGAAGAAATTCCCTTCCGATGACCCTGTTGAAATTTATAATTGCTTTAAACATCTAAGCATAGAAATCATATTATATCTTATGGCAATTTGTAGAGATAGAAAAAAGCAAAAAATTATTTCAAGATATCTTACAGAATTAAGAAATATTAAAACAATTTTAAATGGCAATGACCTGAAAAACTTGGGGATAAAACCAGGTCCTATATACTCAAAAATATTGAATCAATTGTTAGAAGAAAAACTTAAGGGTAAATTAAAAACACGCATGGATGAAGAAGAATTCGTAAAAAGAATTATTCAGGAATAAATCTGCTTTCGAGATTTTTCATAAGTTTATCCATTGTAGTATATTCAAGATCTTCAAGTCCGAGTCTATGAGGTTCAAATGATCCATGCTGTCTATAATAATTTGCAATTTCATTTGCTTTTCTTCTTGCTTCATCAAATGCAGGGTCATCAAAAAGATCTCTTGGCCCTATGAGTTTCCCGTTACATAACTGGAAACCTGCTGCGATAACTCTTGGCGGTCCATCAAATCTTGAAGGATTTGCTTCATAAAAGGCAACCGGCATTAACGGGCCTCTGTGTGAACCCCGCATCCATCCCTCGACTGTATGCGGAAATGCAAATGGTTCAAGAACCTCGCCAATCGCAGGAAGACCTGACTGACAACGAACGATCAATACAGGATCATCTTTGCCCACGTATTTGCCTGCAATAAGACTGAGCTTTTGAGTGGATGCTGTAGCTGCAATCACACCATCTTTTCTGTAAACACTTTTAATCATAAATCTTCGTAGGGCACCTATAAACATTAATAGATTGTATAATTCTTCCGGGCAACTAAAAGTTATTTTCCTGCGTTTATAAACGTCAAGAACTTCGAATATAAAGCCTTCATGCATTGCAGTGTCTATTACAAGTCCTGCTGTATTGAAAGGGTCTGCAAATATTTTATATAAAGGAAGATTCCATGCTCCCGGAGAAGTTTTGTCTGCCATAAAAATAATTATCGGCTCGCTTTTTCTTTCTTCAAATTCCATTTCTGCAACTCCAGGACCCATGCCTTTCACTGTTCCTGTAAAAGCATCTGAAAGAAGATCCTGTCCGGCACCATATAATTTTAAATCTTTCGCAACTTCAGTACATGCAACAAATGTATTCCATGCGAGTTTATGAATATTCTGAGCATCTGTTCCGTATTTGTGAGTCATTATTAGCTCGAGATCATCTCCACACCGGGTTACATGAAAATCTATAAGGATATCCTGTTCTATAGCATTATTCAATTTTTCCTTTGCTGTCTGGATTATATCATTATGAATACTCGAGTGTCCTACATAACCACCAACATCGGCTTTGATCACAGAAATGGTTATTTTTGAAGACATAAGACCTCCTTACTTTTTGAGGGATTTACCGAGCCTCTTCTCAATAGATTTTACTTTTTCTTCTATCCTGTTTGGTTTTCCTTTACGATCATCAATTGTAATAGTTGTTACTGCTCTTTCTTCAGATTTCATTACAGTTTTGTGACACTTTTTTATCAGTTTCATAATATCATCCCACTCACCTTCAACTACAGTACCCATAGGATTGATTTTATATGGTATTCCGCTTGAATCAACAATATCAAGGACTTCAGCAAGTCTTGTTCCAATACTACTACCAGAGCCTACCGGAACTATACTAAATTCCGCTAACATAAATACCTCCTTTGTAAAAATAGATTAATGAAAGAAATTCCATTAAAGGGGCAATTCAATTTGCCCCTTTAATTTATTATAAATATGATTATTTAATTGCGTCTTTGAGAGCTTTTCCGGCTGTAAACTTTGGTATCTTAGCAGCAGGAATTGTAATAATAGCGCCGGTACGAGGATTGCGGCCTTTTCTGGATTTTCTTTTTGTGACTGAAAAAGTGCCAAAACCTATAAGAGTAACTTTTTGTCCTTTTTTGAGTGCAGTTCTTATTGAATTTAAAGTAGCTTCAAGTGCCCTTGATGCAACAGCTTTGGTTAAACCTGTACTCGTTGCGATTTTGTCGATTAACTCAGCTTTTGTCATCTAATCACCCCCCTCTTTGTTTTTGGATTTTAATAAATGGAAAATAAAGCCTGAAATAACAGTATCAAGTAAGAAATCTTTTTGTCAAGACAAAAATTATATGAAAAATAAGATGCAAAAATTCCAAGAAGTCAAGCTAACAAGCAAATAGCAAAGAGCAAATAGCGAAGAGCAGAGAGCATAGAACAAAGAGCGAAAAGTAAATAGTATAGAAAACGTAAAGTATGAACAGTTTTTCTGCCATTTCAAATAAATGTGAGGAATCCTGTATTTCACGTTTTTAATTAAACCTATAAAAACTTTTTGGACAGTTTGAACTGTTTCACATTTGCATTTTGTTATGTCAGCTGCCTCAGAAACAAGTTAAAAAATAACATAATAAAGATTACCATTACACAACCTAATCTCAATTTTATTTCTTTGGTCTAATTTATATATACATATCCAACATATTGTAGTTATAGGTATAAACATATACATAATATAGGAATATGATTTTTTTACTTGACAATATTTCTATATCAAATTATTATTTAGTGGTAGAAAGTGGTAAAAAGTGGAGGGAAAAGTGCCATCTTTCTCTGGAAAATATTATTACACATTAGACCAAAAGGGCAGATTAATTATACCGGCTCCTTTCAGAGAAATTATTACAAGTAATTATAGCACTAAATTATATATTACAAATGCTCCTTTTGATGCCTGTTTATTAATTTATCCACTTGAGGAATGGAACAAACACCTCGAAAATATCCGTTCTAAACCACGTTCTGATGAAGCAGTACGTTACTATTTAAGAAGAGTTGTCGCATCAGCAGTTGAAACAGAAATGGATAAACAAGGAAGAATCTTGGTTCCCGCTTCTTTACGTGAAGATGCAGGACTGAATTCCGATGTAGTTATTGCAGGTCAAATAGAAAAAATAGAACTATGGGACAGAGATTCATGGAACAATTCATTTGATCCTGCAAAAATTGACTGGAAAGCATATGCAGAGAGGCTGTCGTCGTATGAAATATAGATATTATTTTTATGGAGAAAGTACATTTTCCTGTTTTGCATAGAGAAGTTTTAGATGCTTTAAAAATTAAAAAAGACGGAGTTTATGTTGATGCTACATTAGGACCCGGCGGTCATTCAGAGCTTATTTTGAAGCATCTTAATAGCAAGGGAAAATTAATAGGCATAGATAAAGATATTAGAGCAATCGAATTTGCAGCTAAAAAATTTTCTGACAGCAGGGTCATTTTGAGAAGGGGGAATTTTAAAGATATGGGGAATATCCTTCTTGAAGAAGGCATCTCTGAAGTTGATGGAATATTATTTGACCTCGGTATTTCAATGATTCAGATGAAAGATGCTGAAAGGGGGTTCAGTTTTTCATCTGATGAAAAACTGGATATGAGAATGGATATGACACAGATACTATCTGCATGGGATGTAATTAATAATTATTCTGAAAAAGATTTAAGCAGGATTCTCTGGGAATATGGAGAAGAAAGACATTCGCGCAAGATAGCACGATTAATAGTAAAAAATAGAGAAAGAAGTCCGATTGATACATGTGCGGAACTCGCGAAAATTGTGGAAAGTGTATATAGAAAAAGAGGGAAAATACATCCTGCTACGAAAACTTTTCAGGCCTTAAGAATTGAAGTAAACAAAGAACTCGAAAATTTAAATGCAGGCCTATGCGCTGCAGAGAGTCTTCTGAAAAGAACAGGTAGATTATGTGTAATTTCATATCATTCTCTCGAAGACAGAATTGTAAAACAGTTTATAGCAGATAAAGTAAAAAAAGAAACTTTTAGAAAAATAACTAAAAAACCCGTAACAGCTTCTTTAGAAGAAATTGAAATGAATCCTGCTTCAAGAAGTGCAAAATTAAGGGTTGCGGAGAAAATATGATGCGAAGAAAAAGATCCGGATTCCTATCTTTTATGCTTAAAAGTTTTCTTGTAATTCTCCTCGTACTATGTGTGTTTGGTATAGTTAAATTACGTTCCGATTTTCTCAAACTTGAATATAGCATTGGTGAATTAGAAAATAAAAAGACGAATGCTTTAAGGGAAAGAAAACTTCTTCTTGCAGAAAGAACGAATATTCTATCTTTCGCAAAAATTACTACAACTCAACCTTCTGAAGAAGGCTTCATCATACCGGATAGAATCAAAGTAATGAGTATTGATAAGAATAAAAAATATATGCCTTACAGGGCTTCTCTGGAGAAAAGAAACCTGAACGAGCCCTAAAATTGTGAGGTGGGGTTGAATAAAAAAAGGGCTGTAATCCTCAATACTGTTATAATTTTTAGCTTTTTCATAGTTATATTTCGTCTCGTGGATTTAATGATTTTCGACCATAAAATTCTTGCTAATAGCGCAAAGAAACAATACATTAAGGTTGAGGACATCCAGGCAAGGAGAGGAATTATCGTAGATCGACGCGGAAGAGAATTCGCCCTTAACTTAGATTTTGATTCAGTTTATTGTGATCCACAGAATTTTATACGTGAAAATGAAAAATTAGGAATTCTTGCTTCATTAATGAACCAAAAGCCTGAAGCTATTTTAGCAAAAATACCAGAACAGGGAAGGTTTGTCTGGCTCGGAAGGAAAATCGAACCTGAAAAAGCAGAAAAAATAAAGGAATTAAAAATAAATGGACTCGGATTTTTAACAGAGGCAAAAAGATATTATCCAAAATCTAATCTCGCATCCCATGTTATCGGTTTCGTTGGTGTTGACAATCAGTCTCTGGAAGGAATAGAACTTAAATATGATAAATATCTTAAAGCAAACGGTGGAAAAGTGATTGTAGAAAGAGATGCCGGAGGGAGAATTCTTTCTTCAGGCGTCAATACCGAAATAAAAGGAAATAACATAATTTTGACAATCGATGAGGTTCTACAACGTATAGTCGAAAAAGAACTTGATAAAGCAATGTCTAAATGGAGGGCTGTTGCAGGCTCTGTAATAATGATGGATCCGTTTAATGGTGAAATTCTTGCTCTCGCAAATATGCCTGACTATGACCTGAATAAGGGAAGCAGTGCAAATGCATCTGAAAGACGTAACAGGGCAATTACAGACTGCTATGAACCTGGTTCGACTTTTAAGATTGTGATTGGGGTTGGTGCTATAGAAGAAAAAATTGTCAAACCAAATAGTCTTTTTGATGTAAGTAGAGGTGGCATAGAAGTTGGTGGCAAGACAATCAGGGATGTTCATAAATATGGAGTCCTGACATTCAAAGAAGTTATCCAGAAATCGTCCAATGTTGGTTCGATAATGGTTGGTATGAGACTTGGAAAAGAAAGGTTATATAAATATGCAAAACTACTCGGCATCGGAGAAAAAACAGGAATTGACTTGCCCGGCGAAGTATCGGGCTGGATTCGTCCACCTGAAAAATGGTCTGCGACTTCTATAGGCGCTATTCCTATCGGACAGGAAGTTGCTGTTACGCCATTACAAATGTTGCGTGCATATTCTGCTGTTGCAAATGGAGGCTTTCTTATAACACCACATGTGGTCAAAGAAATTATATCTCCTGAAGGCCGTATAATTGCTTCGTTCAATGACACAGAAAAAATACGCATAATATCCAGTAAAACAGCAGAAACTTTCAGAGAAATTCTGAAAAGCGTCACCGAAGAAGGTGGCACAGGCACTCTTGCATCTATAGACGGCAATGATGTCGCGGGCAAAACAGGAACCGCACAAATGATTAATCCTGTTACAAAAAGATATTCAAAAGAAAAATATGTAAGTTCTTTCGTGGGATTCGTTCCGGCAAATAACCCGCGAATAGCGATGATAGTCGTAGTTTATGAGCCCAAAGGTCAGATTTATGGTGGAACAGTTGCTGCTCCAGTATTTCGTGATATAGCAAATCAGGCACTCTCTTATCTGAATGTGCCAATTGAAGAAAAACAAAACAAGCCTGATATTCTGGTAATGAGATGATTTTAAGGGAAATAATAGAAAACTGTAAAATTTCTAATAGTATTAATACAAATAATGTCCTGAATGTAATTAATATTTCAGGTATTACTTATAATTCACGGCAGGTTAAAAAAGACTGGATTTTTGTAGCGATTCATGGAGAAAAATTTGATGGACATAATTTTATTCAAGATGCTATACAAAAAGGCGCTGTTGCGATTGTACATGAAAAACAACTTGATAAAGAACAGATAAATTTATTTACTGCCTCGGGTAACAAGCCCGATTCTATTGTATTTATTCATGTTGAAAACACCAGGAAAGAACTTGCCTGCATGTCAAATAATTTTTATGGAAGACCATCGGAAAAACTAAATCTAATAGGAATAACAGGGACTAATGGAAAGACAACCATCACATATATATTAAAATCAATTCTCGAAGCATGGCAACGTAAGGTTGGCCTTATAGGTACAATACAATATATGATTGGTGATAATATAATACCGGCAATACATACGACACCTGAATCGCCTGAATTCCAGCATCTTTTGAAAGATATGTTTGATGCGGGTTGTACAGATGTTATCTCGGAAGTTTCATCACACGCACTTGCACAATATAGGGTTGATGGAGCAAAGTTTAAAGTCGCTGTATTTACAAATTTAACAAGGGATCATCTCGATTTTCATAAAACAATGGAAAATTATTTCTATGCAAAAAGAAGATTATTTGTCGAATTGCTTTCTTCCGATGGTACTGCAATAATAAATATTGATGATATTTTTGGAAAACAACTTTATTCTGAATTACTTCCTGTTAGATGGCTTACCTCTACCTTGAATATTCTTACTTTTGGACTTCAACCGGGGTCCGATATAACAGCATCAAAAATTAATTTCTCATATAATGGAATGAATTTCTTGCTTCAAATCAACAATGAGACTATACAGATAGATACATCTTTAATCGGTATGTTCAATGTTTATAATATTATGGCTGCTGCCGGAGCAGCAAAATCAATGAATGTTCCTTTAAATATAATTGCAGAAGGAATTAAAAATACTAAAACTGTTCCCGGAAGATTTGAAAAAGTTGACATTGGCCAGGACTTTCTATGTATTATTGACTATGCCCACACCGAAGATGCTCTTGAAAGACTTATAATCACTGCAAGAGAACTTCTTAATTTCAATGCTCCTGAAGGTCGGCTTATTACAAAGAAAGGTTCAATAATTACAGTATTTGGATGCGGTGGTGACAGGGACAGAGGTAAAAGACCTGCAATGGGTAGAGCAGCAACATCCCTTAGTGATTTTGTGGTTATTACATCGGATAATCCAAGAACAGAAGACCCTTTGCAAATTATTGATGATATTGAAAAAGGTACTGTAAATAAAAATTATATTGTTGAGCCTGATCGTGAAAAGGCTATTAAACATGCCATAAATATGGCAAAAACAGGGGACATTATATTGATAGCAGGGAAGGGACATGAAGATTATCAGGAAATAGAAGGTGTAAAAAAACATTTTAGCGATAAAGAAATTGCAAGACAGGCAATAGAAAAAAGACTTAATAAAAGTACAGAATAAGTTCGTATTCACTTTAATGGGATGAATAATTATAAAAAATTTGTTCTTCTCCAAAAAAGTTGCTGAATAAGTAGACAAACTGTCATTCCCCGACTTGATCGGGGAATCCAGAAAAATATGAAAAATTATAAATAAACTGGATTCCCGCTTGCGCGGGAATGACACAGAAGGTTTTAGAAAGAGTGACAAAAGAGAGTTTTGGAGCAACTAAATTAGAGAAGAACCTAAAAATTTAAAGGATAAACATATTTAAATTATGGGATTCATAACATTAGAAGACATTTTGAAAGCTACAGGAGGAGAAATTCTCTTTAAAGGTGCAGATGTTTTTACAGGAGTTTGTATTGATTCCAGAAAGATCAAACATGGAGAATTATTTGTGCCTTTAAAAGGAACTAAAAGTGATGGTCATGAGTTTTTGCTCGAAGCAATAAAAATCGGGATTGGTGCATTCGTAAGTATAAAGCCATCAAGGCAGATTACAGATAAAACCATTATATTTGTAAAAGACACTTTGAAAGCTTTGCAGGACTTAGCCCGTTTCTTGCGTTTAAAAAGAGATATTCCTGTTATTGCAATTACGGGAACAAATGGCAAAACAACAACAAAAGAACTGACAGCAGCCATTCTTGGTAGAAGTCGTAGAGTTTTAAAAAATGAAGGTAACCTTAATAATCACATCGGGCTTCCTCTAAGTCTGTCAAATTTAACACGGAAAGATGAAGCTATTGTTCTTGAAATGGGTGCAAGCGGCAAGGGTGAAATAAAGCAGCTTTGCGAAATAGCGTTGCCTGATTATGGAGTATTAACAAATATTGGATATGCTCATATCTCAGGATTCGGGGATATTGAAACAATACGTTCAACAAAACTTGAGATGCTTGAATTTGTAAAGACTATTGTGGTTAATTTTGATGATAAATTTATGGTTGAAGGGATAAGAAATTCAAATTTCAATGGAGAGATTATCTATTATTCTGCAAAGGAAATTGCTGATGTTTATGCAAAAGATGTTAGACTCCATGAAAAAGGTCTGGGTTTTGAGATGCATATTAAAGGAAAAGAAAGTACAAGGATAGAATCTTCAATATCAGGGATGTTTAATGTTTATAACATACTTGCTGCTTCTTCTATTGCTTACAAGATAGGAATTCCTTTAAAAGATATTCGGGAAGCTGTACATACTTTTAAAGGTGTTCCAATGAGGCTGGAATATACTTATATTGATGGAATTACTTTTATTAAGGATATGTATAATGCCAATCCAGGTTCGGTTCAAGGCGCTCTGGAAGAACTTTCGAGAATTAAAAAGACAAGAGCAATAGCAGTCTTAGGAGATATGCTCGAACTTGGCTCATATGCTGAAGAAGCACACAGAAATATTGGAAGAGTTCTATCAAAACTTAACATAGATGTTTTTATAGCAGTAGGAAATTTAATGAAAATAGCTTCAGATGAATTCAAAGGAATTGTTTACACATCAGACAATGCTTCTGAAGCTGGAAAGATTCTAAGCAAAATATTAAGAGAAGGCGATTCTGTACTTATTAAAGGTTCAAGGGGAATGGGAATGGAAAAAGTTATGGAGGAAATATGCTGTACAGTTTAATATACAGCCTTCATGACTGGTTTTCCCCTTTAAATGTATTCAGATATATTACTTTTAGAACATCTCTGGCTATTTTGACAGCTCTTTTTCTTTCTTTGCTATTAGGGCCATGGATGATTAATAAATTAAGGAACCTTAGTCTTACCCAGCAAATAAGAGATGATGGCCCGAAAGCGCATCTCGGGAAAGCAGGCACTCCGACAATGGGTGGAATTTTAATTATTACATGTATTATGGTTTCAATGTTAATGTGGGGTGATCTTAAAAATATTTATATATGGATAATGATTGTCTCTCTCTTAGGTTTTGGTTTTATCGGATTTCTTGATGATTATCTCAAAGTACATCGCCATAACCATAGAGGGTTAAGAGCATATCAAAAATTCGGACTTCAGATCGGACTTGCAGTCATAATAGGAGTTTTCCTTTATTTAAACCCAAAGGATCCTTATTCAGACGTTCTTAGTGTACCTTTTTTCAAGAAATGGCTTTTTGAGCTTGGCTGGATTTATATACCTTTTTCGATAATTGTCATAGTTGGTTCTTCAAATGCTGTAAATCTCACAGATGGAATTGATGGCCTCGCAATAGGACTTGTAGCTGTCGCAGCACTTGCAAACGGAGTTCTTGTTTATCTTTCAGGACATAAAGGATTGGCTCAATATCTGCAGGTTCTTTATCTTCCGGGCACAGGAGAACTTACTGTATTTTGTGGAGCCATGTTTGGAGCAGCATTAGGATTTCTATGGTTTAATTCCTATCCTGCAGATGTTTTTATGGGTGATGTAGGTTCACTTAGTCTTGGAGGCGCTCTTGGAACATTAGCTGTAATAACAAAACATGAAATTGTTCTTGCTGTAGTTGGCGGGATATTTGTAATTGAGACATTATCGGTAATAATTCAGGTTTCTTCTTTTAAATTAACAGGGAAAAGAGTTTTTAAGATGGCTCCAATACATCATCATTTCGAACTAAAAGGATGGCCTGAGCCCAAAGTTATTGTAAGATTCTGGATTATTGGAATAGTTCTTGCTTTATTGAGTCTGGCAACTTTAAAAGTGAGGTGACAATTATGCTTAAAAATACGTGGATTCAGGGTAGAAAAACAGCAGGATATTTGTTAAAAAATAATACGTTATCTTTAATAATTGTCTTCCTATCCATTTTTCTTTTACCTGTATTCTCTTACTCCCAGGATATACTTTCAAGGGCAGTCGTTGTAATGGATGCGTCAACAGGCAGGCTATTATATGCCAAAAATCCTGACCTTAGATGTCCTCCGGCAAGTACTACAAAACTCATGACAGCAATAGTTACACTCGAAAGAGCTAATCTGAATGACATTGTTACAATAAGCAAAAATGCTGCCCGTGTTCAACCACATAAGGCAGGGTTTAAGGCAGGTGACAGAATCACTGTCGAAGAGCTATTAAATGCAGCTTTAATAGGTTCTGCAAATGATGCGGCAGTAGCTCTGGCAGAAGCTGTTGCCGGTTCAGAAGAAAAATTCGTAGAACTTATGAATATGAAAGCTCTTTCAATTGGAGCCTCAAACACATTTTTCATAAATGCAACAGGACTTCCCGGTAGCGGCCAGCATATAACCGCAAATGATCTTTCAAGAATTATGAGCTATGCTCTTAAATACCCGAAGATTCGCGAAATTATAGGCACAAGAATAACTCAAGTTTCTTCAACCAATGGCAACTCAAAATTAATAAGAAATACAAATAGACTTTTATGGTCTGAAGATGATCTTGTCGGAGGAAAGACAGGATATACAAACAAAGCAAGACATTGTTTTGTATGTGCTGCTGAAAGAAAAAACGACACCGTAGTTGTTGCTGTTCTTGGCAGTCCAAGCAGGGAAGAACTCTGGCGCGAGACAGAATTACTTATAACAAAAGGATTTGATGTCTTGAATAATAGAGAAAATCCTGTATTTTATGTAACGAATACAGAGATTGATGATGATTATAGTATCGTTACGCCATCAAAAAGAATTCATAAAATAAAAAAATCCAGCAAAAAATATTTACTCGCTAAAAAATCAAAAAGCAAATCCCCGGAAGAAAAGATATATACAAAGAAAAAAGTCAAAAAATATAACATTGCAAAATCAAAAACAAATAAAAAGAAATCTTATAAATTTGCAAAAAGGACAGGAGTTGAAAGAAGTTAAAGGGAAAAGAGTAACAATAGTAGGACTCGCAAGAAGCGGAGTTGGCGCAGCCAATCTGCTTTCTTTAATGGGCGCTGATGTAACTGTAACTGATATAAAACAAGAAGACAAATTAGAATCTTATATTCAGAATATCAATAAAGAAGTAAAGCTTATATTAGGTTCTCATCCGGACTATCTATTTAAAGACTCTGATCTTGTGGTTGTCAGCCCGGGTGTTCCTCTTGATATAAGCCCGCTATCTCTTGCGAGGGCAAGAGGAATTCCTATAATAGGTGAGCTTGAACTAGCTTACAGAATAATAATGTCTGTCAATGAAGAAGAACAACTAATTAATTGCAATAAAGGGTTTCTTGCTGTTACAGGCACAAACGGAAAATCAACTACAACAACTTTGCTCGATTTTATGATTAATAAAGGAGGATTTAAAAGCATTTTAGGAGGCAATATTGGCAATGCTTTAACAGAAGAAATACTAAGACTTGCAAGCATTAAGGATAATAAAAAGACTGTTGATTTTGTTGTAGTTGAAGTCTCGAGTTTTCAGCTTGAGGCAATTGATAAGTTTAAACCAGTTGTTGCTTCTTTATTAAATATAACTCCGGACCATCTCGATAGATACCATTCAATGAAAGAATACATAGACGCAAAATCAAGAATATTTATGAATCAGACAGAAGAAGATTATCTTGTTCTTAATTATGACGATGATGAAACAAAAAAACTATATTATTCAAAATTGGAATCAATAAAACCACAAGTCTATTTTTTCAGCAGGAAAAATGAGGTTAAAGGTCTATATCTCAAAGATGGATATATTTATTGTAATATTCCGGATATATTTGGAGAAAAAATTCCATTTAGTTTAATTAATACCGGTGAGATAAGAATTAAAGGAGTACATAACCTGGAGAATGCCATGGCTGCTTCTGCCATGGCTCTCCTTGCAGGTTGTCCTGTAAATGCAGTAATAGATTCACTTAAAGAGTTTGGGGGATTAGAACACCGGCTTGAATTTGTCAGAGAGTTAAATGGTGTGAGTTACATCAATGATTCGAAAGGCACAAATGTTGCCGCAGTAATGAAGTCACTTGAGGGATTCAAATCTCCTGTGATTTTAATAGCAGGTGGAAGAGATAAGGCAGGAGATTTCAGTGCTTTGAAAGATTTGGTAAAAGATAAAGTAAAATCCCTGATACTTATTGGCGAAGCGTCCGGGAAAATTAAAAAAGCGCTCGGTGATTTTGTTAAAACTCATATGGCTGCAAGTCTTAAAGATGCGGTTGAAATTGCCCAAAGAGAAGCTGAAAAAGGAGATGTTGTTCTTCTATCACCTGCATGTGCAAGTTTTGATATGTTCAGAGATTTTGAAGACAGAGGAAGACAATTCAAAGATATAGTCAGGAAGCTTAAATAATGGAAAGACAGGATAAATATCTACTGATTATTACTTTGATACTCACAGGGTTCGGAGCCCTGATGATTTACAGTACTACATCTGTTCTGACTCCTGTATTGATAAAAAAGGGAGCAACCGAATTCTTCTTTTTTAAAAGACATCTCTTCACAATAGTCGCGGGTTTTATTATTATGGCAATTGCTTATAGACTGAAGCCTTCTTTTATTGAAAAGCTTGCGATACCTTTACTTATAATTTCTCTAATCCTTCTTTTACTTGTCTTTATACCCGGGATTGGTATATCTGCAGGCGGTGCGAGAAGATGGATTAGACTCTGGCCATCGACATTTCAACCATCTGAACTCGTAAAAATGGCAATGGTCATATTTCTTGCAAAATATATTTCAATGCCTGATTACAGAACAGATAGTTTCATTTCTTTCATAAAACCAATAGGAGTTATGGTTATCTTTCAGTTAATCATAATCTTACAGCCTGATTTTGGTGCTGTAATGAGTCTGACATTCATTACGATTGCTATGCTTTTTCTTTCAGGAACAAAGATAAGATATATCGGGATTCTTCTTCTTGCAGCTATCCCCGTAATAATAAAACTTGCGATGGAACCTTATAGGTTCAGGAGAATTACTTCTTTTCTTAATCCATGGGAAGACCCTCAAAAAACCGGTTTTCAACTTATTCAATCTTTTATCGCACTGGGAAGCGGGGGGCTAACAGGTGTAGGGCTTGGCAGTTCAAAACAAAAATTATCCTATCTGCCGGAATCACATACAGACTTTATATTTTCAATTATCGGGGAAGAATTCGGACTTATAGGAGCAATTTTTGTCATTGTCCTTTTTACATTTCTATTTTACAGGGGAATAAAGATTGCTGCTTCAAGAAAAGATTTGTTTACAAGTTATCTTGTCACAGGGCTTTCATTAATGATTGCTTTACAGGCTCTTATAAATTTTGCTGTTGTTACCGGGATGATTCCTACAAAAGGACTTCCGCTTCCTTTTATAAGTTATGGCGGGTCTTCTTTGCTTGTTAATATGGCTACAATCGGGATGCTTTTAAGACTTTCAAAGAACGATGAAAATGAAGAAGCTGAAGACAAGAATATTATTAAGAGAAAGATAATTAAAAGAAAGGTTGAATCCAGGAATTTAAGAAAAAATTTTAAAGGCAACAGGATAATTTTCGAAAGATGAGAATAATAATAGCCGGGGGTGGAACCGGTGGACATTTGTTTCCCGGTTTAGCGGTTGCAGAGGAATTTAAAAGAAGGGATGAGTCTAATGAAATTATTTTTGTAGGCACAGAGCACGGGATAGAATCGAGGGTTGTGCCAAGAGAAGGTTACCCGATTAAGTTCTTAAGAGCCGAGGGATTTGTTGGAGTGTCAATTAAGAGAAAGGTTAAATCTTTAATTAAAATGGTTTATGCAGTATTTGATTCATACAACATATTAACATCTGTAAAACCGGATATTGTGATCGGAGTTGGAGGGTATGCATCAGGAGTAATACTGATGATCGCATATTTTATGTCATTCCCTACAATGATACTCGAGCAGAATTTAACACCCGGATTTACAAATAAACAACTCGGAAAATTTGTTGATGCAATATGTATAACATACCAGGAAAGCATCTCACATTTTCCTAAAGGCAACACCTTTCTTACAGGGAATCCTGTAAGACTTCAGGTTTTTAAAGGAAGTATTGAATCAGCTTATAAGATTTTCCCGATTGAAAGGAATCTTTTTACAATATTAGTCTTTGGAGGAAGTTCAGGCGCAAGGAGTATAAATCTTGCGATTATTGATGCATTCAATTTTCTAAAAGAAATTAAAGATAGTATTCAGTTTATTCATCAAACAGGCTCTTCTGATTATGAATATATCAGAGATGCGTATAGAAATGCAGGGTTTAAAGGAGTTGTAGCACCATTTATTTATCAAATGGGTGAAGCTTATGTTGTATCGGATATTGTAATCTCACGGGCAGGAGCAACAACACTTGCGGAGATTACATCTTTGGGGAAACCCGCGATATTAATTCCTTACCCCTATGCTGCCGGTAATCATCAGGAATTAAATGCAAAAAAACTTAAGGAAATAGGAGCAGCGAAGCTGATAGCCGATAAAGACCTCGGTGGAGAAAAACTTGCCGGAGAAATAAAAGAATTATTTTTTAATGAGAATCTAAGGAATGATATGAGAAAAAGCTGCATTTCAGTAAGCAAGCCTGATGCATCAGAGAAAGTTGTTGATATAGCAATGAGCATAATAAAGAATTCAAAACTCAAAACTCAAGATTCAAAACTCAAAACTCAAGATTCAAAATTCAAAAACGGGGTTACAAGTGTTTGAACGGTATAGAATAATACATTTTGTTGGTATAGGTGGTATCGGAATGTCGGGTATCGCTGAACTACTTCACAATCTCGGGTATGAAGTAACAGGTTCTGATTTGAATGAGTCTCAAACAACAAAAAGGCTTCAGACTCTCGGAATAAAAATTTACATAGGACATGATGGAAAAAATGTTGATGATGCACATGTTCTCGTTATTTCTTCTGCTGTTAAAGATGATAATCCAGAGGTTCTCGAAGCAAAGAAAAAATCAATACCTGTTATACCAAGAGCAGAAATGTTAGCTGAATTAGCCCGTTTGAAATATTCAGTGCTTGTTGCCGGAGCGCACGGAAAAACAACGACTACCTCATTAATATCAACTTTATTGACAGAAGGAAATTTTGACCCAACAGTTGTTATTGGTGGAAGGCTTAAGGCTACAGGCAAGAATGCTGTGCTGGGTAAAGGTGAATTTCTTGTTGCAGAAGCTGATGAAAGTGATGGCTCTTTCCTGAAACTTTCACCAACTATCGGAGTTGTTACAAATATTGACAGGGAACATATGGATTTTTTCAAGAATATGGATTCCCTGAAAAAGGCTTTTCTTGAATTTATAAATAAAGTGCCATTTTATGGAACAGCAATAGTTTGTATTGAAAATCAGCATATAAAAGAACTTTTGCCTTCTATACATAGAAAGTATATGACATATGGTTTTTCAGAAGAAGCTGAATTGCGGGCAGTAAATATTAAAAAAGGTTTCATGTCCATAAATTTTGACGTCTTCCATAAGGGCAAATATCTCGGTGAATTTAAGATTTGCTTGCCGGGTATTCATAATGTCTTGAATGCACTTGCAGCAATCGGCTGCGGTCTAACTTTAAAGATGGATATAGAAATAATCAAAAACGCATTAAAAAATTTCAGCGGCATACAGAGGAGACTTGAATTTAAAGGCGAACAAAATGGAATTATGATTTATGATGATTACGGCCATCATCCTGCTGAAATAAAAGCGACTTTAAGAGCAGTCAAAGAAGGTATTTTCGAGAACCTGCCATTAAATAGAAAATCTGGAAGTCTTGTTGTATTATTTCAGCCTCACCGTTATTCAAGAACAACTGATCTTATGGATGAATTTTCCGAATCCTTTAATGATGCAGACAGACTTTTTGTTATTGATATATATCCTGCAGGAGAAAAACCTATTGAAGGGGTAAACTCGGATAGACTTGTTGAAAGCATAAAAAATAAAGGCATGAATGATGTCTTTTATTTACAGAACAGGCAGAATGCAGCCTTGCAAATCGCATCAGAATTAAAAGAAGGAGATGTCCTTCTCACACTCGGGGCTGGCGATGTCTGGAAGATAGGTGAAGAAATTCTTCATATATTAAACAGGAAAGATTTCAGATAATGGTTGAACTCGAATTTAGAAAAATATTTTCGGGTAGCCTTTTTGAGGGTGAAGTTAAGTTCATGGAACCAATGAGCAGTCACACATCTTTAAGAATAGGGGGCAATGCCGATATATATGCTTTGCCGGCTGATATTCCTTCATTAATCGGGCTTTTAATCAATTTAAAGAATAACGGGATCCCCTTTATCGCCCTGGGTGGCGGAACAAATATTCTTGTCAGGGATAACGGGATCGAAGGCGCGGTAATATCATTAAAGTCGTTTAAAAATATAACCAGGATAAAAGAAGATGGAGATTCAGTAATAATCTATACCGGATCAGGAGTTTTATTACAACGTTTTATTACTTATTGCAAAGAAAATGGATACTCAGGAACCGAGGAACTTGCAGGAATTCCGGGCACTATCGGAGGAGCGATATACGGGAATGCAGGCTCTTTTGGACGTGAAATAAAAGATATTCTTTATTCAATCGACATTATGAATGAAGCAGGTTTAATAAAAAGATTTACCACGGATTCTCTTAACTTTGGATACAGAACTTCCGGAATAAATTCGGGGAATATAATTATCGGTGCTGAGATAAAACTAAAAAAAGGCGATAAAGAAGAGATTACCAAAAACATTGAAAATTTTCTGAAAATTAAAAAAGAGAAACAACCTATCTGGGAGCCATCAGCAGGATGCGTATTTAAAAATCCTCCTGGATTTTATGCAGGACAATTAATAGAAGAAGCAGGGTGTAAAGGACTAAGGGTTGGAGATGTTGAAGTCAGCAATTTACATGCGAACTTTTTTATAAACAGGGGCAGAGCAAAAGCTGCTGATTTTCTGAAACTTATGGAAATTGTTTCATATAAAGTTAAAAAAAAGACAGGACTTATTCTTGAACCGGAAATAAAAATAATAGGGAGAGATGAGTTTGTTGAAGGATAAAAAAATAGGTGTATTATTTGGAGGGATCTCGGCTGAAAGAGAAGTATCTCTAAGAAGTGGTACAGCAGTTTTTAATGCATTAAAAAACATGGGCTATAATGTGGTTTTAATAGATGCTCAAAAAGATTTATGTGCTTTATTAATTAAAGAAGGCATTGAAATAGCATTTCCTGTTCTACATGGCGGATGGGGTGAGAATGGAGCTGTTCAGGGAATGCTTGAAGTTATGGACATTCCTTATACAGGTTCCGGCGTGCTTGCATCTGCACTCGCAATGGATAAAGAAGCATCAAAACAGATTTTTATATATCATAAAGTTCAGGTTCCTGAATTTATCATCATAAAAAAACCTTCTATTAAATTTGATGTGCCTTTCGAAATGCCATGGGTTGTTAAACCGGCAACAGAAGGCTCAAGCATCGGTGTTACTATCTTAAAAGACAAGGAAAAACTTGGTGCTGCTCTTGAAAATGCATTTTCTTTTGGGAATCGGGTGATTATCGAAAAATATATAGAAGGAAAAGAAGTTCAGATAGGTATCTTAAGAAACAAAATTCTTGGTGGAGTAGAAGTCAGGCCATCGCTGGAGTTTTACAGTTATGAAGCAAAATATACAGCAGGTCTTACTCAATATATACTTCCTCCCGAACTTGAACAAAATGTTTATGAAAGAGCAGCAGAAGAAGCTTTAAAAGCCCATCTTGCTCTCGGCTGTAGAGGAGCTACAAGAGTCGATTTAAGGATAGACAACAAAGGTAATCCATTTGTGCTTGAAGTAAATACGATACCCGGAATGACAGAAACAAGCCTGCTTCCAAAGATAGCTATGCAAGCAGGTTTGAGTTTTCAAGAATTGGTTGAAGAGATTTTGAAAAGCATAGAAGATGAAAATAAATAGATTTAAGAAACACAGGAATATTCTAATAATAGCAAGGAATGCAGTTTCTATGATACTGATAATATCTGCTGCAGTTTCTTTGTATCTTCTAATTTATTCAAACCCGTTTAAATTTATATTTCCGGTAAAACATTTTCTTTTTTCAGGGAACAAACATCTTACAGATGATGAACTAAGAACATTTTCATGCATCAAAAAGGGTGATAGCCTCCTTTCGTTCTCAGGCGAAGATATTTGCAACAGAATGTTGAAATCACCATGGATAAAATCAGTGAATATTAAAAAAATATTCCCTGACACTCTTTTAATGACAATCAAAGAAGCAGAGCCTTTTGCACTTCTTGAGATGAACGAACATCTTTTCCTTATAGATGATCAGGGTAATCTTCTTGAAGAGATTAAGAATAAATCGGTTCCTTTTCTTCCTGTAATAACAGGTGATCCGTTCAGGGACAAACAGGGGCTCAAAGAAGCAATTAATCTTGCAAATGCAATGAATCGCAAAGGTCTGTCAACGCAAAGAGAACACATAGAGATTAAAGCATATAAGCCTCATGAAATAACAGCAGTAATTGACGGACTTGAAGTAAAAATCGGTGAAGGACAATATGAAGAAAAGCTTGATAAATTACTCAAGCTTGAAGAGGACATAAAAAATATGGGTATAAATGTTGCTTATATTGACCTCAGATTTTCAGGCAGAGCATTTGTAAAACCTGTAATTGAAAAGGTAATTAAATAATGGGTAGTAGAATCTCACATGGAAACATAATTGTTGGACTTGATGTTGGCACAACAAAGATATGTGTTGTTGTCGGTGAAGTAATAAACAATAAGATTGAGATACTCGGTGTCAGTTCATCGCCATCAACAGGACTTAGAAAAGGAGTTGTAGTTAATATTGAGGCAACTATTAACTCTATACGCAAGGCAGTTGAAACAGCAGAAAGTGTTTCAGGAGTTGAAATAAACTCTGTTTATGTTGGAATCTCAGGAGGTCATATCAAGGGATTTAACAGTGTTGGTGCTTCAGGTGTGCGTGGAAAAGAAGTCACAAATGATGATGTTGAAAGAGTTATTGATTCTGCGAAAGCAGTATATGTTCCACTTGATAGAGAAGTCTTACATGTAATTCCAACCGGATATAGTCTTGATGGGTTAAATGGCATAAAAGATCCTGTCGGAATGATTGGTACAAAGCTTGAGGCAAAAGTATATATTCTTACCGGGGCAATTACATCTGTTCAGAATTTACTTAAATGCTGCGAAAAAGCAGGACTTGAGGTAATAGACATTATATTTGAGCCCCTTGCTTCTGCTGAAGCAATATTAACAGAAGAAGAAAAAGAATTCGGTGTTGCTGTTGTAGATATTGGTGGTGGTACGACAGATGTAATCCTTTACAGGGATGGATGGCTGAGACATACATCTGTTCTTGCTGTTGGAGGAAACCATTTTACAAACGATATAGCTGTAGGACTCGGTATATCGATCAATGAAGCTGAAAAGATAAAGAAGAAATACGGTCATGCTGTTTTAACAGCAATTGATGAAGCCGAGGAAATAAAGATTTCACGGTCAGGTGAAATAGCAGTCATACCAAGATTACAACTATGCGAAATTATTTATTCACGAACAGAAGAACTGATAGAAATTATAAGCAATGAATTAAAAACATGTTCGGGATATGAAGTTGCATCATCAGGAGTTGTCCTAACAGGAGGGGGCTCTTTACTTTCTGGCATTGATATACTTGCTGCAGAAATATTTGGGCTTCCTGTAAGGATAGGGATGCCGTTAAAAATTTACGGTCCGAAAGAAATTACGGGTAATCCCATGTACTCAACAGGAATAGGTCTGGTTCTTTATGGTTACAATGAAGAAAAAGATGTGGAAATTTATCCTGCAACATTTACAGGTATATTCGGAAAAATGAAAGATTGGGTTAAAGGAATTTTCAGATGAAAATAAATTTAAAGAAGGAGGGGAAAGATGATATTCGAAATTGAAGAAACAAAAGGACAGGCAGCAAAAATCAAAGTAGTAGGTGTTGGAGGAGCAGGAGGGAATGCTATTAATAACATGATAGCAGGCAACCTGCATGGAGTTGAATTTATAGCAATAAATACAGATATGCAGGCTCTTGAAACCTCACTTGCTCCCGTAAAAGTTCAGATTGGAGCAAATCTTACAAGAGGTCTTGGCGCCGGCTCTAATCCCCAGATTGGCAGAGAAGCTGCACTTGAAGACAGCAGTTTGATTGCCGAATATCTTGAAGGTTCTGACATGGTCTTCATTACTGCAGGAATGGGAGGAGGGACAGGTACAGGCGCGGGTCCTGTTATTGCAAGCATTGCAAGAGATCTTGGTGCGATTACTATCGCTGTAATAACAAGACCTTTTTTCTATGAAGGTAAAATCAGATACAACAATGCTGAGGAAGGCATTAAAGAACTTCGTAAATACGTCGATACTTTGATAGTAATACCAAACGATAAAATAGGGCTTGTAGTTGAAAAAGGCACTCCTTTGCTTAAATCCTTTGCTGTAGCAAATGATGTTTTAAAACAAGCGGTACAGGGAATTTCTGATATTATTCTTATTCCCGGTCTTATAAATGTTGACTTTGCAGACGTGAAAACTATTATTCAGAATCAGGGTAGAGGTGTAATGGGAACAGGTGTTGGCAGAGGAGACACAGGCGCACTTGATGCAGCTAAAAAAGCCATATTAAACCCATTACTTGAAGAATCATCTATCGAAGGCGCAAAAGGAATTTTAGTTAATATAACAGGAGGAATGGAACTTGCCCTTAATGATGTGCAGGAAGCTGTTTCTTACATTTATGATTCCGCACATGAAGAAGTCCATTTAATATTCGGTGCAGTTATTGATCCTGATATAACAGATGAAGTTAGGGTAACGGTTATAGCAACAGGATTCAATGACCAGAAAGAAAAAGTTGACCTGCCGCAGGTTAAGAAATGGACTCCAGCACCCCAGCCGGTAAAACAGACGATTAGCTTGAGAGGTTCTGAAAGGGTTTTATCAAAGGATCTCAAAACAAAATACGGCATTGATTTAAAAACGTCTGACATAATGTCGTACGACGATCATATTGACGTCCCGACATTTTTGCGAAAAGCTCCCCAACCCCAACAGGAAGCATAATTTCCCTCCAGAGAGGGGCCTTTCCCCCTAAAAGGCCCCTCCCCCTCCACATTCGGGTACACAGGGTTAAGGGTTCGCTGATGCATACCAGATTAAATTATTGTACTCTGAAATCATACGATCGGATGAAAAATAGCCTGTTCCGGCTACTGTTAATATTGACCTTTTTGTCCAGGCTTTCTTGTCTTTGAATATCTTCTCTACAAGTGTCTGACTCTCAATGTATGATTGATAATCCGCAAGTACCATTTGTTCATCCCTACATAACAAAGAGTCAATTAATGGTTTAAAAAGCGCCGGGTCTTTCTTGAAGAAGAATCCAGAACTTATTAAATCTATTGCTTCTTTGAGTTCGAAGTTAGAATTATAGTATTCCATTGGATTATATCCGCCGGTTTTCTTTTCACTTATCTGTTGTGGACTTAACCCAAACCTAAAGAAATTATCATCTCCAATTTCTCTGTAAATTTCATCTATTCCACCATTAAATGTGCTAATAGCCAGCGCACCATTCATTAAGAACTTAATTAGACTCGAAGAAAACGATTCCTTGCCTGCTGTTGAGATCTGCACCGCAATATCAGTAGCTGGAAAAATTATCTGTGCTTTCTTAACATTAAGATCCGGCAGGAAAAAAACTTTAAGCCTTCCGGCAACATCAAGGTCTTTGTTGATTATTTCAGCAACAGAATTTATAAGTTTAACAATAAGATTTGCAATGAAATATCCGGGTGCTGCTTTTCCGCTGAAGATAAAGACACGTGGATTTAAATCAATTCCCGGGTTCTTCTTTATGCGGTTATAGAGAGTTATTATATGTAATAAATTCAAATGCTGTCTTTTTTGTTCATGTATCTTACCGGCCTGCACATTAAAAATTGCTGAATTATCAATTAAATTGCCATTATGTTGTTTAATAAGAGTCGCAAGTTTATTTTTATTACTGAATCTTACTTCCTGCCATTTTTTTATAAGTTCCGGGTCATTTGAGAAAGCTTCAAGATGTTTAATTTCACCAAAGTTTTTTATCCATTTCTCTCCAATTGTCCTGGAAATAAGCCCGGCAAGTTCTGGATTACTTAAAAGCAACCATCTTCTATGTGTGACACCACCTGTGATATTGCGAAACCTCTCGGGGTAGAGTTCATAAATATCTGGGATAAGTGTTTCTTTTAGTAATTTAGTGTGATTTTCCGAGATGCCACAAATAATATGACTGCCAAGAGAAGCAAGATGTGCCATTTTCACATATTTCTGGTCACTTTCATCAATTATTGAAAGACTTGAGAGTTTTTCATTGTTATTCGGATATTTCAGCCATATCTCATCTAAAAACCTTTTGTTTATTTCATAAATAATTTCAAGATGTCTTGGAAGGATGCTTGCAAACACAGGCAACGGCCACTTTTTAAGAGCCTCCTGAACAACAGCATAATTGGTATATGAAAAACTATTCTGTGTAATATACCATGCTTTATCCCAATCAACCCCGTGTTCATCAATTAAGAGTCTCATTAATTCTGCAACTGCTATTGCCGGATTTGCACTATTCAACTGAATCGCAAACGAGTCAGAGAATGAATGTATGTTTTTCCACCGCAAAAGATGGAGGCGGATCAAATCCTGAAGGCTACAGGAGACGAAAAAGTATTGCTGGGACAATCTAAGGTGCTTTCCGAGATATGGCTCATCATCGGGATAAAGAATTTTTCCTATTGATTCAGAGGCAATTTTTTCATTCAAACGGCTTAGGTAATCCCCTATATTGAAAGCATCATAATCAAAAGATTCAATAGCTTCGGCCTTCCAGAGACGAAGTAAATTTATTTTATCGGTCTTATAACCTGTGACAGGAACATCATAAGCGATTCCTTTTATAGCAAATTTCGGCGTCCATTTAACTTTGAAATTATTATGTTTATCATAATATGATTCCGTGCTACCACCAAGTTTTACTGTATAAGAAATATCGCTCCTCAAAATCTCCCAGGGATTTCCCGAAGCAAGCCATTTGCCTGTTTTTTCAATCTGCCACCCGTCTTGAAAATCCTGTTCAAATTGTCCAAATTCATACCTGATACCGTATCCTATAGCAGGAATCCCGAGTGTAGCGAGTGAATCACAAGAGGAAGCTGCAAAACTTCCGGTTCTTCCAGATCCGAGACCCGGTTCAATCTCTGCCATTGTAATTTCATTCAGATTGAGTCCTAATTCCAGAACCGCTTGAGATATTTCTGAATAAACATCAAGATTAATTATATTCATTTCAAGCTGTGGACCTAAAAGAAATTCATCGGATAACAAAACAACAACCTTTACATCTTCAGTAAATTCCTGAACTGAATTAACCCACCTTTTAACCATCATGTCTCTGATTGTATAAGAGACAGCAAGATACCAGTCATTAACAGTAGCAGAATGCGGGAGTCTTGCGAGATTATAAAAAAGATTATTTAAAATTGATTGTTTAATCGCCTGTACATCTGTCTTTTCATTAAAATTTGCTTTATACTTATCCGGTGATTCTGGATTTTCCTTTTTGTTTTGCATCTAATCCTTCCTTAATAGCTCATTTTACTCTAAATATGCGATTAAAGCGTTTAGAATCATAATGTTTATATTATCAAATATTTCTCTTTCTTTTAGCAAAAATTTTCCATTTTTCTTTTTAATCACCCAGGTCCGATTTTGAGTTTTATAGATTCCCGGGGCAAGCCAGACCGAGAATGATAAACTGACTGTTTACAATTTGCCTTTTATACTTCACGTTTTTTGGGTCAATATCTGTATTATCCGGGTTAAAAGAATATAACAACCTGTTATATAATAATTCAAAACCATGAACATAAATAGAATGATTTATACAGCTTTAGAGTACCATCGAAACGGAGATCTCTCGCAGGCTGAAATTCTCTATAAAAGAATACTAAAAAAACAACCTGACAATGTTGATATACTTCATATGTTAGGACTCATTTACGCAGCAAGGGGCGATTTCGACTCCGCTGTTAGGCTTATTAAAAAAACTATCAATATTAACCCTTCAAATTACCATGCTTTTTATAACCTTGCAAATATTTATCGTGATAACAAATGCTACAATGAAGCAATAGATTGCTACCAGAAAGCTATCAATTATTACCCTGATTTTGTTGACGCCTTTTATAACCTCGGTGTTTTATATCAAGAAATAGGCCGGCTTAATGATGCAATTAAATGTTACCAAAAAGCGATTCAGATAAATCCAAACCTTTTTAATGTGCACTTCAATCTTGGAAATGCATTTTATGATATGGGGTTTATAGAGGAAGCCATAATATCTTATCGCAATGCTATTAAATTGAATCCGAGATTCACAGCAGCATATTATAACCTTGCAAATATTCTTAAAGAAAGAGAACAGAATGACGAAGCTATAATACTTTATAAAAAAGCATTACAATTAGAACCGGCAAATATAGATTTATATCATAATATCGGCATATTGCTCCATAATAAGGGACTAATTGAAGAAGCCATAAAATATTATAAAAAAGCCATATCTTTGAATTACAATTTAGCAGAAATACATTTTGATCTTGCATTTGCACTTTTAAGTATTGGTAATTTTGAAGAAGGATGGATAGAGTATCAATGGAGAACAAAATTAAAAAATCACTCTTTCGAATTTAAAGAACCGGAATGGGAAGGAACTATAAATGATTGTTGTTTATTGCTTTACGAAGAACAGGGGTTCGGTGACACGATACAATTTGTTAGATATTGTAATATAGTTGCTAACAAAGGTGTAAAAATAGTCCTTTTATGTTCTGAATCTCTTAAATCAATAATGGAAAATGTTAAGGGGATCGCCGGGGTTTATAGTTATAAAGAACAATTACCTGAATTTGATTTTCATTGCACTCTTAGTAAATTGCCTTTGATTTTTAGAACAGATTTAAATAATATACCATCGGATGTTCCTTACATATCAGTTGCTCAAGTTCTTATCAACTATTGGAGGAATAAATTAAATTCAGAAAAGCATTTCAAAGTTGGTTTAACATGGGCAGGGAATCCGGAGCACGAAAATGATAAAAATAGGTCATGCCCTTTAGAAAAATTTTTGCCTTTATTCAAGTTAAAGAATGTTGAATTTTATAGCCTACAGGTAGGCGCGTCTTCTTTGAAAAAAATTGAGAAACCGGAAGGAATTAATATTATTGATTTAACGGAAGACATAAAAGATTTTTCAGATACAGCAGCTTTAATTGAAAATCTCGATCTTGTCATATCGGTGGATACAGTAATAGTGCATCTTGCAGGTGCTTTAGGCAAAAAAGTCTGGACATTATTGCCATTTTCATCTGATTGGAGATGGATGATTAATAGAGATGATAGTCCGTGGTACCCAACGATGAAGTTGTTTCGCCAGCCTAAACCCGGTGACTGGGATTCGGTAATCGAGATGGTTTATTCAGAATTGTCATATTATATAAATAACTCATTATCATGGTCAAAATAATCGAAGATTCGATATGGATAGCTTGAAAAAGCAAATGTATAAGCTTTAAAATTTTCTATGTCTATTTTAAAAACAATTGTCGATAGAAAAAAGGAAAGGCTTATACAGACAAAATACAAAACACCTCTTTACCACCTGAAAGAAAAAATAGCTGATATTAAGAATCCTCTGGACTTTAGTAGTACAATTAAACGAAATTCGGATAATATAAAACTTATCGCAGAGATAAAAAAGGCTTCCCCGTCGAAAGGGATTATACGGAAAGATTTTGATCCTCTGAAGATAGCAGAAATCTATGAAGAAAAAGCCGTTGATGCAGTTTCCGTGCTTACTGAAGAAGATTATTTTCAGGGAAACTTATTATTTATTCCTGAAGTTAAAAATATTTTAACAAGGCCTGTTTTAAGAAAGGATTTTATCTTTGATGAATATCAGATATATGAAGCAAGGGCATATCAGGCTGATGCAATATTACTTATAGCCGGACTACTCGAAAAAAGTCAGGCTTCCGAATACATTCATCTTTCAAAAGAACTCGGGCTATCGGTTCTATTTGAAGTGCATGATTTTAAGGAACTCGAGGTTGCCCTTCATATCGATTGCCAGATTATTGGAATTAATAACAGAAATCTGAAGACTTTACAAATAGATATTAATACAACTTTTGAACTGAAAAAAGAAATCCCGCCTGAGAGAATTGTTGTGAGTGAAAGCGGTATAAAAAATTACAGGGATGTAGAGAGGCTTCAGGAATATGGCATAGATGCAATGCTTATTGGCACAGCATTTATGGAATCCCCCGATATTGGTAAAAAAATTGATGAGCTAAAAGGGAGATTATGATAAAATAATACGTGGCAGTAAGAGTTAAAATATGCGGCATTACTAATCTTGATGATGCCCTTGCAGCAATAGATTCCGGAGCTGATGCAATTGGTTTTGTGTTCTTCGAAAAGAGCCCCCGCTGGATTTCCTATAAAGATGCTGAATTAATTATTAAAAAACTTCCTCCTTTTGTAACTACAATTGGTGTTTTTGTTGACCAGAGCCCGGCGCAGATTGAAGAAGTTGTATCAAGTGTCAGGATAGATGCTGTACAGATTTATGAACAGGAAATTGCAAAACTGAGCACTTTTTCAAGGCAAATAGTAAAAGTCATTAGAATTAAATCCCTTCAGAGTCTCGAACCTCTAATTAATTATAAAGACAATGTTTCTGCTTTCTTGCTTGATGCATATTCACCGGATTCACTTGGCGGTACAGGCAAGATTTTCAACTGGGATATAGCTGTTGAAGCAAAAAAATTTGGAAATATTATCCTTGCAGGAGGTTTGACTCCTGAAAATATTTCCGAAGCAGTTAGACATGTAAGACCTTATGGCGTTGATGTAAGTGGTGGTGTTGAAGCTGAAAAAGGCAAGAAAGATTTAAAGAAACTAAAATTATTCATTGAAAGAGCAAAAGCTGCATAGTTCATTTAAGTCTTTTTAAATCCGAACATACTTTCACGATAGTCTTTACATTACCCCTCGGGTTAAAATCTCCTATAACTTCAAGAAATCTTGGTTTGAGTTTCTTCTCTAATTCAGTGTAAATTCTATTGGTAACTTCCTCATGAGATATATGAATATCACGATACGAATTAAGATAGAGTTTTAGTGATTTCAACTCTACAATCTTTTTGTCAGGAATATAAGTGATTTTTATTGTTGCAAAATCAGGATAACCTGAACGTGGACAAAGACAGGTAAATTCAGAAAAAGAAATATTTATTTCATAATCGCGTTCGGGTTCAGGATTATTCCATATTTCAAGTTCAGCTTTTTTAATCGCCTTTTCACCATATTTCATATAATCATCTTAAACAACCTTGACTTTATTTTCAAGAAAAAACTAAAATATTAATTCTGAATTATGGCAACATATACAACATATCATCCACATAACCGTAAAAGGAAAAAGACACACGGCTTTTTGGAGAGAATGAGCTCTTCAGGCGGTCGCAAGGTTCTCAAAAGAAGAAGGGACAAAGGACGCAAGAGACTGACTGTCTGATGAATCAGCAGTCATTAAGAACCTTAACGAAAAGACGGGACTTTGATTTAGTATTTAAGAAAGGCAAAAATCAAAGTTCAAAATATCTCGTAATTTATGCGATGCCGAATAGCCTGAATTTTAGCCGTTTGGGACTTGCTGTTGGGAAAAAAATCGGCAAAGCAGTTGTAAGAAACAGATTAAAGCGCCTTCTGAGGGAATCCCTGAGAGCTTTGACAAAAGAAATTCCGGTGCCATGTGATATTGTTATTGTCGCCCGGAAATTAGCTCCGGAAGGCACACTCAATGATTTTATTAATGACATTAAGATGGCTCTGTTAAGGTTTAAAGATGAAGGCATTTTTAATACTGCTGATTAAATGTTATAGATATTGTATATCTCCGATTTTTCCTTCAAGCTGTCGTTTTTTTCCTTCGTGCTCGCAATATTCTATAGAGGCTATTCGGAAGTATGGAGCTTTTAAAGGAATTTTTCTATCTCTGAGGAGGATATTAAGGTGTCACCCGTTCCATCCCGGCGGGTATGACCCTGTTAAATAAACTATGGAAAAAAGAGCATTAATAGCTGTTGCGCTTTCTTTTTTAATACTTTTTGCATATCAATACTTTTTCGTTAAACCAGAACCACAGCCGCAGCAGGTTCAAAAACCTTCAACCAGCGAACAAAAACCTGTAGAGTCAACTCCAGAGGTTCAACCAAAAACTTTATTGGAAATACAACCAAAAAATATTCCTTCCGAAGAAAAAGAAATTAAAGTAGAAACTGATCTATATTCAGCGGTATTTTCTAATAAAGGAGCTACCATTAAACATTTTGAACTTAAAAAATACAAAGACAATAAAGGCAATAACGTTGTTTTATTAAAATCAACAGGCGAAATTCCTGCCCTTGGAATTGGTTCAAAGGAAGAATTCGAACTCTCAAATATTTTCTTCAGTTCAACGGGTAAAAATATAAAACTTGACAATAACAAGAAATCCGATTCATTAACTTTTGAATACGCTTCTTCAGGTTTTAGTGTGAGAAGAACATTTACTTTTTATAATGATAGTTACAAAATTGATGTTAAAGATGACCTTTCCGGGCCATCTGAATACTGGATTACTGTTGGAACTGATTTTGGAATCCACGATAAAACAGATGCTTCTACCCATTTTGGACCTGTTCTTTTAAAAGATGATACTGACAGACTTGAATTTTCATTAAAAAACTTAAATGAACCAAAAACTTTTAAAGGTCAGATTAAGTGGATTGCACAGGAAGATAAATATTTTTTTGCATCGATTGTACCGCTTAATCCAATGGATGAAGTAAAAGTCTGGAAAGCAAAAGATTCCCCGGTAATTGCGCTTAAAGGAAAAGCAGGAACAAATAATTTCATGCTTTATGCCGGTCCTAAAGAATACGATACACTTAAAGCCTTAAACAGAGGTCTCGAACACATTATTGATTTCGGGTTCTTTTCAATCCTTGCTGTTCCACTTTTCTGGGTATTAAAAATGCTTTATAAAATAGGTGGTAATTATGGATGGGCCATTGTGTTACTCACAATTATTGTGAGAATTCCATTTATACCTTTAATTAACAAAAGCCAGAAATCAATGAAAAAGCTTCAGGAAATTCAACCGAGAATGGCTGAAATTCGTGAAAAATACAAAAAAGACCCGCAGAGAATGCAGCGTGAGATGATGGAAATTTATAAAACACACAAAGTTAATCCGCTCGGTGGTTGTCTGCCGATTTTGCTTCAAATCCCTGTATTTTTTGCTCTTTATAAAATACTACTCATTTCAATTGAATTAAGAGGCGCTCCTTTTATTTTCTGGATTAAAGACCTCTCTGCTCCGGATACTTTATTCGGCCATCTTCCTGCGTGGCTTCCATTAATAGGCGGATTTGCTGTTGGACCGCTTCCAATCCTTATGGGAGCAACCATGCTCATACAACAGAAGATGACCCCTACAAGTATGGATCCTATGCAAAACAGATTGATGCTGTTTATGCCTGTTATTTTCACTTTTCTCTTCCTTAATTTTGCATCCGGTCTTGTGTTGTACTGGCTCGTCAACAATATTTTTGGCATCGCACAGCAAGTATATGTTAATCAGAAAATGGCAAAAGAATCCTCATCTTAATACTCATATCATTTTGATATATACTAAATATTGATGTTTGATGAAGATACAATAGCTGCTATTTCCACCCCTCTTGGAGAAGGTGGAATTGGTATAATAAGGTTAAGCGGAAGCAATGCTGTAAGTATCGTTGAAAAAATATTCCTATCACCTAAAAACAAAACCCTTTCCGGTTTAAAATCCCGTAGAATAATTTATGGTTTTATAATTGACCCTTCTTCTCAAAGAAAAATTGATGAGGTCCTGATAACCTTAATGAAAGCTCCTTATTCTTATACAAAAGAAGATGTTGTTGAAATAAATTGCCATAGTGGCATGATTACCTTAAAAAGAATTCTTAATCTTGTACTTCAATCAGGTGCAAGACTCGCTGAACCCGGGGAATTTACAAAAAGAGCATTTTTAAACGGCAGAATTGATTTAACTCAGGCAGAAGCAGTTATAGATCTAATTCGTTCAAAGACCGATGAAAGCAGGCGCATCGCTCTTGAGCAGCTTCAGGGCGGCTTGTCCGAAAAGATTACCCGAATCAGGAATAGAATCACAGAAGTGTGCGTTCACCTTGAGGCTTATATAGATTTTCCGGAAGATGAGATTGAAACTTCTTCAAAAGAAGAAATATTACAATCAACAAATGCAATCTGCAATGAACTGAAAAATTTGCTAAAGACTTACGAAGAGGCCAGATTTTTCAGGGAAGGTCTTGCAACAGCTATAGTAGGAAGACCCAATGTTGGAAAATCGTCCTTATTGAATGCATTGTTGATGAAAGACAGAGCTATAGTAACATCAACTCCCGGGACAACAAGAGATGTAATTGAAGAATACCTTAATATTAAAGGGCTCCCTTTGAGAATAATGGATACAGCTGGAATCAGAGATGTTGAAGATTCTGCTGAAAAAGAAGGCGTCAGAAGAAGTCTGAAAAGTATTGAAAACGCTGACCTTGTTATAGCGATTTTTGATTGCAGCCAGGCTTTAACAAAAGAAGATAAAGAAGTTATCGAAAAGGTAAAAAATAAAAATACAATTTATGTTCTAAATAAGTGTGATTTGCCAGCTTCAATTAATGAAGAAACCATTTCCGGATTCATACATAACCGAACTAAAATTCTTAAAATATCCGCAATTAATAGTATAGGGTTAGAAGAGCTTAAAGAAACAATTTTTGAAAATTGCATTAAAGACTGGCCTGAAGAAAGAGAAGGAGTTGTTATTTCCAACATACGGCATAAAATATCAATAGAAAAGGCAGTATCAGCACTTGAAAGAGCAGCTTTAGCATTGTCAGAAAATCAACCTCTTGAAATAATATCAATTGAATTAAGAGAAGCATTGGATGCTTTAGGTCAAATCGTTGGAATAATAACAACCGAGGATATTCTTAATAAAATTTTCAGTGAATTCTGTATAGGAAAATAAAAATCTTTATATTGTAAATTGCGAAATTTATAAGGTACAATTTAGAATCTCTTGATTAATTGGATGGTGTGAAATATGGAATGCATACAGAGTAAGAATTTAAAATTATGCACATGTACATATGAACCATGCGAACGAAAAGGTAAATGTTGCGAATGTATTCTTTATCATAGACGTCAGGGCGAATTGCCGGGATGTTTTTTTAACAAAGAATACGAGAAAACATACGACCGTTCGATCGCAAACTTTTTACGAATGCATAAAAAATAGCAATTACTGGTTCTAAACTTTTTAAAAGATATATTTTCGAATCAAAGTTTTAAATATAAAATTTTGAAAATTTATATTCTTTGCCGGTGTGGTGGAATTGGCAGACGCGCCGGACTCAAAATCCGGTGGGGGCAACTCCGTGTGGGTTCGACTCCCACCACCGGCACCAAAAAATGGAATTGAAATCTCCCTCATACAAACGGATATTCGATCTTAGCGTTCTAATTTTAGCGCATGTGATTCTATTTCCCCTCTGGCTTGCCCTCTGGATAATTATCCCGCTACTGATTTTTCTTGAAGATGGCTTTCCCATTTTTTATGGCCAGAAAAGAGCCGGGATGGGAAGAAAAGAATTTCCTGTTTATAAATTCCGGACAATGATTAAGGGAGCTGATAAAATCGGACCTTCATGGACAATAGAAGATGATCCAAGATTAACAAAAGTTGGGAAAATTCTAAGGAAAACAGCTCTTGATGAATTACCAAGCTTATTGAGTATTTTCAGGGGTGATATGAGTTTTGTTGGACCGAGAGCCCTTGCAATTGATGAGCAAAAACTTCTCGAAAACAAAATCCCTGATTTTGCGAAAAGACTAAGCGTAAGACCCGGACTTACAGGACTTGCACAGGTCTATAATCCTGAGGATGATCCGATTTTGAAAATAAAATATGACCTGGAGTATATTGAGAAAATGTCCTTATGGCTCGATATAAAATTAATGTTTCTATCTGTATGGAATACAATTACCGGCAGATGGGATAAAAGAAAAGGCAAAGAATCAATGAAAGGCAGGTAGTTTAAGACGCTGGTGAAATGTATTTTGTTTATATAAATGAATGAATAAAGAACATATTGTTGAACTTTTAAAAAATGGCTTTTCAGAATTAAATCTTTCTTTGTCCGAAAACCAGATACAAAGTTTTATTATTTACCTTGGCGAACTCAAAAAATGGAATAAAGCATATAATCTTACCAGAATAGTAGATGACAGAGAGATAATTATCAAGCATTTTTTTGATTCATTGCTTTATCTTAAAGCACTCCCCGGGGAGGAAATTAAGGTTGCTGATATTGGTAGCGGAGCCGGATTCCCTGGAATACCTATAAAGATTGTAAGACCTGAAATAAAGATGTTTTTAATAGAGCCTACGCTTAAAAAAATAACTTTTCTCAAACACATTATATGGAAACTCGGCCTTAAGGACATAAGTATAATACAGAATCGAATTGAAAAAGTCAGGGTCAATCAAGACATAGAACAACCTGTTGATGTTGCTGTTACAAGGGCACTATTCGGTTCCCGGGATTTTTTAAAGAAGACTTCTCATATAATCAAAAAAAATGGCTTTCTGGTTTTGAGCAAAGGACCAAAAACCGGGGAAGAACTTAAAGAACTTAAAGATGTGAGGAGTAAAATTATATCTGTTTCCTTACCGTTAACCGATATTACAAGAAATATAATTGTTCTGTTTCTTTCAAATTCTGATTAATTTTGCATGACCTTCTGCAATAATTGTGTTGTCTTTTTTTCTTATTTCCGAACGTGTTTCGATAATTTTCTTCCTGTTTTTTTCTATAAATGCCTCAACAAATGCAGGTTCATCAACCATTAAAGGATTGCGAAATCTAATAGTGATTTCTGCAGTGACAGCAGGCATATTTTGCAATAAAGCTGTTTTAACCATTGCTTCATCAAGGATTGTAGATATTATGCCGCCATGAACTATATCCTTATAGCCCTGTTGTGCTTTTTTTAAAACAAACTCACTTATAACTTTACCGTTATGGAGTGAAAATTCAAGTTGTAGTCCAAAAGTATTATTTTTCCCGCAAACGAAACAATAATGGTCATCTTCAAGGATGATATTCTTTGAGATCATTTTAGTATTTTTTTACATTTTACGCTTAATGGTTTTGTTTCTTGGTTTCTTTGTTACTTTGCAGCCTGTTTAACATTTCACGCGTTTATTGATTTAAACCTTACGGTTGTTACAGTTTACGCCTTACGCTTTATGGTCTTTATAGCTCTTTGCTCATTGCTCTTTGCTCTCCGCTTTTTACATAGAACATTGAACATAGAACAGTCGGCTTTGCCGCTTGTTAGCTTGTGTCTTAGTATCTTCACAACTGAGCATCTTGTTTTTACGGACACGGTTAACGGGTACGGCTCCTGACTTCCCCTCTATAAAGAGGGGAGCAGGGGTGTGTGTAGTTTCTCTCTGCTCCTTGCTCTTCGCTTGGAGACTTGTGTCTTGGGAACTTAGCAGCTTGTCTTTTACGGACACGATTAAAGTTATTTATTCATTTTATCAAGGAATTCTTTATTATTTTTCGTGCCCATAAGCTTGCCGAGTAAAAATTCCATGCTTTCAACAGTGCTCAGAGGTGTTAAAACTTTTCTAAGAATCCACATCTTGTTAAGAACATCTTTATCAACAAGCAGTTCTTCTTTACGGGTGCCGGAAGCATTAATATCAATGCTCGGGAATATTCTTTTGTCAACGAGTTTTCTGTCGAGATGCAATTCCATGTTGCCAGTGCCTTTAAATTCTTCAAATATAACGTCATCCATCCTGCTACCTGTATCAACCAATGCTGTAGCAAGAATTGTAAGACTACCCCCATCTTCGATATTTCTTGCTGTACCGAAAAACCTCTTGGGCCTCTGCAATGCATTAGAATCAAGACCTCCTGACAGTACTTTACCGCTTGCTGGGATTACAGAGTTATATGCACGTGCCAATCTTGTTATACTATCAAGAAGAATTACTACATTTTTCTTGCATTCAACAAGCCTTTTTGCTCTTTCAACAACCATCTCGGATACCTGACAATGACGCTGCGGTGGCTCATCGAATGTTGAGCTTATAATTTCAGCAGTGGGTACTTGTCTTTTCCAGTCCGTAACTTCTTCAGGTCTTTCATCGATTAGAAGTATTATTAAATGTATATCACGGTGATTTTTCTTGATTGCTTTTGCTATAGATTGTAAAAGCATTGTTTTACCGGTTCTTGGTGCTGCAACAATCATCCCTCTCTGTCCCATACCGATTGGAGTAATTAAATCCATAACTCTTGTGCAGTAATCATTTGGATCGTAATCGAGTTTTATTTTTTCTGTCGGATAATAAGGAATTAGATTGTCAAACAAAGGTCTTTTTATGTTTTCATCGGGAGATTCATGGTTTATTGCTTCAACTTTAAGTAGAGCAAAATAACGCTCGCTTTCTTTCGGTGGTCTTATCTGGCCAGAAACAAGATCTCCTGTTCTGAGATTAAAACGCCTGATCTGTGATGGAGAAACATATATATCGTCAGGTCCCGGCAAATAACTGTAATCAGGGGATCTTAAAAAGCCAAAACCATCGGGTAATATTTCAAGCACTCCTTCTGAGAAAACATATCCTGTTTTTTCTGTTTGAGCTTGAAGTATTGCGAATATAAGGTCCTGTTTGCGCATACTGCTTGCACCCTCGACATTCAGTTCACGGGCGACTTCTGTCAATTCATCAATTGTTTTTTCTTTGAGTGCAGAAATAGGCATGTTTTCTGTCATAACATTTTTCTTTGGATTATCCATAATTAATTAACTCCTATTGGATTATGTTTTGGTGGTTTTGTAACCCGGTAGGACTTTGCCTATCCAGGAAGGTTTATACATTTATTTAAAGTAGATGTTCTTTTCATAACATACAAAAATATTAAAGAATTTGTCAATAGCCCGCAAGAAAGACAAATTAATTTATAAAATATTTTCTTTATAAAAAGATAAGTTTAATTATATACTAAGAAAATAAAAAAGGTAAGATTATAAAATGTCCTTTCCTGTTAAGTTTTTAGGAGGTATTAAAATGGAAGAAATGTTAAAAACCGAAGACCTGTGGGTTTCTATCGAAGATAGACAGGTATTAAAAGGCGTTTATTTTTCAATGAATTATGGAGAGATAAATGTGCTTTTTGGTCCAAATGGCGCTGGAAAAACAACTTTAATGATGACATTAATGGGATTCCCGAAATACAAAGTCGAGCAGGGAAAGATATATTTCAAGGGCGAAGATATAACTCATCTTGACCTGTATGAAAGGGCAAAACTCGGGCTTGGAATATCTTTTCAAAGACCGCCTACAGTTAAAGGTGTAAGCCTTGAAAAATTGATTGGAATCATTAATACAAATGGACGGAGCAGAGAATATCTTGATTCTATAATAGATAAGTTAAATCTCTCCGGGCATATGCACAGAGGTTTGAATGACGGCTTTTCAGGTGGAGAGATGAAGCGCTCTGAATTGCTTCAATTAATGGTGCAGAGGCCGGATCTTGTATTAATAGATGAACCCGAGTCAGGTGTTGATATTGAAAATATTGCTTTAGTTGGTGAGGCAATAAATTCTTTGCTCGGAAAAGACAAAGTAAAAGATAAAAAACGTAGTGCAATAATCATCACCCATACAGGATACATTCTTGATTTTGTAAATGCTGATAAGGGATATATTGTTTTTGATGGCAAACTTCTTTGCAGGGGAAATCCGAGGGATATTCTTTCAGAAATTAAAAAGCACGGGTACAGGAGGTGCGCAGAATGCCGGTAAGAAGGGAATATTTAAAAGAGATAGAGGAAAAAGCATTAAAAGCAAAGGATAAAAAAGCGCTTTACGGACCTGACATTGACATTGAAAAATATACACAACATATCGAAAGAGGCAAAATCGAGAGTCTTGAAAGCCTTTCAAGACAGGTTAAAGAAGCTGCAATTTTAACCGGCATCAGTCTTGAGGAAAAAGAGCGTGCTGGCTCCTATATGCAGATAGACCAGTCTGTAGTTTATGAGAGCCTGAATAAATCTTACGAAGGACAGCTTGAGATAATGAGTACGCCGGATGCTCTTGAAAAATACGACTGGATGGAAGAGTACTTCTGGAAAGCTGTTCCTGTTGATATGGATAAATATACAGCACAGGTCGCTTTAAACATGACTCATGGATATTTTATACGTGTTTTTCCGAATCAGAAACCCCAATATCCGGTACAATCCTGTTTGCTCGTAGCTGAAAACTACGTAAGCCAGAATGTCCACAATATAATAATTGTTGAAGAAGGTGCTGAATTGCAGGTAATTACAGGATGTTCCTTATCAAAAAATGATGCTGAAGGAATACATCTTGGAATCTCAGAATTTTATATCAAAAAGGGTGGAAAACTATTTTTCACAATGATACATAACTGGGCAGATAATTTTCATGTGAGGCCAAGAACAAAAATCATAGTTGAAGAAGATGGCTCGTATATTAATAACTATGTTCTTCTTAAACCTGTAAAATCAATTCAATCTTTTCCTGTTGCTCATTTAAAAGGAGACCGTTCCTCTGCAAAATTCAACACAGTAATTTACGGATTGAAGGATTCATATATTGATCTCGGTTCGAGGATAATTCTTGAAGGTGAGAATACAAGAGGTGAATCTGTTGCCAGAACAATCGGGGCTGATGAGAGTGTTATTTATTCAAGAGGAGACCTCATAGCAACAACAAAAGGATATTGTCTTGCCCATCTTGATTGTAGAGGCATACTATTCTCTAAAAAATCAAAAATATTCGCTATACCGGAACTTGTTTCTGAAGGTTCCATGAAATCAGAGCTTTCGCATGAAGCATCCATAGGTCCAATTGCAGAAGAACAGGTTGAATATCTAATGTCAAGAGGAATATCAAAAGATGACGCAGTTTCGGTCATTACTTCAGGCTTTTTAAATCTGGATATTCCATATATCCCGGAATTTCTTGATAAAAACATCAAGGAGGTAATAAAAGCTACCGCAAAAGATGCATTGTAAGATTAAACAAGATATTTGATGATTTCATAAGCCTATTTATGATATTATTTAACCGCTATTGTTTTTAGCGGGGGAATTATAAATAGGTGGAAAGTTTGGCAGAGACTAATACAAAACCTATTTTACTTAAGTTCGGGAATTTCTTATTCACTATTGTTCCAAACAATCCGCTAATTCTACCTGCCTACAAAGGCTCGACATTCAGGGGAGGTTTCGGGTCTGTTTTCAAACGTTTGGTCTGTATTGCAAAAAATAATGAATGCGCTGTATGTTTTCTCAAAGAAAAATGTGCTTATTCATACATATTTGAAACCCCGCCGCCACCCGGTACAGAAATTATGAGGAAATATGAAGCTACACCCCACCCTTTTGTAATAGAACCGCCTCCTGAAAAAAGAAGGGGATATAAGCCGGGCGATGAAATAAAATTCGGTTTAATATTAATCGGGAAAGCAATAGAATACCTGCCATATTTTATTTATACCTTTGATGAACTCGGCAGAACCGGAATAACTAAAGACAAAACAAAATATGAATTGAAAAATGTTTCCTGCAATGGTGAAAAGATTTACGATTCTGAGACTAAAACCCTGAAGTCTTTCAAAACTTCTTCTCTGATTTTAGATAATACTGTTGTGAATGACTCTGATTCAGAGTGGCGCAACATGACAATCTCACTTTCATTTTTGACTCCCGCAAGAATTCTTTACGATGGTCGGCTCACCCTTGATCTTGAATTTCATATTTTAATAAGAAATCTTTTACGAAGATTGTCTCTTCTTTACTACTTTCATTGTAATGGTGATCCATCTGGATGGAATTTCAACGGTCTAATCGAAAAGTCAAAAAACATAAAAGTAAAAGAAAATAAACTAAGATGGTACAGATGGAAGAGATATTCAGCCAGACAGAATACAAAGATAAATATGGGTGGTTTTGTCGGAGAAATTACTTTTGAAGGGAAGATTGAACCGTTTATACCCATAATAAAAGCGGGTGAAGTTTTGCATATAGGGAAAGGAACGGGGTTTGGATTGGGAAAGTATAGCATTCAAAATTCAAAACTCAAAATTCAAGATACCGGTTCCTAATTTGATTTTTAAATGTTGAATTTCATGTTTAAGGTTTGGCCTTGAGTTTCGAGCTTTAAGTTTTGAATATTAAATCTTGAATCTTGAGTTTTATTAAGGAGTGGATATGCCGAAAAGTTTCGAGGAACTTCCTGTCTGGCAAAAGGCGCGTGAATTGGTCCGGTATGTTTATAACCTCACGAAAAAACATGCGTTCAGCAAAGACTTCAGCCTTGTAGATCAGATCAGGCGTGCATCGGCCTCTGTCATGTCCAATATCGCCGAAGGCTTTGAACGCGGCTCGAACACAGAGTTCATCCAGTTCCTCTTCATCGCAAAAGGGTCGGCAGGCGAGACAAGAACCCAGCTCTATATCGCAAAGGATCAGGATTACATCACAGAACGGGAATTTCAGAATGGCATCGCATTGGCAAGGGACGTATCCAGTCAGTTAAGCGGATTTATCGATTATTTAAAGGGGTCGAAACTAAAGGGCGAGAAATATAAAAAAGAATACAAGAGTATGAGAGACGAAGTTGAAGAAATAACAAAACAATTCAAGATTCAAAATTCAAGATTCAGGAATGAGCGGGATTAGTTTTTTGAATTTTAAATCTGCCGGTTTTGAATCATAAATTTGAGGTTTTGAATTTTGCATATTGAATTTATTCTTATCGGAGGCAGGATAGAGATAGACGAAAGAGAATATAATTCTGTGGTCTTTCTTCCGATTCTTGAATATTGAATCTTGAATTTTGAATTGTTTTTATAGGGAGAAGCTTATGAATGGGTTTGATCAGAGGGAATATAACACAGTTGTTCTGGCTGCATTACTGCACGATATTGGGAAGGAGGACAAATGAATGGTTTGGTATTTAAATTAAAAACATTGACCCCGATCTGGACAGGAGGTGTGGACGGGAAACCTGACAAACTTCACATAACAGGAATTAGGGGGTCAATAAGATGGTGGTATGAAGCATTGATAAGGGGATTAGGAGGGTATGCCTGTGATCCTACAGATGATTCGCTTGAATTCAAACGTTGTGAACTAAAACTTACAGACAAAGAAAAAAAAGAAAGGGAACTACTAAACAAAAAAGTTAAACAAAAAATCTGTCCTGCCTGCTATTTGTTTGGTTGCACCGGATGGAGCGGAAAATTTATTCTGAGAATAACCGAACCAGATAAAATGACAAATTTAGTTTCCCTTAATTCAAGAGATATTCTGTTTGATTTACATTTTATAGAAAAAAAGGCATTTGAGGAAGCTGAAAAAAATTTATTAAAAATGATCTTAAAATTAATTGTTAACTATGGAGCCATAGGGGGAAAGACAACACAAAAGCCTTCTGAAGAAATTGTTAAAAATACAGAACAATATACAGATAAAAACAGAAGAATTAAAAAACATCATTTTGATTATGGACTTATCGCATTTCTTTCTGATAAGCCGTCTTCCGATACAGATTGCAAAACAGTCTTGGCTTACATCAACCAGAATAAAGTTAATCTTGAGAAAAAAAATAATAAAGATTGGCCTGACTTAAAGTATTTCTGGTTTATAAAAGATTGTTGTATTGATAGAGAAACGCATAACAAAATCATCTGCCGTAATAATACCCCAACGCCTTATAGCAAGGGAAAATTTGACGGATGTTATATAGATGATCCATCTGAAATGCAAGCTTTTTGGGGTGGATATGGAGACGAAGATAAAAAATATTTTTCTCCCTGTTTACTTAATGAAATTCAAAGACGTGGTATTGAAAAAACTCAGAATGAGAGTAAAAAAATATTTTCTTTCCATGGAATTGATCCTAAAGATTGCAACAAAGAGATTCCAGGTATAAAGCGATGTTTTGGATATGGGAGAAGCCAAGAGGAAAGAGATGATGTTAAAAAAATGATAGAAGCACAATTGAATGAAAAGAAGAGTGAATGCATTATAAAGACAGGCGAGGAGGTGTTGAATGAGCTTTGATTGGTTTTTAGAATATGATGTCATTCATGATAAATCTGATATAGATAAATGCGTTAATGGAAATGATAAATTTGGGGAAATTATAAATATATATTCTCGGGTAAAATTATTGGCAACCTGCCTTAATAAAAACAACAACATCAGAAACTATGCAAAAAATGGGGATAACATTAGAGATCCAAAAGGTCATAAATTCATAATCCACAGAGGGAAATATAATAATTTAATAAATGATGAAATAACAAAACTGAAAAACTTAAACCTTTATAGACCTTATTTTATAGAGAATATTTATAAACTACCCAGATTTTCCTTTTTCCTCCAATTCACCTTTACTCTTTCAAAGCCATATATTTCCAGAGACGATGAGGAGTTTTATATCATTGACAATCCTGTCAGGAAAGATAAAGTATTCAAGGTTCCAATGGTATCGGGAAGTTCGTGGAAAGGAAATATGCGATGGGTAGCGATGAAACTTTTTGCAGACAGCTTGCCAGAAACACTAACTCAAGAAGAGATTAAAGATTTTCTCTATTGCAGGGCACAGATGGTTCGTCTCTTCGGTTATGAAAAAGACTCAATAGAAAATTATCTTGATACCATATTAGCCGAAGCATTTTGTACTGAAGATGAAAAGCAGAATGTTGAGCTTTTTAAAGAGAAAAGAAAATATATATCAGAAAATTTTCAGAAGCTGCTTAAAGATAAAGGATATATAGATCCAAAGGTCGAAGGACGGCGGGGCAGACTTAATTTTCATCCCACATTTTTCAATCAGATTGGTCTTGAAGTTATCAATCCGCATGACAGAAAGACAAAGGCAGGAACTCTGCCCATTTATATCGAATGTGTGCCTGAAAATGCAACAGGCACTTTCAGCATTCTTTATGTCCCGTTTGACCTGATAGGAAAGCCTGATAAGCTCAGAAAAGATGTTATTGAAGATTTAGATATTGTTTATAACTCTTTGAAAGATATGATGCTTACCTATGGCTTTTCTGCCAAGAAAAGCAGCGGGTTTGGAATAATTTTTGATTCATTTTCAGAGGGATTATTTGATATGTCAGGCATTCCTCTAACAGAAAAGAATTATAATGATTTTGACGGGCTTGAAAAGATAATTGCAAATGCGGTTAGCCTTGTGAACAAAGACGATTAGTAGGGGTAATGTTATGTCATTGATAGAAAATATTGAAAAAAACAAAAGACTGATTTTCATTTTGGAGTTAGCAGGTTTATTGCACGATACAGGAAAGCTTTCATCCGAATTCATATATTATCGGAGAAGGTGGCAGAAGAAAACAGGGATGAATGACCCTCATGAGGATAATTTCTTTGACAAAGACAATTTATTAAGCAATGAATATTTGAGACCCCTCAACGAATGCCTTAATAAGAAAATCAGTTCTTATGCCGGGAGCACAAATATATATAGAAGCGGTTTTCAGATAAATACGGTAATTTCATTAAAAAACCTGATGTACCAACATACAAAACCGAAAGATGAAATAGCGCAGTTTTTAAAACTTGGAGATGCAGTTGATACAAGGGATGACCGGAACAATCCTCTTATGGTAATGGAGCAAACTACAGAGCAGACATTTGGCTCAACAGTATTTGGCTATGAGACCCTTTTGAACGTAGAAGATTTTGATAATATCAGAAAAATTTTATACAACAAATTGAACTATATGCTTCCTAAATATCTTGATAGCTTTCATTATAAGGAAAGGATAGAAATATTTAAGGCTGTTGAAGAAGCTTTTAATTTTGCACTGACTGATACAAACAGGCCTGCAAATGATATAACATTATGGCAGCATTCCTATGTTACAGCAGCGCTCTCAAAGGTCTTTTTTAATCATTTTCTAATTTACGGCGAAAAGATACAAAGTCTTGACAGGGCCAAATTCTCCCTTATTGGTTTTGGCTGGGATGGCATGGCCTTTATATCGGATGGGCAAAAGATCGGCGATATTGTTGCTAAAAAAAGAACAATCAAGCTCTTAAAGGAGAAAATAAAACAAATCTGCGAATATCAATATCCTATATGTGCAAATATTTACGACGATGATAATGGTATATATTTCATAGCCCCGGCAATAAGAGAATCCGCATCTGAATATATAAAACTTTTATCAGAAATAAAAACAGTGGTTGATGATGCTGCGGATGAAATTACAGGCGGAGAAATTCAGCCTGTATTTACTGATATTTCAGATATGCAAGAGACAAATTTTGTTATGGAGATTGTTCATACTATCAAGAGAATATCAGAAAAAAGCAAATATCCCTATCAAAGGTTAAATCATAAACTATCATGGATGAGACAATGGGATAATGTCAAAGAGAAGACCATTTGCAGTGTATGCCGCAAGAGACCTTCTATATCAACACAGTATAGTGTCTGTAATATCTGTAAGGAAAGAAGAATTTGGGAACAAAAGCAAAGAAACGACTGCCATAGCATCTTTAGTGATGAGATAGCTGATAAAAATGGCAAACTGGCTCTTATTGTTGCAAAATTTTCACTTGAACCATGGTTGAGTGGCGATATGTTGTGGAGTCTTTTTGTAAAAGAAGCAAAAAGCATTAAAGAAGCAATTCAACATCTCGAAAAAATTAATGATTTTAAAGAAAATGATAAAAATCGTAAGGACATAATTGAAAAAAATGAAGGTAAAGATATTGTAATAAATTATGAAAAAATAAGTGAGTGGATTGATAGGATCAATAAAGCAATAGATGGAAAATCACCTATAACCAATAAGGAAAAAGACTTTTTAAAGGCTATATCATATTTATTCGACAAACATAGAAAAGAACTGCAACTGCCTGAAAACTGGCAGAAAATAAAAGATTGGATAAAGAACATTGATAAGAAGCTTGAAATAGAAAAAAGATTTGGAAATAAACCTAACCTATGCAATTTTTTGCTTACAAAAAATCATACTCCATCTCGTTTGCTGAATGTTTGGAATACCACAAGGAAGTTCCTTGAGAATCTGTTTGATTTGAGGACACTTGAAAATAAAAAACTCATTGCACCTTTCAGGAGATTAAAACTAAAGCTTAAAAATTCTGGTCAATTGCAGTTGGAAAATGCTATTTATGAAGCTGAAATAAATGGGATAAAAATAGATATTTACAGGGCTGGAGATAACATTTTTGTGGTGAATGAAGGATATAAAGAAACAGATTTTGAGGTTAAAAGGCAGGAATGGGAAGGAAAGCTAATAAGAATCAAGGCATCGGAATTTGAAAAAGAGAAAAATGAAATACAGGAAACAACTATCAGGGAAGTGTTAATAGATGATAAAGAAATTTATCCGCTCAGAGTTATTACAACAACACCTGACATTATGATGGCTATAGTTCCAGCTGATAAAGCCATACCTATCTCAGATTATATATATTCCCAGTATAAAGAATATTTCGGAAAGGTCATAGGAAGGCTTTCTTTTAATATAGGAAATATCTTCTTTCATAAAAAAGTTCCCATGTTTGTCATACTCGACTCTGGTAAAAGAATGCTTAAGAACTTTGAGAATTTGAATAAAGATTACTGGAAGGAAAAAAGCAAAAATACATGGACTATTAAGGACGTCAAGAACGAAGATTGTAAAACAAAAATAACCTTCGACAAGCAAAATATATCATGGGATATAAATTACAATTTGGGCATGTGTAAGGAAGACTATTTTCATCCATATATGGTCAAAAAAAGCAGTGAAGGAGATACACATAAAGAAGAAGCTTCTTTTGTAAAAAGTTTTATGGGTGACCTTGTTCATATTTCCGATCTTAAAAGTGGCTACAAAGTAAGGGTTTACCCCAATTACTATGATTTTGAATTTCTTGACTGTAATACGAGAAGGCATGATATACACCTTAATAAAGATAACAGACGCAAATCCAATGTGGGTGATTTCAAATCAAAGCCATTTTTACTTGATGAATTGAGCCAAAAGATAATGTACATTTGGGATGAACTTTTAAAAGGAAAACAGCTTGAGGGGATAACAGATACCAAACTTAGAGATTTGCAGTCCCTCTGGTTAACAAAGTATAAGGAATGGGGAGTAAGTTTAGAAGATAAAACCTCGGATAGTTATCAGATATGGATAAGTCTCATAACTGCTTCAATTCAAAAAGAATTTAAAGTTGATGATAAGCAGCAGAGTTTGCTTCTTGAAACCATTGATAATGGTTTATTTTTTGATACGCTTGAGCTTTATCCTGGCATATTGAAGGAAAGAATAGATGAACAAAATAAAGGAGGTGTGTAGTATGAGTAAACCTTTCGAAAAGAAGACTTATTTTGCTTTAACTCTTGACCCTGTGCATATCGGCACAGGCGGATACAGGCTCGGGAGAGTAGATAATACAATCACCAGAGAGCCAGGAACAAATCTTCCCAAAATACCCGGCTCAAGCATTGCCGGGGTTGCAAGGGCATATACCGCAATGGCAGTACAGAGTGAAAATCAAACTGCAATAGAAGCAGATTTCAAGATTGATTATAAAAAATATCTTAAATGGAAATACCAGAGGCCTCTTTATAAAGTATCAAAAATTGAAGGTGACAAAGCCATAATAACTTTTGATGTATCAAACAATAAACCATTTTATGATAATGATAATCCCCTTGAACCAAAATATTACAGCTGTGCGGGCAAAGGTGCTGATGATGGAGAAGGGCATTGCGGAAGACCTGATTGCGAGGTATGTATTCCTTTTGGATTTTCAAAGGGTAAAAGCGGCTCAAGTTTTCAGGGGCTTGCACAATTCTACGATGCAAGAATTCTATTTTTCCCTGTTCATTCAATGATCGGGCCGGTGTGGGTAACATCCCCCCGCGTGTTAAGTGAGCATGGGTTATCGGTGTCAATATCATCGGATGACAAATTCAAAAGCTTTGGCCTTGGCGTCCAGAACAAGCTCAACTTTGGATGGCTGATGTTAGAAAAGGATGACGGGGCTGATTTAAGCTTGCCAGCTGTATTTGACGATGTTCCGGCTGAAATAAAAAGTCGTCTTCTGCTTGTCTCTGACAAACTCTTCTCACGCATTGTCAACGATAACCTTGAAGTTCGTACATCTGTTGCCATTGACCCTGCCACTGGTGCTGCTGAAGATAGAGCTCTCTATACATATGAAGCAATTCCAAGAGCGACCGTGATGTGGTTTGACGTTGTTTACAACAACCCGGGGTATTTCAGAATAGAAGGTAGCAAGCCAATCAATTTAGAAAAACCGGCAAGTTATCAAAACCCCTTAAAAAATCCAGCAGTTGATGATAATGAACAAATTGGTTTTATTGCATTTAATGTAGAAAAGGGGCTTAACTATTTTGAGTCACTGGGCATCGGAGGAATGGGTACAAGAGGAATGGGACGGCTAAAAGTCCTCAACATAGGAGGATAAGATATGGAAATACTTGATTTGAAATGTGCTGAGTTTGGATATAAGATTGGACAATCTGCAAGTGAAGATATAATTCGAAAATCTCTTGGCGTTCTTCAGGAAGACGGCGTATATGCTTTTTTCTTATGGTGTGCATCGAAGGCAGTAAAAATTCAAGAAGAATCGTTTAATTTTCTAAAAGAAGAAGTGATTATGAAAAACATTCTTCAAGACGAAGTTGAACCGCTTCAGGCAATAAGAAATAAATTAAAGGATAATCTCGATCATCTTCTCTTCGCCAAAGAACTCCTTGAGCGTACGCTTGTTTATGCCCGCTATCATGCAAAGGCTAAGGCTAAAGTAGAACAAGCTCAGGAACCCGTTGCAGAAGGGAGTAGTGACTAATGGGCTGGAAAGCTTATAGACTGGTTTATCAGGCAAAAAGCCATGTACATATTGGCTGGCATACGCTCGGGTATATAAAACTCACACGTTACTACATTACAGGTAAGAATATGTGGGCGTCTTTTACAGATAATCTGGCAAGAGCAGATGGGTCTATAAAAGACACAACAAATTATAAAATATATGGAGAAGAATTATTAAACAAAAGTATTTTTATTAGCTACTTTTACCCTGCGCTTTTTCAAAATGATGAGCTTAAGCTATTAATGCCTGAATATACCGGTAAAGGACTATACTATGGAGATTATTCTGCCTCTGAATTTGAACGTCTTTTTATCAAATCTTATGGCCAAACCGCTGTTCTGCCCGAAAGCAATACTGCCGAAGATGAATCATTGCACGAATCAGAATTTATTGCGCCTATAATCGAGGACGAAGATACAAAAAATCAAATGCCTGTTTACTTTGTCGGGTATATATTTATAGAAGAAAGTGCAACAGTAAATACAAAATCTGTAGGATGGAATGGTAGCAAAGACATAAGACTTAAAGAAATATTTTCTGAGATATTTGTCGGTGGAGACAGGAAATATGGTTGGGGGCGACTTATTCTGGATAATGAAAAAACAGGAGAAGTCATTGATAATAACTTTTTTGAGCATGAGATTGTTTCGGGAGAAAAGAAAATCAAAATTACAAAAAACAAACCAATACCAGCTCATTTACCTATTAATAGCAGTTTGAATCTAAAAGGTGACATCGAACCTCTGGTTGGACGAGAATGGGGTGAAATACAGGATAGTAAAGGGAATAAGAAGATCGGTTCCGGACAAAAAATCAGTGATGCTATTATCTGCTGGATGCCTGGGTCAATTTTAGAGGAGACTGAAGATAATACTCTAACTATCGGGCATTATGGAATATTGGTAAAGGAGTAAAAATGTCAGAGCATTTTCTTAGCCCGAAACTCTTTTTCCGCGACCTATTCATCAACTTCATTTCTGGTATAGCAGGAGGAGCTTTGGTCGGTATTTTTTCAGGAAAACTTTGGCTCGGAATATTTTCATTTTGTATCATCCTGACAGTTTTGTTTTCCTTCTGGATCTGGAAAAAGTATGAGAGAATGATAAAGCTTTTACTTTCAGCAAATGCAGGGTATTATTACAGCTTTGACCTCAATGAAAACCCGAAAGTCTGGCAGGAAGCAAGAAATTCATTTTGCTATCTTGGAATTAGCTCTGATTCAATTTTAGAACACTTCAGAAGATGGATTGAAAAAAATCCCATTGCAAGTTATAGAATACTTCTCATGAATCCTGATTCCGAATCCTTAAAAAGACAGGAAGCCTATCAAAAAGGGCATGACCTTAATGTTAAGCTGGAAAGTCTTTCTGCTGATGCAAAAAAAGTTATTGATGAAGCAGTAGAGGCAACAAGTAAAAGAATCAGAGGAGCAATATCTATACTAAAAAACACAATTCCTTATAAGGAAGGGCGGATAAATATAAAGCTTTATAGTGAATTTATTCCATGGTGGATGTATTTAATTGATGATAGAAAAGCTTATATTGGAATTCTCGAAAAAGGAAAACGCGGGAGTGATTCACCGGTTCTTGTAATAGGAAAGAATGAGCGGTTTACGAGCCCTTTTGATGCTTTTAAAAATAATTTTGAGAGACTGTGGATAAATGCTACAGAAATTGACAAAGTGGGATTATAACTCTCTCTCCACCGCCTTCTTTCAGGTTAAGGAAAACCATGGTTGTGCGGGTGTGGATGGGGTAACAATTGGAGAGTTTGAGAATGACCTGCCAAAAAATCTTGCAATGCTTGAGAACGAATTGAGACAAAAAACCTATTTCCCTCTTCCGCTTCTTAAAATTCTTGTGGACAAGGGTAATGGCGAAGCAAGAGCTCTTTCGGTTCCTGCTGTTCGCGATAGAGTTGCACAAACTCTGGTTTTGCATATTATTGAACCTTTACTCGAAAAAGAATTTGAGGAATGCAGTTTTGCTTTTAGAAAAGGGCGTTCTGTCAGAAATGCTGTTTACAAAATTAAGGAATATTATGAGGAAGGATATAAATGGGTGATTGATGCTGATATTGATGCTTTTTTTGATAGTGTTAATCATGAACTCCTTTTTCAAAAAGTGCACAAATATATTAATAATGAACACATTGAAATGCTTATAAAATTATGGGTTAAATCCGAAGTATGGGATGGAAAAAATTTAGAAATAATAGATAAAGGGATACCTCAGGGATCGCCTTTGTCTCCTGTCCTTGCTAATCTTTTTCTTGATGAGTTGGATGAAGCAATGCTAAAAAATAATCAAAGATATGTGAGATATGCAGATGATTTTCTGGTTCTATGCAAAAGTCCTGAAAAAGCAAAACAATCCCTTGAATTTACTAATGAAATTCTTGACAGGCTTTTATTAAAACTTGATGAATCCGATATTGTTAGCTTTGAGCAAGGCTTCAAATATCTTGGCGTTACTTTTGTAAAAAGCTTAATTATGGTACCGTTTGACAGACCGAAAAGAGAGCGGAAGGTTCTATACTACCCGCCGCCTTTGAATATGGAAGCATATTATCTTAAGAAAAAAAGAGGCTGGTAGATGGCAAATCTTTACATAACCGAACAGGGCGCAATTCTTTGTAAAACAGGGGACAGACTCATAGTTCGTAAGGAAAACGATGTGCTCCTTGATGTTCCTTGCAACAAGATTGAGTCTGTCATGATATTCGGCAACGTTCAGTTTACAACTCAGGCAATTCATGAACTTTTTGAACATGGCATTGAAATGGCCATTCTATCGAGAACAGGGAGACTCATCGGTCAAATAACGTCTCCATCAACAAAAAATATCGAATTAAGAATAGAACAATTTAAAAAATACTGGGATATAGAATTCAGATTGAATTTATCAAAAATTATTCTTAGAGTAAAAATCACAAATTGTCTCAACGTTATCAGGTCTTTTTCCTATAATCATCCACAGATTGACTTTTCAGGAGAAACAAATGAGATGAAGAAGTTCTTTGACAGCATTGTGACAGGCATTGATATTAATTCTCTAATGGGTATCGAGGGTATAATTGCTAAGGTTTATTTTACAGCCTTTGGCAAAATGATTTTAAAGGAATTCACTTTTAATGGAAGAAAAAAACACCCGTCAACCGATCCTGTCAATGCACTCTTATCCTTCGGTTATACGCTGGTATTCAATGAAATTATGTCATTACTTGATGGCCTCGGTTTCGACCCGTATCTTGGATATTTTCATAGTGCCGAATATGGAAGAGCTTCACTTGCCTCTGATTTACAGGAAGAATTCAGGGCTGTTATTGATAGATTTACTTTATATCTTATTAACTATGGCATATTTAAAAAAGATGATTTTTATGTTAATCCCAAAGCTGAAGGCATGTACCTTAAGAGAGAGTCAATGAAAAGATACTTTGAAGAATATGAAAGGTTTTTTGCCAATGAATTCAAACATCCCGAAACAAGCGAAAACACAACATTTAGAAAATGTTTCAGGATTCAGGCAGAGAAGCTGGCAAATTATATTAAGGGTGGTTCAGCATATACACCTTTTTTGTTACAGGTATGAGAATAATGTCAAATAAATTCTCCCTCTTGGTATAAGAGAGGGTTATTATCTGATTGAGGTTAGAATGTTTTATATTGTTTCATATGACATTCCTGATGATAAGAAACGTGATAAAATTGCTAAAGTTATGCTTGACTTTGGCACAAGAGTACAATATAGTGTATTCGAATGTATTCTTGACAATAAACTACTTCAGAAGATGATAAATAAGCTGGAAAGAATAGTATCTGACGAAGACAGCGTGAGAATATATGCACTATGTGCAAAGTGTGAGGGCGTTGCAAAGGTTTTTGGCAAAGGAGAAATCTCAAAAGACAAAAATGTCTTTATATTATAAGTAGTTATACGAAGTTTTGTGGATAATAAAAAATATAGAAGGTTACAGAAAATAAGCTAACAGATTGAAAATTAATATATTTTTGTTCTTTGAAAATAGAAAAACCAACTTTTCATGTATGATTAAGTTGTTGATAACTCAATGTTACAGAAATAAGCATTTTAACTTCATGATTTTATTGAATAATATGGAGGTGCGGAGAGAAAATAAGCCTTGATGAATAAAGGACTGCGACTTTCTTGCGACGAGCAAAGACGAATCGATCGTCAGAATGCGAGAGAAAATAAGCCTTGATGAATAAAGGACTGCGACCCAGAGTTATTAACAATGAAAGTCACGTACAATTTTGAAACGAGAGAAAATAAGCCTTGATGAATAAAGGACTGCGACTTATAACAAAACAAAAACAGACCGCAGAAATTTATACTTTTAATGAGAGAAAATAAGCCTTGATGAATAAAGGACTGCGACTAAGAGTAGGATTAGCAGTAAGTTCTGCAAGTACATGAGAGAAAATAAGCCTTGATGAATAAAGGACTGCGACTTTCTTAGCATTCCCTTTTGGAAATACTGGATAACTGTATGTAGGGAGAGAAAATAAGCCTTGATGAATAAAGGACTGCGACGGGCTGCCTTTGGCAGAGTGAAAGACGAAAGTGAAAGTGAGTGATTAAAAAATGAAAGACTTTAGAGAGCTAAAGGTATGGCAAGCAGGGATGAAATTATTTGAAGATGTTTTAAAAGACATTGAAACTTTTCCAAAGACAGAGGTTGCCAGAATTATTGCGAATCAAGTATTAAGAAGTGTCTCATCAATAACAGCGAATATAGCTGAAGGATATGGAAGGCGTAAAGGCAGAGAATTTGAACATTATTTATATATTGCGAGGGGCTCAACCAATGAGACAATTGACTGGTATGAGAAGATAAAGCGATTAAATTTTATTGATAGCAACATATTTGAAATGAGAGAATTAACCTGTCAGGAGATACGAGCAATGCTTAGTAAAATGATTGATTCATTGAAAAAATAATTTTTATCACTTTCAACTTTTAACGTTCACTCTGGCCATGCCAGCCTGCCTTGATGAATAAAGGACTGCGACTTTCAATCCGTTTTTTTAATTCACCGTTAAGTAATTCGTCAGAGAGAAAATAAGCCTTGATGAATAAAGGACTGCGACGGGCTGCCTTTGGCAGAGTGAAAGACGAACGTGAAAGTGAGAGATTAAAAATGAAATTCTCTGGCCCTTCGGTTCCGCCAAACAAATGGCGGTCAAGCAAGCCAGTGGGCTTACTTGACCGGAGAATCCAAAGTTTCTGTCATACCACAACCCTCCAGTAAAACCAGAGGGCATGCTTGAAACTTTAAAAAGACATGGCGCAGTAACCGGTAATAAGGCTAAAACTGGATTCCCCGATCCCGCCACAAAAACAGTGGGCAGGTAAATCGGGGAATGACAGTGTGTCTATTTATTCAACAACTTTTTAGAGAACAATCATAAATCTTTACATTTGTCGAATTAACAAGAGGAAGTCTTAAAGTAAAAATCATTTCAATTGGTTTGGGCACTTAAAATTTCATAGTTAAGATTTCAAACAAGATTCTCTAAAAGATTTACTTATCATTACAAATCCATTAGACCTAACGAAGCATATATTAAGGCAAAAGAGAAGATAAAATCAAAAAAAATATTGAAGCTTTTCTGAATGGAAATATGTTAAAATAACATAACATCAGGAGCAATCCGAGGAGGATTCGGCAACCGAGCGTGGAGATGCTACGGTGCCTGAGTGGGAAACCACTCGATGTGCGGACTGAGTTTTCCGAAAAAAAGATCTCCAAATGAACTAACCGCCCTGATGTGGCGGTTTTTTTATTGCCCTGATGTAATCATCTCGAAAAGGAGGTGCTTGCATCGATGAAACCGCAATTTTCTCTTATATCCAAGCTACCACCATAAAACAATATCAGGCAGAGCCTTAATCCACTCAAGAAAACAAAAATCGGAGGTAAAAAATGATAAAGAACAAAGAGAAAAAGCTTTATAACATCAACTTTGAACTATTTTCTACAGGAAAGGTTCTGGGCAAATTAAGAGGTGAACAAAATGGGAAGGCAAAGAATTTTATCGTTTTAATGAACGGTGATTTTGAAAAAGACATATGGTTATTTTCGATGGAAGAACCCTATGTTTTAGCGGAACTTCTTGTTAATTTTCTTGGAGAAAATCCAGAATTTTTTCGGTTAGTACTTGAAGCAATGGAAGATGCTTATGATGAACAAGATGTAACATGGAACTGACATATCACCCGAACTAAACACAATATTATTATAGGGTGGTGGAGCGAAGGCACGGGCTTGCTTGCAGTCAAAAAGCAAGTTTAGTGACTGGCGCAGCTTTTGCGGGATAACGCAAGCATAGTGCCTGAGCGACGGGGGCTATGGAAAAACTCGTGCCTGCGGAGTGGCGGGCGGGCGCAGCAGGCACACCTTAGATTGTTAAATTTTTCACATGAAAAAATCGTGAAATGAATATATCAAAAAACATCAAAACAAATCAAACTATATACAACTATGAAACCAACAGGAATACTTGATTAAAAAGCTTTTAAGTGGTATATTCAAGCACTTGTAAAAACCCCTGATTAGGTTTCCTAACCCTGGTGCCGTTAGTGTGAAATTGCTTATGCGTAAAGGGTCGAAAATTGTCATCATAAACCATGCCATGAACTTGTTTCAGGGTTGGTTCAGCATCTCCAATTGCATCTTTCGGGTAAATAAAAATAAAGGTGTCAGCTATATACTTTTGATAAATGGCAAGATAAAAACGATAAAGAAAAATTCAAAGTTGACAACTTTTATTTACTACGCAATAGTTAAACATGATTAAATTTAGGCCTATATTATCAAATAGACTGATGATTATTAATGAGGTAAAAAAAGTTATTGAAGCTGAGGATAATATTATTTTTGCATATCTTTTTGGAAGCATGGCATCCGGTAGTCAAACAAATTTATCAGATGTAGATATTGCTATTTATTTACAGAACACGGACAGGAGTATTCTGAGATAACAGTTAGAGAGTATAAAGAAGACTGGAAGAAACAGCGTATAATTGAGATGACTTTGCAGATAATGATAGAGACATGTGCTGATATTGCGAAGCACATTATTTCATGTGGAAACATGAGAGCACCTGGGAGTTATGCAGATATATTTAAAATTTTATATGAAAATAAAATTCGGAGAAGAACTTTTTATAAGTCTTAAGAAGATGTCAAAATTCAGGAATATTTTAGTGCACCAGTATGAGCAGATAGATGCAGAAATAATTGTTACAATCCTAAAGAAATATCCTGGAGATTTTGATAGATTTAAAGAAGCAATTTTAGAATATTTAAAGACCCTCCAAAAATAATATATATATTATTAACTCGGCAATAAATAATTGTATTCATCGTGTCCGTATTTATACGGGTAACAAACAATGCTTACGTATAAAAAAGAAAAACGTGAAAAGCTGTAAATAAGTAAAGCGTTAAAAGTAAACTGTAAACTGTTAATATGTATAGTTGTCTGTGTTTTTTGTTATTTAAGGTATTGCTACTTCTTTTTCTTTTACAAGACTTGCGAGAGAATTGAGTAAAAAGTCTTTTGCATCTAATATCTCCAAAAGAACCGGTTCTCCATCTTTTGAAAAATGTATAATTATTTGACCTTCTTCTTCAGCATAGTCTATTTTTCTATCTGAAAGTTCAATAAGAAGGGTGTCAACATCTTTGCTATATTTAATCTTCCTCATTTAGAATGTCTCTCCCTAAGTTCTATTAGGTCTGATTGTAATCATAAATGTCTTCAAATCTGAAACACTAACAAAATATACTTAAATATAAATTCTTTTGTCAAAACATTTAATAACCCAGTTAATGCAGGCATCGCACGAAAAAACCGTTCCACCTGTCCGTATTTAATACGGATAACGGATTTTTCGCAACATCTGTATTTTCTTAAATATATTTTTCTTGTTTTTGTCTTCGTACATAAAATTTTCTCAATTCCTCCAAAACTAACAGTGCGATGCTAAATGGTACAGGTACAAGCCATGTCTCGAAACTTATAGGAGCAGTTAAGAATATTTTATTCCCGAATGGATGGTAAACGATAAATAGAAGAAGTAGAATTTCAACCATAATCCCGAGAAATATAAGTTTATTTGAAAAAAAATCTGTATGGAAGATAGACGATCTTGAAGAGCGGCAGGCAAATACATTACCTATCTGGGTAATAATTATTGCAGTCAAACATGCTGTTGTAGCCTGAAGATAAAGTGTGTTATTGGGACCAAGCATTGTGCCCCAGAGCCAACCACCGTGATTTAAAACCCAGAAAAAACCAAACATACATGCTGCTGCTTCGATTGGGCCAAGAAAAAGGTATGACCTGAGAATTAAAGGAAAATCCAGAAGCCTTTTCTTCATCTTTCTCGGCGGCTGTTTCATAACATCAGGTGAAGGTTTTTCAGCGCCCAATGCAAGAGCAGGGAGCATATCTGTTCCGAGATCAACAGCAAGTATCTGGATTATTGTCAAAGGCAAAGGTATTTTGAGCAATATATAAGCAAGATATGGAACTGCTTCGGGGATATTTGAAGCAAATATATAAGTTATAAATTTTTTTATATTGTCAAAAACAGTCCTTCCTTCTTCAACAGCATTAACAATAGTTGCAAAATTATCATCAAGCAAAATAATATCCGCTGCTTCTTTTGCTACATCTGTGCCTGTAATTCCCATTGCCAGTCCAATATCAGCTTTTTTCAAAGCAGGAGCATCATTTACTCCATCGCCTGTTACAGCAACTATCTCGCCCTCTTCTTTGAGCAATGAAACAACCCTTAATTTGTGTTTCGGTGTCATTCTTGTAAATATAATTTCTTTAGCCTGAAGTTTTTCTATTAATTCCTTATCAGACATTTTATTGAATTCATATCCTTCAATTATTATCGGGTCGCCTTTTATCAAACCAATTTCTTTTGAGATAGCTACTGCTGTTCTACTACTATCACCTGTTATCATTATTATCTTTATTCCTGCTTCATTACATTTTCTAATTGCTTCTTTTACTTCTGGTCTTGGCGGGTCTTCAAGCCCTATCAATCCTGCGAATGTCATGTTATTTTCAATTTCATTTATGTCAAAGTTTTCGATATTTACAGCATCTTTATATGCAAATGCGAGAACTCTCAATCCCGTATCCATCATATTGTGGCAAGTATCCATTATTAATTTGCTTGAATTTTCATCAAACGGTATTTTTTTGCCATCAATAATGAAATTACTACATAAAGGAAGGAGACCCTCTATCGCTCCCTTTGTAAAAGCTATAATTTCATTTTCAAGCATATTAACTGTTGTCATTCTTTTTCTATCAGGATCAAAAGGGAATTCTTTTAAACGTTTTACTTTTAAATTTCCTAATCTTTCTTTTGCGAGTTTTAAAAGAGCAATTTCTGTAGGATCACCTTTATACTGTCCATCTATAAAACGGGCATTATTGCAAAAATAGGAAACCCTGAGCAGTTCAAAGGCCATGCCATCTTTTAATTCATTTACATCAACAAGTTTATTGTTAAAGTAGATTTTCACTGCTGACATTTTATTTTGTGTGAGCGTGCCTGTTTTATCGGTGCAGATAACTGTTACAGCTCCGAGAGTCTCGACAGATGTAAGAGTTTTTATTAATGCTTTTCTTTTTGCCATTCTCTGGCTTGCCATAGCAAGTGACAAAGTCATTGTTGGTAGCAAACCTTCAGGGATAAGGGCGACTGTTATACCAATCGCAAAGATAAAATTATGCCAGAAACTTCTTCCTATTACGAATCCGAGCAAGAAGAAGAATATGCCAACAGAAGCAGCTATTGTTGCGAGGATTCTTGTCGTTCTAATGATCTCTTTTTGAAGAGGACTGAGACCCGAACTCACAGCACCGGTTAAATGTGCGATGCGGCCGAATTCTGTACTCATGCCTGTTGCAAAAACTACTGCCTTTCCTGAGCCGTTTGTAACTGTTGTGCCGGCAAATACAATGTTCGGGCTTCTTATTAATTCTCCGGCAAATGGCTCGTTGTTTCTTAAAACAGGCTCGGATTCACCTGTAAGAGAAGCATTATTTACTTTAAGCTCGGAAGCTTCTATTAATCTTGCATCCGCAGGAATCTTATCTCCTTCGGAAAGAAGTATAATGTCTCCGGGAACAATTTCCCTTGCGTAAATCTCTTTTTCTTTGCTGTCTCTCAGTACTTTTACATGAAAAGGCAGAAGTTTTTTTAAAGCTTCGAGAGCTTTTTCAGCTTTATATTCCTGTATAAAAGAAAAAACAGCATTTATAAATATTACAGCTACAATCGCAATCCCGAGTGTAAGCATTCCCTCGCCCGGATGCAGATATTCGGACAAAAAACTTAATACAGCAGCAAGCCAAAGAAGTATAGCCAGAAAATGTGTAAATTGGGATAGGAACTTTATATATAAAGGTTTTTTCTTTATTTCTTTAATCTCATTTGAACCGTATTCAGAAAAACGACTTAATGCCTCTTGTTCGGTAAGACCATCTTCTGAAGTTACAAGACTCTTGAAAACTTCATCTATGGAAAGATTATGAATCTTCATTTATGATTTGCTTCTTGCTTTCAAGACAATCAGATCACAAGGAGTTTCTTTAAGTACTTCCTCAACCGGATTACCGCTGATAAGGCTTTTTATAAGGCTTCTTTCGCTTGCTCCCATTATAATTAAATCATTTCTTTTGTGGGCTGCTTCTATGGTTATTGCCTTTGAAATCGTGCCATAGCTGGTTCTTTTCTCATTAATAATCATGTGCCTGCTTAAATATTCGGTGAAAGTTTCAATATCCCCGGGGATATGTTTTTCTCTCATAGCAGGACTAAGGTATATCTTTCCATGAAAGAAATCAGTAAGAGGTTCCGGACAATGAAATATGGTTACTTTAGAATTAAAACCCGAAGCAAGCTTTCCAACAAAAAAAGCTCTTTCTTCTATGTCTCTCATAATTCCTTTTAAAGGTACAAGTATGTTTACCGGATGAATCCTGCCCATACGGACTATCCTTACCATAGCAACAGAGCATGGCATTTTTAATATCAATTCTCTTGCAACAGTTTTTGCAAAAAAACGTTTAGATACATCTTCCCTTCGTGTGGCAGTAAAAACCAAATCTATATGTTCTTTCCTGACAATATTATATATATTCTTAACCGGCTCTCCTTTTTCTGTGATACTTTTAACTTCAATTCCTCTATTTTCAGCATCTATAAAAAGCCTTTCAAGAGCTAATTCAGCTCTTCTAAAAGTGTTTTTATCAATGCCTTCCTGTACAACAAAAACAAGAAAAAGTTTTGCATTACATGATTGCGAAAGAGCCAGAGCATAGCGGGCTGCAAGCTCTGAATTTGTGAATTCATTAACTGCTGCGAGAATTTTTTCGTACATAACTAAAATTATAGTGAGTGAATGTCTAAATCGCAAGCTACTATATATTTGAAAATAATTTTTTAGACGTGATAAAATATTAACTCTGTATTTCTACAATTAAAATAAGTAAATGAAAAGAATAATACCATTCAAAGGAATTCTTTATAATACATCAAAAGTATCTATGGAGGATGTTCTTGCACCCCCTTATGATATTATTACACCCGAATATAGAGAAGCCCTTTATATGCAGAGCCCTTATAATATTGTCAGGATTGATTTCGGCAAAGAATTGCCCGGGGATAATGAAAAAGATAATAAATATATAAGGGCCCGCCATTATCTCGATAAATGGCTTGATGAGGGAATATTTATTCAGAGCGATAAACCTTCCTTCTATATTTATGAGATGGCTTTTAGTACGGAAGGTAAAATAAAAAAACTTACAGGTTTAATAGGGCTTGTTAAGCTGGAAGAACTTGGCAAAGGTAATATTTATCCTCATGAATGCACCCATTCAAAGCCGAAACAGGACAGATTGAATCTTATGCGTTCCTGTGAAGCAAATACAAGTCCGATTTTCTCACTTTATAAAAGCAAGGAAGATGGTATTTTAGAAATAATTAAAAGATCAACCCAGGGCAGTCCTTATATTAATGCTATTGATATTAAAGGTGATACCCATAAATTATGGTGTATTAATAATCCTGAAGAAATAAAGATAATTCAGAATGAGCTTGAAGATAAGCCGATTTTTATTGCTGATGGCCATCACCGATATGAAACAGCATTTGAATTTTTCAGGGAAATGTCGGATAAAAATCCTTCATCAGAATTAACCTCCGGATATGTAATGATGTTTCTTGCCAATATGTATGACGAAGGTGTCACAATACTTCCAACCCACAGGCTCTTGAAAGAAATTCCTCCGGGAATGGAAAATCTCCTTTCAGAATACTTTAATTTTGAAGTCGTAAAAGATGACTTCGATATTGTAAAAAGACTCGGGGAAAGGAAAAATGCTTTTGGCTTCATAATAAATAGTGAAGAAAAATGGTATATTCTCACATATAAAGGCGGCAAAATTGCTGGTATTCCTGAAAACCTTCAGGATATAGATGTAATGATCTTGCATGAATTGATTTTCAAGGAATTATTGCATACTGCCGATATAGGCTATGAGATGAATGTTAATCTTGCCCTTGATAAACTAAAACTCGGTCAATACAAAGCTGCTTTTTTCCTGAATCCCACAAAGGTTGAGGATGTGGAAAAATCTGCTTTATCATCTGTAAGAATGCCTCCAAAATCTACTTATTTCTATCCAAAACTCCTGACAGGACTTGTAATAAATAAGTTCGGTAGTTTTCCAAATTAGTTGCTAACCTAAATAATTGAGAGATTATTTGTTCCCTAAATTTTCGACTTCTTTTTTCAATATATTCGCAAAGTATTGATACCTGTCAATTCCTTCGGGTTTGGCTGAAAAATCAATTTCTGCAGGGATTACGGGTTTGCCGAAAATCACTTCAACAGTTTCAAATTTTGGTATGCCCGCGCCTCTTGGTAAGGCTTTGAAAGTTCCTTTAATATAAGCAGGCACAACAGGAATGTTCATCTCAACTGCAAGAATACCAACACCTTTTTTGAATTCCATGAGTTCGCCATTGACAGATCTGCTACCTTCAGGGAAAACAAGCAGGGATTTTTTGTTTTTCAGGATATAAGCAGACATTTGAAGAGCTTTTGTGAGATATAATTCCTGATCTATTGGGATAACGTTAGCAAGTCTTGCAAATATCTTTCCAGCTTTATTTGCAAAATATTTTTGAATCCCGAGACTGTAAAGATTATTAAATGTATCAAAAGGAATTGCCGAAGCTATGATGAATGCGTCAAGATAACTGACATGATTGGGTGCAATTATAAAAGGAAAATTTGAAGGAATGTTTTCTATGCCTTTTACACGTAATCTGAAAAATACCTTTGAGATTGCTTTAACTAACTGAAGTCCTGAAAATAATACAAACTTTTCAAATATATTATGATGAAACCCTGTATTTTTTCTGTCTTCAAAAGAAGGTTCTGCGGATAATATTTCTTTCCACTCGGGTAATTTTTTCAAGGAACTGCTTTTTCCTTTACCATATTCTTTTACCTTTGAGATTAATTCTTCCACTGTCTGCACACCTATGAGAAAAGTATCAGGAAGTTTGGTCATAAACACTTTCTCAAGCATAGCAATAAGTTCCAATTTTGAGAGAGAATCAAGTCCAAGATCAAGCTCAAGACTGTCGGTGTTTTTTATAGGTACTTTTTCTTTTTGCAAGGATCTTAAACATTCAATAATCTTGGCACTTGTTTCGTCTTTTAATATATAAGATTCTTCTTCAGGAATTTCTTCTTTTATTGATACAGGTGTTTTTATTAAATTCTTTACCATAAATCTGCGAAGCTTACCCAAAGGAGTGCGCGGTAGAGGATCATTATATAAAGTAAAACCTTTAAGTGTCATATAAGAAGGCAACTCTGTTGATAAATTGGTAATTTCTTTGTTCAATGCTTCACGGATATTACTAATTTTATTTTTTTCCGCATACTCGAAATCAGGCACAATTACTGCGTGTAAAGATTCAACCATTCCTTTTGTTTCAATTCCCGATACACATATTTCCTTTATAAGCGGAATCTTCTGATATTGCTTTTCAACTTCTTCAGGATATATATTTTTACCCGAACTCAGGACTATAACTTCCTTAATCCTTCCGGTTATAAACAAGTAGCCTTCATCATCGAAATAACCGAGATCACCGCTATGGAACCAGCCATCCTTAAGTACCTGTGCAGTTTCCTCCGGATTCTTATAATATCCTTTCATGACCATCGGACCTCTGATAATAATCTCTCCTTCTTCCCTTAAACCTTTTTCTTTATTTGTAACCGGATCAACAATCTTTACTTCTGCAGAAGGAAGAATTATTCCTACAGAGCCCGGTTTTCTTTTATGAATAGGATTGAATGAAACTACAGGCGAGGTTTCGGTTAGTCCGTAACCTTCAAGTATCGTAAGGCCGAGAGCTTCAAGGTCTTTCATAACCTGTGTATCTAATTTTGCTCCGCCACAGGCAGAAAACCTGAATTTCTTTCCAAAAGATTTATGAACAGAACTGAAGAAAATTTTGCCCGGATTTATATCATATTTTCTTCGCAATTTACCCGATATATTTAAAATTCCGAACATAATCTTTGGCAGGGGACTCTTCAATTGTTTTATTTTATTCAAAATACCGTTACGTATAAGTTCAAGCAACTGGGGAACACTCACAAGAACCGTAACATTGAATTCTTTCATTGTTTTCATTATATCCGGTCCCTTAAGGCTCGGCGGAAATGAAACAGGTATCCCGAGAAAAACAGGCAGAAGACAATTGCCAAGGAAAGGATATGTATGGTGAAGTGGCAGAACACTAATCACACTGTCTTTATCTGAAAGTATTCCAATATCCATAAGTGCCTTTGCATCAGAACAGAAGTTCTTATGTGAAAGCATAACTCCTTTTGGCTTGCCTGTTGTGCCCGATGTATAAATAATTGATGCAATATCTTCTTCTTCAATATCAGGAAATTTGTCTTTAACAGGTGTGGTTAGAATCTCTTTGAATACAGGAGAATCAAAATTAACTGGCAATACCTTTAAATTATATTTTTCTTCGAGGCCTTCAATAGCTTTTTTTACATTTTCAGCGGTTCTTAAACTATGAAATATAATTTTTGACTCTGAATCTTCAAGCAGGTTTTTTATTTCATTATGCCCGAGTTGAACATCAATAGGAACACCTATGCATCCTGCGAGAGAAAGCCCGAGATATGATGTGCCCCATTCAGGACGGTTCTCAGAACATATGGCGACTCTGTCGCCTTTTTTGATACCAATATTTATAAGATAGGATGCAATGGATTTAACGTTCTTTGTAAGTTCAGCATATGTTATTCTTTTCCATCCAGCATCAAAATAATTAAAGGCAACATTGTCTTTATATTTTTCTGCTGACTCAAAAAAGATTTCAGGTATTACATTTCTACCCATAATTTAATTATAGGTTAAATATCCTTTTCCATTTTATAGTCATCCATAACAAAACCATTGCCAATATCTGTAACAATCGGGCCTGTATTCCTAAATCCCATCTTCTCATAGACTGTAATAGCAGTTTTATTGTTTTTATTTACAGTTAAATAAATCTTTTTAAGCTTTAAATCATTAGCAAGTTGTTCGATAAATTCTAAGGCTTTTCTGCCTATGCCTTTTCTACGGTGAGATATATGAACATAATATTTGCTTAAAAATAAACTTTCTTTTTTTGGTAAAACAGCTATATATCCTTTTGCCTGTCTTTCACTTTGAATTAAAAAATATCTGTAACCTTCATCTTTTATCTGTGAAAATATAGCATCTTTTGTCTGATATTTATTTAGCATATATTCAACCTGTTCCCTGCCGATTATAGGAGTGTAATGCTCTGTCCAAATCTCGCAGGCAAGTTTTTCTAAAGTGTCAATCTGTTCTTGAGTTGTAACTTCAATGAATTCAATTTTCATAGAAAATTTTTAGATCCTTATGCTATTAATAAAATCATCGTCAGCAGGATGAACCTGAATAATATTACATTGTCCATTTTTTAGAACACTTACTTCAACAGAATTCAAATTCTTTGCATCAGAATATCTCGCGCATATAGAGGCTGCGGTCTCAATATCTTTTTCCGGGGCATCACCGGTTAAAAGAACCAATGGACTCCCGTATTCTTTGACATTTAAAATATAATCATCATCTGATGACAGAGACTGAATAATATTATTTTCTATACTATCTCTACCGGCTACTATTTTGCATTTAGGGGAGAGACGGAAATGTCTTCCTATTTTTAGTAATTCGATTTCTCTCATCTCAGGAGATGGCTTATGAATCAGCAAATCTTTGAGTTTTAGTGAGAATATAGGGTCTGTGAGAAGACACCCTCCTGCCGGGGATGGATATTTATCAAGCCCCAGTTCTTTTGCGAGTTGCATCTGGGGTTTTCTTGAACGCCCGCTGAAGCTATAAAGCATATCTCTATGAACTATTCCTTTCTCTTCAGGAATTGTTTTTCTTAAAAGCCCAGCGCATAAAGGACGTAAAACATACCCTGTTAACTCAGCTTCTTTGTCAATGTGGTAGAGCATATCTTTTTTCTGACTCATGGGTCTTTGACCTATCACCTCACCTGTTGCAATAAAATCTGCTCCGGATTCCAGCATTATTTTTTTCGCCTTTTTTAACATAAGAATCCTGCAGTCAATACATGGATTCATGTTTTTACCATAGCCGTGTTTCGGGTGTTTTACAATTTCGATAAACTCGTCTTCCAGCTTATGAATTTGAAGACTAAACCCGAACCTCACAGAAAGTTCATCATAATCTTTTTTATGTGAAAGTTGGGCTTCAGGTTCAAAAGGAGTTGTGAAACGTATGGCTGTAACATCAATCCCCTGTTTTTTTAAAACAAGGATTGCCAGTGTGCTGTCAAGTCCTCCTGAGAACAATGATATTGCTTTTGCCATTTTTTGAGTTCAATGATTTAAGTAATTGTTCCGGTTTAACAACAGCAGTGCCAACTTCTCCGACCACGATACCTCCTGCATGGTTTGCGATAATTGCCGACTCTTCGAGATTTGCTCCGGCAGCATGTGCAAGTGTAAAGGCAGCAATAACAGTATCGCCGGCTCCTGTTACATCATAAACGTTTTTCGCAACAGTGGGTATATGCACTACTGAGTCTTTTCTGAAGAGACTCATCCCATGTTCACCGCGTGTGATTAAAACCGAGTCACAGGAAAGCTTTTTCATCAGAAGATTCCCGGCGCTTAATAATGTTCTTTCATCAACTATATCTATCCCGGAAGCCTGTGAAGCTTCATTTAAATTGGGTGTTATTAAAGAAACATTCTTATAGCAATGGAAATGTCCGACCTTCGGGTCAACAGCAACAAAGATATTTTCAGGTTTTGCATATTTTATTATTTCCCGAACAAGTTTAGTTGAAACAACACCTTTTTTATAGTCTGATATAATTACTGCATCATAGCCCGGGATTTCAAATCTTATATAATCAATTAATTTTTTGAGTGTTTTGCCTTCAATCCTGTTCTTATCTTCTCTATCAAATCTCACAACCTGCTGGCTATGGGCTATGACACGTGTCTTCATTGTAGTCGGTCTCGATGTCCAGCAGACTCCATCATATGTAATCCCGGTTGAATCAAACATTCTTCTGAGTATTTCTCCACCTCTGTCATCACTTCCTGCAACACCTGCTATTGATGCTCTACCGCCTAATGAAACAATATTGTTTGCTACATTTGATGCCCCGCCTAAATGAAAAACTTCGTCTGTTACTTCAACAACAGGAACAGGCGCTTCAGGAGATATACGATTAACCTTTCCCCAGATATATCTGTCGAGAATAATATCGCCTACAACGAGAATCTTTTTATTTTTGAATTCTGAAATTAATTTCTTATAATTCATTTTTTGTCCTTATTAGATTACCTTGATTATATATTTTTGCAGACAACATAATACTAAATCAACATTAACCCGGAAGAGGAATCTTGTAAACCGGATTATGCAAGTTGCGTAAGAAAATTGTTCAGGACAATATCTATTGTTATGTTTCAGGTTCGATTCCTATTGACTTAAGCCATTCGATTATCTCGAGTTTTACAGCCTTTGCATTAAAGCCGTGCCATCTTTTTCTTTCCCTTGGATAATTAATAAGGGCATCCTTAAATTTTCTGAATGCCCCTTTGCCTTCAAGAGACTTGGTTAAGATATTTTTTAGTTCTTCATCTTCAACTGTTTTTACAAATTCAATCATCGAATTAAAAGCCATACCAGAATTTCTCTCGGGTATCCTTATATATCTATTTTCAACATCAAAAAGTATCTCCATAGCGAGTTCTACCTCGTCTTCCATCCAGTCAGGCAATTCGGGAATCTCATCATATTCAATATATTCAATATCTTCATCTATTTCTTCATCATCAGTATCATAGAGCCTTGCCTTAACTTCATTTAGTATCTGCTCGGAAAATGCAATTACTTCTCCTGATGTGCGGTCGAGAAAATAATCAAAGGAATCCCTTACAATATCTTCCATTGCTTTTTGTATCTCGTCAAAATTAACCTTGAGTTTTCTTAAATTTTCTATATCAGGTACTCTCCATTCCTACAGGGTTGCAATGAGTTTTAAGAACCCGTCATTCTTTTTGCATATATCGAGCCAATCGCAATCAATGCAATATTTCATATACCATGTTTTAAAAATGGATGGCAATTTGGCATTAATTTCTTGCCATTTGATATTTGCAGCCTGTTCTACTTCCAGTAGAGTTACCGCAGTTTTATCCATATTCACTATTTCAATATCCGCATTCTCATTGTAAAGACATTTTTCATTTCTGAGATACCCGCATACTTTACATACATCATCCGCTTGATTACCTGTATTTATTGTTTCTCCTTCAGTTAAACGTTTTCGTAAGTCTTTAAGATTATTGACAAATTCATCCGAAAAACCCTCACCCGAGAAAAAATGAAGGCAGATAAGATGATGTCCTCTTAATTTTATCATTTTTCAAGAAGAGGGTCTTTAATCCCTGCTTCAGCGAATCCTTTATGCCTGAAAATACAGCTATCGCATTTCCCGCAGGGAATAAATTCAGGGTTTTGAATTTTGAATCTTGAATCTTGAGTTTTAATATTTTGAATTTTGAATTTTGTTTTTTGTTTTTTGTTTTTTACAGGTTGTGGGTCATAGCAACTCCATGTCAATGAATAATCGAGCCCGAGTTTTATACCTTCTTTTATTATTTCTGCTTTTGACATTGAAATAAGCGGAGCATGAATTTTGAAACGGACTTTGCCTTCAACCGAAATTTTTGTGGCAAGATTTGCCATGTTCTCGAAAGCTCTTATATATTCGGGTCTACAGTCAGGGTATCCGCTATAATCTACAGCATTCGCACCTATAAAAATGTCTCCAGACCCGATTACCTCTGCCCATGCAAGTGCAAAAGAGAGAAATATGGTATTACGTGCAGGAACATAAGTAACAGGAATTATACTGCCGGACTCTAAATCAGAAGTTAAATTTGATTTGGGGACTTCAATTGCTGTAGTCAAGGCAGAGCCCCCTATTTCACTCAGGTCGAATTTTATAAAAAGATGTTTCTTTACACCAAGAGCTGAAGCAATCATTTTTGCGGATTCGAGTTCTCTTTTATGTCTTTGTTTATAATCAAAAGTTATTGCGTATATGTCAAATCCACGGGATTTCGCTATTGCAAGAGAAGTTGAGGAATCGATACCCCCGCTTAAAAGTACTACTGCTTTCATATAGGTTTAATAAATATCATCCGGTGTGCCGGATATTTTATCAGGTCCCGAACTTAAAAGTGTGAAATATTCACCCGAGTTTCTGTAAATATAGGGTTGATGCCACGGGTCTGATTTCCGGATAATAGAATCCGCATCAGCAGGGTATTCACCGGAAGACAATTTATAAGCCTCAATTTTTATCCTGAACTCATTTATATCTTTTGAAGCAATAAAATTCTTTAAAATATCACCCGATTCCATAAAAACAGGAAATGATGAAATAATTATTGCAACAATGATTATTATTAAAGGAAGAAAAGTATATGATAGTGCGGGTTTTTCTTCTGTTATTACGGTTTGTACAGCAATTAATGGTTTGGCCTCTTTTGCTTCAATAATACCTTTATCAAGGAGGGATACAAGGACTTTTGAGACAGAATAATCGTCTTTGCCCGAAATATCTATAATTGTGCTAACATCATTTTCACCATCAATAAGCTCAAGAATTTCTCTCTCCTCTTCGGATTGTTCGGCTTCTATTATCCCTGTTTTTTTAAAGATAGTATCAAGAGTTATTTTGCCTTCAATTGTAGTCCATTCATCAACTATACGCAGACCTTCCATAAGAAGGTGCTGTGTATCTATTGATAAAGGAATTTCTTTATCAACAGGCACAGCCATAGGTGTGAATTCATATGTCCCGTCCTTCCAGTTAAAAATCTGGATGACTGTTTCTTTGATCTGATTTTCAAGAATTTCTTCTATATCATCTTTTTCAACAATACCTCTACGGACAATAAGATTCCCGAGTTTTGCATTGGTATTTTTCTGTTCCTTGAGAATTGATTGTAGAAGTTCTTCGCTAAGAACTCCCTTTTTTACAAGAACTTTCCCGAGCCTGTTTGCTTCGGATCTTCTTTTTGATTCAGCGCCTGTTATATTACCGTCAACAAAAAGCAGCCTGATTTTATCGAGTCTTCCCTCAATAGTCAGAACTCCTGTTTTCCTCTGGAAGAAGATCAATTGTAATATATCTGCAAACCCGAAATCTTTAAGAGAACCCTCTAAAGCCATCCTCTGGCAACCCTCCGTCTTGTGACTAAGTTAGATAAAATATAGATGATTATAAGAATTGTAAATGATAACAAATTGAACCAAAGTGGCATAGAACCCGGAACCTCTGTAATAAATACCCGATTCATAAAAGGAAGGAAAAGGAAGAAAAGAAATGCCCATAAAACCAAAAACCCTTGCACAATACTGCCTGCATATATTTGAGCTGAACCGGGTAAGATAAAAGATAAGAATTTGATAATGTTTCTTCTCCTTGTTTGATGAGCATAAACAGTAAGAAGACGGGCCACCCTTTCTTTTGCATCAAGTTCATCTATTCTTACAATGGAACGATAACAATTTCTGCACATATGTCCCCACAAAATATGTTTTTCGCATAAAGGACAGATAATTTTCCCGCACCTTTTGCACCGATAAGCCCGATTTTTAAAACGTCTGTCAATAAATATAAAAAATGCAATCATTCCGATAGCTATCAAAGGTATTATAGAAGTTTTTACAACAGAAAAACCCATGGTAGATGCCTTTAATTTGATGTTCTTAGCTATGCCCCAAATTTCAGGGAATGAAAGCGTTTCATCGATAACTAATCTGTTTGGATTTCTGCCGGCAATCGACCTGTACATTGAAACAGCTTCCTCGTTCATTTTCTGCGCCTGTAGAAAATATTCTTCACCTTTTTCAAAATCAAGGGTCTCTCTATATACCTGACTTAGATTATAGAAAATGGCAGGAGTTTGTTTTATTTCTTTTGCTTTTAGGTATAACTCCCTGGCTTTTTCGAAATTACCGGTGGCAAAATAACAATTCGCAAGATTATTATAAATACGTGAATCTGGTTTTATTTTGAGAAGAGAATTATAGACTTCAACCGACTCATCATATCTGCCTTCGCGTTTCAAAGCAAGAGCATAAGAGAAAAGTGCAGGAGTATCATTGTTTCCTTTCAAAATTGAAATAGCATACTTATTACCTCTTGACTCATTTACCTCCACAATTCCTTTCAATTCTGCTGAAGCAGGAGCAGTAAAGAAAAGTGAAACGATATGAAGTATAACAGGAGAAAGAATAAGAACAGCTAAGTAGGAATAAAGTATTGACTTGCCCCATTTATTACTATAAAAACTTATAAGCATTAATAGACTCCCGAGAAGAAATAATGGACCAAGAACCGAAAATATAAAGGCAAGCAATAGTAATAGTTTCATTCTGCTCTCTTCAATATCATGCTTAAACAATGAAAGATCCATCGGTATTCTTATTAATATATAAAGAAGAATCGCAGTGAAAAATGAAATCAGAATACTTGAAGTTATTGTGGCTGTTAACATAAAAGACCACCAGAAATTATGTCTGTATTTCTCTATCCCCTGTCTCAGATAATCTATTGTCTGGAAAAAACCGGTCGAAGTTAAATTGAAACTCGTTTTTGAAAGCTCGAAATAAACAGCAGGCAGATCAGGCGAAAATTTTAAGGCTTCTTTAAGAAAACTTCCTGCTTTTTCTTTATCATTTTTTGCTTTTTCGATCAAAAGATATGCATAAGGGTCAGAGTTTATTATCCCTTTGTTAAGTTGATTTTCATAAAGGTTGTCCGCCTTTAGAATTGAAACTAAAAGCAATGTTAGGACAATTGGAATAATAAAGTATTTTTTCATGCTCTTTCACCAATTTTCCTCTCGGTGCCTCTGAGCAGTCTGTATATGTTATCTCTATGTCTTACTATAAGCAAGATTGTAATAATAAAAGCTATGAGTATTTTTTCTTTATATTGTATGTCAAAAAAATATATATTCAGTGGTAGAAGACAAAAAGATACAATTGCACCCAGTGAAGAATAACGGGTTGTAATAGCTGTAAATAGCCATATAACAATTGTAATAAGAGCCGCTATAGGAGAATATAAAATTAGAACTCCTATGCTCGTGGCAACTCCTTTGCCTCCTTTGAAGCCAAGAAAAATCGAGAAATTATGTCCGAGTATAGCACCAACAGATACCAACCCTGTATTAAAAATGTCAAGACCAAAATATCTTCCAACAGCTACAGCCAGTGTTCCTTTCAAGATGTCTCCTAAAAGGGTAAATAATGCCGGGCTTTTTCCAAGCGACCTAAGCACATTTGTAGCACCAATGTTTCCGCTACCGGCTTTCCGTAAATCAACACCTTTAGCCTTAGCTATTATTATACCAAAAGGAATGGAACCTATTAGAAATGAGACTAAAAAAAGTATAAGAAGTTTTATCATAAATTTTTACCAAATGATATTGTATATTTAACACCGGAAATAATTGATAAAATCATAGCAGCCCAGATCAGAACAATGCCAATGTCATATAAATTAATATCAAAAAGAGCTTTGTTTAAAACAAGGCATAAAATTGCGGCAATCTGAACACCTGTTTTAATCTTACCGCCAATTTCTGCTGGAATCACAATATCCTTTGAAAGCGCCACTACCCTAAGTGCTGTTATTAAGAATTCCCTTACAATGATTACGATAGCTATCCATGCAGCAATTCTTTCCATATCCACAAGAACAATCAAGGCTGAAATTACAAGGAATTTATCTGCAATTGGATCCAGAATTATCCCGAATTTTGTAATATCCCCTGCCCGTCTCGCAAGGTATCCATCAAGAAAATCGGTTATTGAAGCGATCCCGAAAATAATGGCGCCGAATATAGGATGCAGGCGAACAGAAAAGATAAACACAGGTATAAGTATTATTCTACTTAGAGTTAAAAGTGTTGGTATATTTAATTTGAGAGTGCTCACACCTTAACTCTTAAACAACCCTTTAGCTTTTAGTATGAAATCGCACACTTCTCTTACCGCTCCTCTTCCGCCTCTTTCTTTTGTTATCAATATTGAATAAGCTTTAACTTCATTGTGTGCATCCGCAACTGTAATCGGTAAGCCACACATTTTAAGCAATTCAATATCTACAACATCATCTCCCATACATGCAATTTCTTTGTCTTTAAGATTATATTTATCGGCAAGCTTTTTATAAGCAATTTCTTTTTCACGACATCTTTGAAATATATCTCTAATTCCGAGTTCTTTTGCTCTTATCTTTACTACTTTTGAATATCTTCCTGTAATTAGAGCAACTTTAATTCCTTTTTTCAAAAGCATCACAATACCGTGTCCGTCCCTAACATGAAATGCTTTTATCTCATTCCCGTTATTATCAAGTATTATGCTTCCATCTGTTAATACCCCGTCAACATCAAGAATTAGTAATTTTATATTTTTTGCTATATCGAAAATTTGTTTTTTTGTCAATTTCCTCATATTGGCCCATTAAAAATAAACCCCCTGAATGCCATTCCTTCAATGAGGTTGTACTAAGGGGGCATAATATATTTAAGATTATTAAAAGTATATCAAAGAAAAAAAGAAAAGTCATTGTATGATTTACCCATCCAGCAATTCACGGTGAAAAATAAGCAAGATTCCTCAGTCGCCTATACTCCTTCGGAATGACAATGCGAACCTTTTTCATTCTCATTTCGAGCAAAGCGAGAAATCTTAAGGCTTTCAAAATTCGACGTGAATTGCTGTTACTTAGCCTAAATAATACAGATATTGTTTGGGATTTATTTTATCTGATAAACTTTATATCTATAAAAAATAAAAGGGGAATTCAAAATAAAAATTCCCCTTTTTATATGTCTTATTTTTTATTTCGCGTTGTTAATAAGATTAATTAATGTGTTTGTATCCATTACATCAGCTACCGGAATACTCAGGTAAAAAGGAATAGCTGCATTTTCATCTACACCGCTTAGAACTTGTTCGAGAACCGGACCGTCGTTTGCATCTTTTACATTAATCATTTTAAAACCAAGATCATGACCGTGACGGGTTGCTGTGACCGAGCAATACTGGGTCATGTAACCAGTAATTATTACAGTATCTATACCAAGATCTTTAAGTTTTTCAGCTACTGGTTTTACAAAAGAACTATATGTTGATTTTTCCGCATAATAATAATTGTCTCCACCTAAAGCAGGAACTAATTCTGTTTGAACACGGGGGTCAAGGGCTGATGTTGGAACAGCTTCATTCCAGAGAAGCCATGCTTTTACCCAGCAAGTATCACCGTTACAAATTGAACCTAACGGGTTGAAGTCACATAAACGTCCACAATTTGAACCATCAGCATTATAAACGTGCTTAATTACAAACACCGGTATATCTTTTGCAGCACATGCTGATGCGATGCTTACAATATTAGCCCATGATTCATTAAACTTGTCACAATGTAAAGGACTATTTTGGTTCGCGGTTCCTAATGCACTAAAAAAAGCAACCGGATCAGGAGCATACATTTGACCTGCTTCCCACCAGAAAACAGGGGTGAATGGATCTGAATAAACTTTCTGCGGGTCAATTACAAATAGAGCTGTTTTCTTAGGATTTATTGGATAATGTGTCCCTGCGATCCAGTCAATTGAGATATTCGCATCAGATGGTTTGTATTTAACCTGAGGACCCTTTGCAAGGTCTCCCGATGCTCCCAGGTTAATCATTCCTGCATATGCTGCAAATGGAACCATCAACACTAATGCAATCAATGCTGTTAACAGTCTGAATTTCTTCATTTCTTCTTTTCTCCTTTTTAGTTTTAAAATTAATTCCCATCCTGACTTCTGTGTGAAAAACTTCTTTAATTACGCCACATCCTTCTTAATTCTAAGAAGTATTAAACAGACTCTTGATCTTCCAGTCTGCTGGGTTACCGAGGACACCGGTTTAACCCTTCCATTTGAATCCCTACATGTAGAGGCTTTCCGGGAAATTTCCTGAAATAAAATTAAGCAAACGCTATGCCAGTAAAAATGTAAATCAAAAATCTTTTATTATCTGGATATTACGGGACTGATTGCAGAGGGATTATTTGAAAGTTTCTCATTTCTGAGAACGTATTCTCAAGAATGAGAATCCTTTCAGTTTTGTTCTCTCCTTAATTTCTCTATGGCGATAAGAAGTAACGAAATAGCTGCAGGTGTAATACCCGGAATTCTGCTTGCCTGTCCGAGATTCCCGGGTCTGATTTCCAGAAGTTTCATAAGAACCTCACGGGATAAACCACTAACTTTCGTGAAATCAAAATTTTCCGGTATCTTTTTATTTTCTATTTTCTTTAGTCTTTCAGCCATCTGCATCTGCTGATTAATATACCCTTCGTATTTAACCTGTATCTCAACCTGTTTTTTTACTTCATTTGAAAGAGATTTACCGGATGGAGACAGTTTTTCAATAACTCCATAACCATTTTCGGGTCTTTTTAGTAATTGTTCGAGACTTTCTGTTTTATAAACATCTAACTTAACCCTTGTGTTTTTAATGCGATTCAATTCTTCATTGATAAGTTCCTTTTTTTCTTTGAATTTTTTATATAGTTCTTCATCAATAAGTCCAAGAGCATATCCTTTATCCATAAGACGCAAATCAGCATTATCATGTCTTAACAATAATCTGTATTCAGCCCTTGAAGTAAACATCCTGTAAGGTTCATTTGTTCCTTTTGTTATAAGGTCATCAATAAGAACACCTATATATGCTTCGTGCCTTCCGGGTATATATGGTTCCTGCCCTTTTATTTTAAGTGCAGCATTTATGCCTGCAATAAGCCCTTGAGCAGCAGCCTCTTCATAGCCAGAAGTACCATTAATTTGTCCTGCAAGAAATAAACCCTGAATTGTTTTTGTTTCAAGTGAGTGCTTTAATTGAGAAGGATAAACAAAATCATATTCAATTGCATAGCCCGGCCTCATAATCTCGGCCTTTTCAAGTCCCGGAATCGTTCTTACAAACTTAACCTGAACATCATATGGAAGACTCGTTGGAATTCCATTTGCATAATATTCTTTGGTTTCGAGTCCTTCAGGCTCAAGAAAAACCTGATGTCTCTCCCGTTCAGCAAACTTCACTACTTTATCTTCAATCGAGGGACAGTATCTTGCACCTGTACCTTTAATTTTCCCGCTATATAAAGGTGAGCGATCAAGATTAGATAAAATAATTTTGTGTGTTTCTTTGTTTGTGTATGTGATATAACAAGGTAGCTGTGGATTTGTTATTTTTTCGGTGCTGTGTGAAAAAGGTGGAGGCGGATCATCACCAAATTGAGTTTCTGTTTTTGAAAAGTCTATTGTTTTTGCATCAAGACGCGGGGGTGTTCCTGTCTTGAGTCTTCCCATTTTTAAACCAAGATTCTGAAGACATTCAGAAAGCTTAATTGAAGGAAATTCACCTGCCCGACCTGCCGAGAAATTTTCAAGTCCTATATGTATTAGACCTTTCAAGAATGTTCCGGTTGTTACAATTACAGCATATGCTCCATAAAAAATGCCGAGTGAAGTAACAATTCCCTTAACTTTTCCATCTTCTGTTACAATCTTATCGACCAATGCCTGTTTAACATCGAGATTTTTTTGAGATTCTATAACCTTACGCATCTCGATTTTATATAGAACTCTATCAGCCTGAGCTCTTAAAGACCAGACCGCAGGACCTTTTGATAAATTCAATAACCGGAATTGAATACCTGCTTTATCTGTAACCTTTGCCATTTCTCCGCCAAGAGCATCTATTTCCCTCACAAGATGTCCCTTGGCAAGTCCCCCGATTGCCGGATTGCAGGACATTTGCCCTATAGTGTCAAGATTAATTGTAAATAAACAGGTTGATAGTCCGAGACGTGCAGATACAAGTGATGCTTCACAGCCGGCATGACCGGCTCCAATAACAATTACATCATAATCTCGCTCTTTATACATAAATCTACTATAATGTATTTATAAATAGTTGTTCAATTTCTAATGTGATAAATAATTGTTCATTTAACAGTACAGCCTTAACTATGGCTCGAATAAGGTAAATTATAAATTTTTACTGCCTGTCATTTTCTGGCCCTCTGGTTCCGCCAAACAAATTGCGGACAAGCAAGCCAGAAGATAAACTTGACCGGAGAATCCGGAAGAATTATTTATGGACACCACGATCAAGTCGTGGTATAACTCTAAATATATAATATGAAGTCCTCTGCTTTACGAGGGATTTGCTAACAATTTATTAAAACAATATAATTATTTATATAGGCTCAGCAGACACAGAGCTTTAAGAAATCTTTTTATAAGGAATTATTTTTATAAAATGAAATCTTCAGAAAATATCGGCAGCGGAAAATCATCCATTAAGAAATTAAGAGCCCAGAATAGAAAACTTCAGGAATTATCATTTCTTGATACAGAACGTTTGATCAATGAACTCGAATCCAAACAGGAAGAACTCGAAAAATATAATCTTGAGCTTCTTAAGTTGAAAGAAGAGCTTGAAGAGTCAAAAAACAAATATAGGGATCTTTATGATTTTGCACCCTTAGGATATTTTACTTTTGATAAAAATGGATTGATACTTGATGTAAATCTCACCGGAGCAAATATGCTCGGGGTGAAAAAAGAGTTTTTAATAAATAAACCATTCTCAATATTTATCGAAAAAGATGACAAAGAAATTTTTAGCTCTCATTGCAGGGATATTTTTTTGAAAAAGTCTCCACAATCCTGTGAACTCAGGGTAATTCGCAAAGACGGCAAGATGTTTTATTTTCAGCTTCAGAGTGTGCCTTTCAACGATTCCGATGGAAAATGTCGAAACTTCAGAACAGCACTTACAGATGTCACAAAACTGATGGATACAGAATATTCATTAATCGAAGCCCTTGAACTCTCGAGAAATAGACAGGCAGAAATTGCTGCGTTGCTTGAAAGTACCCGTTCGATTTTGAAATATCATGATTTCGAAAGCACGGCCCGCTCTATTTTTTATGCATGTAAAAATCTTACAGGAGCATCTTCCGGTTATATAGCTTTATTGAAGGAAAACACTCTTGAAAACGAGATTATTTTTATTGATTCCGGAGGGGAGAATTGTTCTGTACAAACAGCAGCCGGGATGCCTATAAGAGGATTAAGAGAAGAAGTTTATAAAACCTGCAAAACCATATTCAATAATAATTTTCCCGAGAGCAAATGGAAACATTTACTTCCCGATGGACATGTAAAAATAGTCAATGTGCTCTTTGCTCCCATGATTATTGAAAACAAAGTCATTGGCTTGCTTGGACTTGCAAATAAGACCTCGGGGTTTTCCGAAGATGATTCAAGAATAGCAACTGCCTTCTCCGAGATAGCAGCAATAGCCCTTCTCAACAAAAGAGCTGAAGAGAATGTTAAACGAAGTGAAGAATATTTCAGGCTTGTTACTGAAAATTCATCCGATATTATAACAATTCTCGAAGCTGATGGGACTATAAAGTATGAAAGCCCTTCAATCGAACGAATTCTCGGTTATAGTAAAAATGAACTCACCGGTAAAAAAGTCCTTGATTATGTTCATCCCGAAGATATTAAAGTGGCTGTCAATACACTTTCGAATTCAATAAAAAATCCGGGAATTTCTCTTTCTCTTGAGGTGCGATTTAAACATAAAGACGGTTCATGGCGGGTGCTGGAAGTTATCGGTAAAAACCTTCTTGATAACCCTGCTGTTGCAGGAATCGTCGTAAATTCAAGGGATATTACCCATCGGAAGGTTGTAGAAGAAAATCTTTTGAAATTGAATGAAGAATTGAAGCGTTCCAATATCGATTTGCAGCAATTTGCTTATGCTACATCCCACGATCTTCAGGAACCTTTGCGCGTAATCGCCGGTTTTATAAAATTGCTCGCAAAACGTTATAAAGATAAACTCGATGCAAAAGCCGACGAGTTCATTAATTTAACTTTAGAAGGCATAAGTAGAATGGATACTTTGATAAAAGATCTTCTTGCATATTCACAGATAGGCACAAAGGGAAAGACTTTCAAAGTAACTGACTGTACAACGGTTCTTGAAAATGCTCTTGCAAATCTCAAAACAGCCATCGAGGAAAATGATGCAAATATAACATATGATAATCTTCCGGTTGTTATGGCCGATGCCACCCAGCTTGGAAGCTTATTTCAGAATTTAATTGCTAATGCTATTAAATTTAAGAGCAATCAGAAGCCTCATATTCATATTTCTTCGAAAAAAAATGATGGTGAATGGTTATTTTCTATTAAAGATAATGGAATCGGAATCGATCCAAAAGATGCGGAACGCATATTCATTATTTTTCAGAGATTGCATACGAAATCAGAATATCCGGGCACAGGGATAGGTCTTGCCATATGTAAGCGCATAGTAGAGCGTCATGGCGGAAAAATCTGGGTAGAATCGGAAAAAGGTAAAGGTTCAACTTTTTATTTTACCTTGCCTTTCATTGAGAATAAATTTGTAAAAGGATAAAGCTATGGATTTCTTTAAAAATATTTGCTGGATAATTCTGGGAGTTATTTTTTGTTCATATCTATTTGCCGAAGAAAAAACACTTGACGTTGATTCAATTCTTATCAATATCGACCCGGATAAAGTAAACAAAGCACAGGTCAAGGAATATTTCAAAGAGGTTCACGGAAAAATAGCAAAGGGAGAGGGAAAAGTAATCAATATACTTCCAGGAAGCAAGGAAAATTCAAGAATAAGAATTCTCACACCTGCAAGCACACCTGAAAAAGGGTATAATGTTATTCTTTTTACAACACAGGATGCAACTTCTGAAATTTCTATAGGAGATATTATTATTTTTGAAGGCATAGTTGAAAGAATTAATGCATTTCAGGGAGCAAGTCTTGATATTCATGGAACTTACCAAAAAAAAACATGCGGGAAATAATTCAACAAAGATGACGGCTAATAATAAAGTTAAATGCTGGGAAGTTTTTAAATGTAATGAACTTGAATGTCCTGCCTTCCATTCAAAAAACCTTAATTGCTGGCTCTTTACTGGTACGCATTGCCGTAACGAGATTCAGGGGAAATTCATTGACAAGGTTGAAATGTGCATTAATTGCGAGGTTTTTGTAAAAAACATGGATTCAGGTGCAATGGTAAGAACCTGTGCAATTTTTAATGAGCAAATTAAGGAATATCGGAGAATTGTTGATGAAAGGGATAGGGAACTTGAGAATATGAGCATGGAACTTGCTCTCTCGATGTCCGAAGTTTTCGAAGCTCTTAAAAGGATCTCATCAGGCGACCCATCCGTTAGAATAACCGAAAAATCCGATATTGATTTAATTTCAAGACTAAAACACATGATCAATTTGACTGCAGAAGAAATCGGAGAAATTGTTGAACAATCACATGAATTTGCGATAAGTCTTGCAGAATATTTCGATGTCTTACATAAAGTCTCAAAGGGCGATCTAAGCGCAAGAGTAACAGGCACTTCGAGTATCGAACTTTTGGAGAGCCTGAAAGATGTAACAAATGAAACTATAAAATCTATAGACCGGGAAATTTCAGAACGAAAATCAGCCGTGAGACAATTACAGAAAACAGAAGCTCTTAAATCCTCAATTCTCCGGACAATACCCCATGCAGTCGTTGGATTAACCAGACAAAAAATATTTTTTGCCAATGAAGGATTGAAAAAAGTTTTTGGCTGGGACCCTGAAGAAGTTATCGGACAGAGTCCGGAAATACTTTGCAGGAACATAAAAGATTATGAGAAAATATGCAGGCTAATTTATTCTGCAATTGATAAATCAAAGATCTTTACAGGAGAATTCTTGCTTCGAAGAAAAGACAGCAGGGATATAATTTGTACGGTTAGCGCTTCTGCTATTGAACGGAAAACAAAAGATAACAAAATCGTACTTGTTTATGAAGATATTACAGAAAGAAAACAGGCAGAAAAAGAATTAAAGAATTCACGTGAACAACTGCGTTGTCTTTCTGCATATTTGCATTCTGCTATTGAACAGGAAAGAAAATTTATTGCGAGGGAAATGCATGACGAACTGGGTCAACTTTTTACTGTTCTAAATATTGATTTAGCATGGCTTGAAAGAAAAATAAGAGCCAATCATAAACCTTTAAGAATGAAAATTGAATCGATGAAAGAAATGGTTGAATCAGGAATTAAAACAATTCAAAAAGTCTCAACAGAATTAAGGCCCGGACTTCTTGACCATCTCGGGCTTACAGCAGCTATTGAATGGCATACCAAAGAAATCCTCAAGAATAAAGGTATTAAATATAATCTCGAATTAAATACACCGGATGAGTTATTAATTGATAAGGATATTTCAACAGCAATTTTTAGAATCTATCAGGAAGCTCTAACAAATATTATAAGACACTCGGATGCAACTTTGGTAAATATTTCATTGAAAAAAGAATCAGGGAATATACTACTTGAAGTTGCAGACAATGGTAAAGGTATTACGAAAAAACAAATTGAAAACGCAAAATCTTATGGTTTGACAGGCATTAGAGAAAGGGTTTATTTGCTTGGAGGAACATTAAAAATAGCAGGAAAGCCTGGCAAAGGAACCGCTCTAAAGGTTAGAATACCCTTGATTAAAAAAATAGAAGGTTATACTACCTGCCGGAAAAGGATAATAGATTATATAGATTAAGTATAATAATAAAAAAGAAAGGGGGTTTATTATGTCTTACACAGCCAAAGATTATTCAAAACTTATAGGTATTGAGGGGTTCAGCGAAACACTTTTAAAAAATCATTTTACTTTGTATCAGGGATACGTAACAAATACTAATAAGGTTCTTGATTTATTGGATCAAATGCTTAAAGAAGACAAAACAGCAACACCTGAATATGCGGAACTTAAAAGAAGACTCGGCTGGGAATTCAACGGAATGAGACTCCATGAGTATTATTTCGAGAATCTCGGCGGAAAATCACCTCTGGATAAATCAAGCAAACTTGCAAAGAAAATTATGGATAATTTCGGCACATACGAAGCATGGGAAAAAGATTTCAGAGCAACAGGCACAATGAGAGGAATTGGATGGGTTGTGCTTTATCAGGATATGACAAACGGAAGATTAATCAATTTCTGGATTAATGAACATGATGTTTCACATCCTGCCGGATGCAATCCTTTATTGATTATGGATGTTTTTGAGCATGCATTCATGATTGATTATGGATTAAAAAGACCCGATTATATTTCAGCTTTTTTCAAAAACATTGATTGGTCAGCAGTAGAAGGAAGACTTAAATAAAAAGATTAGACAGAGAAAAATCACCTTATTTAAGACATGCAGCATATCAGAAAATAGACTGGTTTCCCTGGTGTGATGAAGCTTTTGATTCAGCACAGGAACAGGGGAAACCGGTCTTTCTAAGCTCCGGTGCTTCATGGTGCCACTGGTGCCATGTTATGGCAAAAGAATGCTTTGAAAATGATGAAATAGTATCTCTTCTTAATTCTCTATTTATCTGCATTAAAATCGATAGGGACGAAAGACCCGATATAGACAGACGCTATCAGAATGCAATAATGGCAATGGGCGGTGGAAGCGGATGGCCGCTAAGCGTTTTTCTCACTTCCGATAGGAAACCTTTCTTTGGCGGCACTTACTTCCCGGCTGAAGATAATATGGGACGCCCTGGATTTAAAAAGATTCTTAAAACTATTTCAGAAATTTACAAAACAAGAAAATCAGAAATTTTTGAAATAAGCAACAAATTAATTGATTCATTAAAAAATACCGGTCAAGAAAAAGGTGAAATAAAAGAATCCACAATTCAAGAAGCTGTGCTGAAAATGCTGTCTTTCTTTGATGTTAACAATGGCGGATTCGGTACTGCACCGAAATTTCCAATGCCTGGTGCTTTTGAATTTTTACTTAATAGATATTTTCTTTCCGGGTTTCAATCTATTGGAGCATCTGTTATGATGTCTCTTGAAAAGATGGCCAAAGGCGGCTACTATGACCAAATCGGTGGCGGATTCCACCGTTATTCAGTCGATGCAGAATGGATTATCCCTCACTTTGAAAAAATGGCTGATGATAATGCATGGCTTCTCAGAAATTATATTCAGGCATATTCCATCTCAGGAAATAACCTTTTTAGAAAAACTGCCGGAGGCATTATTAATTTTGTGCAGACAGTGTTATCAGATCCCGAAGGAGGATTCTATTCGAGCCAGGATGCAGATATAACACCTAATGATGAAGGCAGTTATTATACATGGACCGATAATGAATTGAAAAAAATACTTACAGATGAAGAATATAAAATCCTATCCCAGCATATGTTATCCGATAAAGGCCGTATGCATCATGATAAATCAAGAAGAGTCTTGTTTAATGCAGTTGAGATCGAAAATGTAGCGGCTGTCACAGGAATCGATTTAGATAAGATAAAAAAGTTGTTGTCTTCGGCAATGGAGAAACTTCTTGAAACAAGAAGAAGGAGACCGGCTCCTTTTATTGACAAAACATTTTACACATCCCTTAATGGAATGATGGCATCTTCTTTTCTGAAAGCATCCTGTGTGTTAAAGAATGATGACTTAAAGGATTTTGCCATTAAAAGTATAGAGAAAACATTAGACCTTTTTATTAAAGACAACCTGATTTACCATACATATGATATAAATGGAATCATTGACGATTATATCTATTTTATTGAAGCATTAATTAATGCATATGAAGTAACGGCATCGAAAAAATATCTTGAACAGGCAGAAAAACTCATGCTTTTATGTATTGAAAAGTTCTGGGATCATGAAAATGGAGGATTTTATGATACCGAAACAGATGTGCTCAATATGAGACTGAAAAACATTCTTGATATTCCTCACCCTTCTGTCAATGCTCTCGGGATATTAATTCTTATAAAACTTTTTACAATAACTAACAAAACAGAATATATTGGATATGCAGAAGATGGACTTAAGTATTTTGCGATTCAGGCAGAAGAAGCCGGATTAAATGCAGCGTACTACTACTGTGCTCTTGATGCATATTTCAATACTCTAAAACTTGACATTCAAACAGATATTAATAGTGAGCTTGCGAGGGTTGCTAAGGCTACTTTCTATCCGTATAAAAGCATTGTGTATGGGAAAGATACCGGAAGCGTTATCCCCTGCATGCATAACGTATGCTATGAACCTATCAGAGAAGTAAAAGGCCTCGAAGATTTTCTAAAAAATCTGCGAGGCCGGTAGTTATTAGTATCTTTTTTCGTATTTTTCTCCCTCGCAGACCTCTTTTATCTGATCCTTTATAAGTCTGCCATCTTCCCAGACCCTTTCCTGTACTTTATGACATTTTGTTTGAGCATTGTAATCAATCGGGTCTGCACGATAAACACCCCTGCCATCTTCAGTCATATAAGCTACTGGTTTACCTGTTGAGGCTGCTTCCTGGGAGGCTCTTACCGATACATCGGCAAAAGTTGCTCCTGCTGCACCGCCGAGTGCAGCTCCTATTACACCGCCTCTCCACGGGTTTTTGCGATCAAGCAATGCTCCTGCAACACCACCAAGCACTGCTCCTGCACCTGCACCCTGCGCATGGTATTGGGTGCAGCCTGCAAGCATAGCAAGTAAAGACAATACCAGAAGCAATGAAACAAGTTTCTTCATATTACCTCCTTTTGAATTAATTTAACTTAAAAGTTTCTTATAATATATTTTAACCCGAATAATATATATATTGCTCAAAAATTTATTTAATTCTCATAAATGGAACCATTGTTCAAAATATGCTATTGAAGTATGAAATTCCTTGCAACATTTGTATTATTTTAATGCATTAATCGGGTTGAATATTATGCAGGGATTTCTCTGTTGTGGTAACATTATCATATGCAAATACCGTATAAGAAAACCATTAACGGAATAATAATAAAGGTTAAGATAGAACCAAAATCCTCAAAAAAAGGCTTTGCCGGTTTTATAGGAGATACAGTTAAAATAAAACTTAATTCACCTCCTGTCGAAGGAGCAGCGAACAAGGAGCTAATTGAGTTTTTATCGGATGAATTCAAGATTAAAAAAAGTTCTATAATAATTTTGACCGGCAAGACGTCAAAAAACAAGGTTTTGGAAATAAAAGGAATTAATTCACTATAAACGGAGGTTATATGTTAGACCCTAAATTTGTTAGAGAGAATATCGAACTCGTGAAAAAGTCACTTGAAAATAGAAATTATGATATTAGTCTTGAGGAATTTCTTAAGGCAGAAGAAGAAAGAAGGCTTTTGCAACAAAAATCCGAAGAACTCAGAAACAAAAGAAATGTGGTATCAGAAGAAATCGGAAAACTCAGAAGTCAGAAAAAAGATGCTTCAGAACTAATAAAAGAAATGAAAGTTGTATCCGATACAATTAAAGGATTCGATGAGAAACTAAAATTACTTGAGGATAGTACAATAAACTTTCTCTTAAATGTACCCAATATTCCCCACGAAACAGTTCCTGTTGGAAAAGATGAAACCTGCAATCTTGAGATAAGAAGATGGGGTGAACCAGAAAATTTTGATTTTGAACCCCTGAATCACTGGGATATTGGTGAAATCCTGGGAATCATAGATTTTGAGAGAGCTTCAAAAATTGCTGGAGCAAGATTTTCCATTATGAAAGGGCTTGGAGCAAAGCTTGAGAGAGCGCTTATGAATTTTATGCTTGACAATAATATTTCCAATGGATATACAGAAGTTTTCCCTCCAATTATTGTAAACAGAGAAAGTATGCAGGGTACGGGTCAGCTTCCGAAATTCGAGGCTGAGCTTTTCAAAATAGTCGATCCTGAATTTTATCTCATTCCGACAGCAGAAGTTCCTGTGACTAATATACATAGAAATGAAATATTGAATGAAAAAGACCTTCCTATTTATTACACAGCCTATACCCCTTGTTTTAGACGTGAAGCAGGTTCTTACGGAAAAGATGTTAGAGGATTAATACGTCAACATCAGTTTAACAAAGTCGAGATGGTAAAATTTGTAAAACCCGAGGATTCATTCGATGAACTTGAATCTTTAACCAGTAATGCAGAGGAGATACTTCAGAAACTCGGGTTGCCTTATAGAGTAGTTGTTTTATGCACCGGTGATCTTGGATTCTCTGCTGCAAAGACTTATGACATTGAAGTATGGCTGCCTGGACAGCAGAAATATCGCGAGATTTCTTCATGCTCTAATTTTACCGACTATCAGGCAAGAAGGGCCAATATAAGATTTAAACGTGAAGGTAAAAAAGGAACCGAGTTTGTGCATACTCTTAATGGTTCCGGACTTGCAATAGGAAGAACACTTGTTGCAATTCTTGAAAATTATCAACAAAAGGATGGAAGCGTTATAATCCCTGAAGTCTTAAGGCCATATATGGGAATTGATGTTATAAAAAATACTACAATTCCTTGAAGACCTTTGCCAGACTTTCTCCTCCTACATGAATTTTGAATTCATTGAAATAACCAAAAGGAGTGCAGATAACTTTGTAGCCAGAGTTCTCAAGTTTTGCTGTCGCATCTTTTATTATCTGTTCTGAAAATTCAGGAGATGCTTTACTTGAAGAAAGATGGTTGAAAGAATGAATAACTACATTTTTTGTCCCGAACTTTCCTGCAATCCATTTAATATTTTTCACAAGCTTCTCAAGAAGGCCTTTATCTTTCTTTTCGTCTTCAAGTTCAGCATGTAAGAAAATCACGGCTGTTTTTTCTATATGCTCTTCTTTCTCAATATCCGGCATATATTGAAGACTTTTAGAAGCTGTTTTGTACCACCATGAATGAGCATAAAAAAGTAATAGTTTCATTGTTACTCAATCTTTATTCTTTTAATTGCATCTGCAACTTTTGCGACCATTGCCATCTGTTTAACATCATGAACTCTGATAATATTAGCCCCGTTCATTATGGAGATTGCAACTGCTGCTGCAGTCCCTTCAACTCTTTCCCGGGGAAGTGCATTATTCAGAATCTTACCGATGAAAGCTTTTCTTGAAAGACCGATTAATATAGGTCTTCCAAAAATTGTGAACTCTGACAGTTTATGAATTATCTCAAGATTATGCTCAAATGTTTTCCCGAAACCTATACCCGGATCGATTATAATTTTATCTTTTTCAATTCCTGCACTCAGGGCAATATTAATACTATCCTCGAGATAATTCTTTATTTCAATAATAAGATTTTCATAAAAAGGTTCTTTTTGCATATTTCTTGGTGTGCCTTTTATGTGCATTATTACAACAGGCACTTTATGTTTTGCTATTACTTCTGCCATTTCAGGATCAAATCTCAATCCGCTAATATCATTTACAATAGATGCTCCTGCATTAATAGCTTTTTCAGCTACTATAGATTTATATGTATCTATTGATATAGGAACTTTTATCTCTTTTGAAAGGGTTTCTATTACAGGAATCGTGCGATTCAATTCTTCATCAAGACTTACGGGTTCTGCTCCTGGTCTTGTGGATTCTCCGCCAATATCAATTATATCAGCACCATCTTCAACCATCTCTTTTGCACGTTCAATGGCAATGGATTTTTCAAAATACAAACCACCATCCGAAAAAGAATCAGGAGTAACATTCAAAACTCCCATTATGCAAGTTCTCCGGGAAAAATCTATCGAAAAATTCTTAAAAGAAAGCTTCATATTTCTACCTTTTGGACTTAGTTTTTTTAAAGGCAAAAAAAGCCAAAACAGTAGCGCCAATCCCGGCGGCTATGCGTGCAGCAGCACCTGAAGCTTTAATGCTTGTTTTTAGAATCTTGCCAATTTTTTCTTTTAACTCAGCCATTTTAATATTATGGTATTTTCATAATTCTAATTCAATTATTATTTCCTGACAGTATATGTAAGTCCATCCGGCATTTCCGTATTCTCACCTATCATATCCCCCTGTTTAAAATTCTCCTGATTGCCAAACCTGAACTCCACAGGATCGGATACAAAAGGTTTTTTTAAAGAATTATATATGTTAAAATTTATTTATGGATATACATCATTTAAAGGTATTTGCTTCAGTTTTTAAGAATAAGAGTTTTTCCAAAGCATCCGAAGAGCTTTATTTGACCCAGCCTACTATTAGCAATCATATTAAGGCACTCGAGGACGAATTGGGATGCAACTTATTCGATAGGCTCGGCAGGTATATAATCCCTACAAAGGAAGCAGAGGTTTTATATAATTTATCAACAGAATTGATAGAAAAAATTACAAACATTAAAGAAGCAATAGCAAACATAAAAAAAGAGATCGCTGGCAACTTACTTATTGGAGCGAGTTCTATTCCCGGTGTATATTTAATTCCGGGTATTATGGCCGGCTTCAAGAAACATCACCCGGGAATTTCTTTTCAGATAATTATTTCTGATTCAATGGAAATTTCAGAAAAAATATCCGGACATGATCTTCTAATGGGTATCGTTGGAGCCAAACTTGGCAATGAGAATATCAGATACACACCTTTTGTTGAAGATGAGCTAATAGCAGTCTCTGCTCCGGATTTTGTTAAAAAGAAATTTCTCACTCTGAAAGAATTGGTTCAATATCCTATGGTTTTACGCGAAGATGGTTCTGGTACACGTAAGGTTACTGAAAAATTCTTTACTGAAAAAGAAATCTCCCTGGATGATATTAGGATAGCCGGGCTATTTGGTTCAACAGATTCAATAAAACAGGCTGTAAAAGCAGGGCTCGGAGTTGCAATATTGTCAAAGTTTTCTGTTTCCGAAGAACTTACTCACGGTACACTTGAGGAGATAAAACTTTCTGATATTAAAATGAAACGTAAATTCTATATAGCTACCCACCGCAAGAGAACTCTGCCGAGGCTTTATGCAGCATTCTTAGAACACTTAATCAGTATAAATTCAACCCGTATAAGCGTATAAGATTTAAGTCTTCATCCGGCTTTTTTCCGGGAGTTGTTAAATAATTTCCAGTAATTATGCCATCAGCGCCGGCAGCAAATACAAGAGAGCTGAATTCGGAAAGTACCTGCAGTCTTCCCCCGCATACCCTGATTTCTTTTTCCGGCAGAATAAACCTGTATAAGCTTATGATTTTCAATGCTTCAAATGGATGTAAAAGTTTCCTTTCTTCCAATGGTGTTCCTTTAATCGGGATCAGGAAATTTAAAGGGATAGAATCAACATCAAGACTTTTTAAGGTAAAAGCCATCTCTATTCTGTCATTCCATGTCTCGCCCATTCCAAAAATCCCTCCGGAGCAGACAGATAGTCCCGCGGAAAACGCAGCACGAATAGTTTCAAACTTTTCCTTGTAACTATGGGTGGTACAAATCTTCTGAAAAAAAGCCTCTGAAGTTTCAAGATTGTGATGATAACGTTCAAGTCCTGCCTTCTTAAGAAATTTCAAATTCTCTTCTGATAAAAAACCGAGACTCGCACATGGTATAAGTCCAATTTTTTTTATATCCGGGATAATTTCTGCAATCTCCAGTAGATTCTTCGGGCTTAAAGAACGTCCGCTTGTCACTATAGAAAATCGCCTCGCCCCTGATTTATATAGTTCCAAAGCCTTTTCAATTATTGTGGCTTTATTCAATAACGGGTAGATCGCTATTTTAGCTTTACTTCTTGAAGATTGAGCACAATAAGCACAATCTTCCGAACATAGGCCGGATTTTGCATTAATGATAGAGCAGAAACTTACATTATTTTTACGGAAGCGGATCCTTATATTATTTGCCGAAGCAATAAGTGTAAAAATCTCATCATCGGGGATTGAGGCAATGAAGTTTGCTTCTTCACCAGATAAATCATTCCCTTGCAGAACTTTTCTTTCGAGGTTTTTAATCCCCTCCGCTGCCTGACGTAAATCCATTCCCACCATGATACTTCATTCTCTCTATCGCAGGTAAAAGTTTAATCATAACTTTTACTTCACCTTCTTTTTTAAGCCAGTAATAAATATCAATAATATCACTGAATCCAAAATAAAAGGGCAAATATAAAGGTTTTATCTCGTATCCTATAGTTTCACCATTTATGCTAATAATCCTTCTTATTTGCAAACGCCAGAAAGCAGGATGAAATGAGACAAAATTTTTCGATTCCTTAAATGCTTCTTCTCCTGATAACCCCTTTTTGATTCTAAAATCAAAATCCGGAGCATAAGGTATTAGAGTGTATCCATCACCTTCTTTATCCAAAAAAGCAACGGTCTCAATATCATCGGCATATCTTCCACCATAGGCAATTAAAGTGAAATTGCCTGAAATATCACGGGGATCTGCCTCTACAGTCTTTAACCGGCCATCAAAGCCGGAAACTTCAGGTGTAAGAGGAATAAGAATTATTAAGACAATAATATAGTACTTTAGATATTTCATTATTTATAAAAATAGCATTTACATCATATGTTTGTAAATCTTCTATGGTATAATTTCAAATGTCATTAAAGTTGCTTATATTCGATCTTGATGGAACACTTGTGGATACAAGTAGAGACATTACCAATGCTCTTAACTTTGCCTTAAAAGACTATGGTTACGAAGAATTGACTGTTGAAAAAACAAAAAAAATCGTGGGTGAAGGAATTACAAGACTTATCGAAAAAATTATAGGTAAAAATAATCCAGCCCTGGTTAATCAAATAGTCGGGAGATTTGTTCAATATTATTTAGAACATCCCGTTGACTATTCATTTGTGTACCCGGGGGTAAAAGAAGCTCTTAATATGCTTGGAAATTGTAAAAAAGCAGTTGTCTCTAATAAAAGAGAAAAGCTATCCATAAAGATTTTAAAAATTTTAGATTTAATAAAGTATTTTGATATTATTGTTGGGAGTGATACAGCCCCTGAACCTAAACCATCTCCGGTACCAATTCTCTATGTCCTCGAAAAGATGAAAATAAAACCCGAACAAGCAATGATTATAGGTGATAGTATTTTTGATATTGAAGCAGGAAAAAAAGCAGGCATTAAAACAGTTGCAGTTACTTATGGATTCAGGGAAAGATATGAATTATCAAGTGCTGATTTTATAATAGATGATCTAAGACAATTGCAGTCCTGTTGTTATTAAAGTCCATTCATAATTGCCAGCTTATAAAATAAACTAAGTATGAAAAATAATTTTTTCACAACATCTTTATTATCCCAACTACATTTTCGGGTTATCCGGTTCATTGATAATAGCCGAAAGGTTCTTACTTTTGTCATAAACTACCTTGATTTTATAACCTGTTTCAATTTAATCTTAATAGTTGACCTTCGTTTTTATTCTTATATAATTATCGGGCGAAAGGAGAGATGTCCGAGAGGCCGAAGGAGCACGACTGGAAATCGTGTGTGCGCTAAACCCGCACCGTGGGTTCAAATCCCACTCTCTCCGCCAGTTTGTTTTTCTGCAGCCTGGGTACGGCCCTTCGCAGCAGAAGGATGTGAACCCCGTCAGGTCCGGAAGGAAGCAGCGGTAAGCGTTTTTTCTGGGTGCCGGAGGTAGTCGTTCCCAGGCTGGAGGGAAACAAACTTGAGTTATCTCGTTCTTGCAAGAAAATGGAGACCGCAGAGTTTTGATGACTTGACCGGTCAGGAAACTATTACTAAAATTCTAAAAAATTCTATAGAGCAGGGTAGAATCGCTCATGCCTACCTTTTTTCAGGTCCAAGAGGAGTTGGCAAGACCTCCTCTGCAAGAATATTTGCTAAAGCCCTGAATTGTGTTAATGGACCGACACCAGAGCCTTGTGATAAATGTTCTTTTTGTAAATCAATAACAGAGGGGTCCTCTGTTGATGTAATGGAAATTGATGGAGCATCAAATAATAGTGTCAATGACATCCGTGATTTAAGGGAGAGAGTTAAATATGTTCCTTCTGGCGGCAGATATAAGGTCTATATTATTGATGAGACACATATGCTCTCGGATGCTGCATTTAATGCCCTTCTGAAAACACTTGAGGAACCGCCTCCACATGTGATATTTGTTCTTGCAACAACAGCGCCACGTAAAATACCTGCTACAGTTCTATCAAGGTGCCAGCACCTTCCATTCAGAAGAATATCATTGTTAAAAATTCTTGAGAGACTAAAGAAGATAACCAGCTCAGAAGGATTAAATATATCAGAACAAGCATTGGAAATTATAGCAAGAACTGCCGACGGCAGTATGCGTGATGCTCTAACCATTCTGGATCAGGTCTCATCTTTTTCTACCGATATTAATGAATCTGATGTACGGGATCTTCTCGGTATTACAGAATTTAATATTTTATCCGGTTTTTCTAACGCTATAATTGAAGGCAATAGAGAAGAAATATTCAGACTAACATCTGAACTTGTTGACAAAGGCATAGATTTCAGGTCTTTTATTAAAGAGTTGATTTTCTTTTTCCGTAATCTTCTCGTTTCGAGTGTTGTTAAAGAACCAACTAAAATTCTTGAATTAGCAGGCGAAGATATTTTATCTATAAAGGAAATTTTACACAAAACTTCTGAAGAGCAACTTACTTTGATAATGAATGAATTGCTCGATTCAGAAATTGATATAAGAAATTCATCTTCCCCGCGTCTTGCTTTTGAGATGGCTCTTTTAAAGGCAAGCTTTTTAAATACTATGAAGCCAGTAAAAGAGATAATTGAACACATTGATAAATATGTTCAATTTAATGAACAGGGTATTAGTGCGAAAGGAATTAAGATAGAAGAACCTGATAGTGGCTTCGAACCAACTAATTCAGTGCCTCATGCGGTACAGATAGAAAATAAGCAACATTCTTCACAAGATGCTTTGTTGAATGAAGAAATATGGCAAAGAGCTTTAAAAAAGATGGAACCTCCTATGGCATCAAAACTCTCAAAGGCAAATTACAGTCTCAAGGAAAATATTCTTAATATTACCCTTGATGAATGTTATTCAGTTTTTGAGGATTCAATAAAAAAGAATTCGACCATGCTGGAAGAAATTTTTTCCGATGAAATTGGCACAAAAGTTAAGATAGCAGTAAAAATTGTAGAGGACAAAAAAAGAACAAATAAAAAAGAGCTTAAAGAAGAAATAATGGCAGACCCTTTTATTAAGGACATGCTTGAGCTATTTAACGGCAGGATTGTTGATATAAAGCCTGTTGAAAAACAGGAAAGTTCAATCTGAATTTTTCTATAGAGGGAGGAAATATGTCCAAAAAGATGCTCGGAGATATTATGCGTGAAGCACAGAAACTCCAGACAAAGATGGCTGAGATTCAGGAAGAGGCAAAGAAAAAGACTGTTGAAGCAACAGCAGGCGGTGGTATGGTTACTGTTGTTGCAAGCGGTGCAATGGAAATTGTCTCAATAAAAATCGAAAAAGAGGTAGTAAATCCTGATGATGTCGAAATGCTTCAGGACCTTATAATAGCAGCTGTTAATGAAGCGTTAAGACGTGCCCAGGAAATGGTTAATTCTGAGATGTCAAAACTAACAGGCGGCCTTCAGTTACCAGGTCTCGGGAATCTCGGCAAAATGTTTTAAATGGAAGAGTTTGTTACTGAAGTTACAGAAGAAGAAATAAAAAGGGAAAAACTAAAAGCCCGTGAACTGAGAAAAACAAGCTGGTGGAAAAAAAAACTTTCTAAAGGTACTTGCTACTATTGCGGCAGAAAATACTCTCCATCTGAATTAACAATGGACCATCTTGTGCCTCTCATAAGAGGCGGGAAGACAACAAAAGGCAACGTAGTTACAGCATGTAAGGAATGCAATAACAAAAAGAAATACCTTCTTCCCTTTGAATGGGAAGAATATATGAAAAAAATTCAAGAAGATTCTTAAGTCAAATGATACCGGATAAAATTTTAAATAGCGTTCTTGCTACAAATAAAAAATATGAAATGTTTTTGGGAGGCGAGAAGATTTTGCTCGGCCTCTCAGGAGGTGCTGATTCAGTATCTTTGCTTCATATATTTGACCACTTAAGGGATAAATTTAGATTTACACTTTTTGCTATTTATGTTGACCATATGTTACGGCCGGATGAAACTCCATCTGAAATAGAATTTTGCAAAAACCTCTGCAATAAACTCTCGGCGCAATTTTTCACAAAATCCGTTGATGTTAAAAATTTTGCAAAAGAACAAAACTTAAATATTCAGGAAGCAGCAAGACAGCTTCGCTATTTTGCATATGAAGAAAAGGCATGGGAAATCAAGGCTGACAGGATAGCACTTGCCCATACTGCTGATGATCAGGCAGAAACACTTTTAATGAGGCTTTTTAGGGGATCAGGAACAACAGGATTATCTGGTATTCCTCCTGTCCGCAAACATTTTATAAGACCATTAATAGAAATTGAACGCAAAGAAATAGAAGAGTTTCTTGAGCAAAATAAGATTGACTACATAACAGATTCTTCAAATATGAAGAAAGATTATTTAAGAAATAGGATAAGGCTGACTTTGATGCCTCTTTTGAAAAATATAAACCCTGATATAACAACAGTGCTTTCAAGAACTGCTGCCTTATTTAGAGATGAAGAAAGATACTTTGAGATAATTGTCACGAAATCTCTTATGAAAATGATAAGCAGAAAAACAAACGAGCGGATCGAGCTTTTTCTTGCGCCTTTTGAAGTAATGGATAAAGTGATTATGAGAAGAGTACTGAGGCGGGCTATTGATGAAACAAAAGGATTGCGAGGAATAAGTTTTCTTCATATAGAAGACATTATAGAGCTCGTAAAGAATGGTAAAACAGGTGATAGAATATATCTTCCAAAAGGTATAAGGGTAATAAAAGATTATTCAACTCTTTTACTTACTTCTGAAGTTCCTGTTGCGCTCGGCATTTATAAAGCAGAAATACCAGGTGAAACGCATCTTAAAGAATCGGGTATTTTATTAAAATCTTTAATAATTACTAAAGAAGAAGCAGACAGTATCAATAAATTCGGAGAAGGCATTTCTTTTGGACTCTTTGATCTGGATAGATTGAAAATGCCATTAATGATTAGACCAAGAAAAAATGGCGACTTTTTTTATCCATCCGGTTTTGGCAAGAGAAAGAAGATTCAGAATTTTTTTGTTGATTTAAAAATACCGAGAGATGAAAGAGACAGGATACCTATATTAACAAGCGGAGAAGATATTGTCTGGGTAGTCGGGCATAGAAGTGATGAGAGATTTAGAATAGATGAAAATACAAAAAAAGTCTTAAAAATAGATATAAAAAAGGCAAGGGATTAAAAAGGAGAAGATTTAATGGTTAGAGTTCGTTTTGCTCCAAGTCCAACCGGGCATTTGCATATCGGTGGTGCAAGGACAGCGCTTTTTAACTGGCTTTTCGCAAGACATAATAAAGGTGTTTTCATCCTCAGGATTGAAGATACTGACAGAAGCCGTTCTACCGAAGAATATATTGATTCAATCATGGAAGGAATGAAATGGCTAAAGCTTGACTGGGATGAAGGACCTTTCAGACAGACTGACAGATTCGAGATTTACAGAAAATACGCCGAAAAACTTGTCTCAGAAGGAAAAGCTTATTATTGTTACTGTTCTCCTGAAGAACTTGAAGATAGGCGTAAAAAGGCTATTTCTGAAGGAAAATCTCCAAAATATGATCGTAGATGTCTTGGTTTAAATAAACCTATATCTGACAAAAAACCGGCGATACGGTTTAAGATGCCTCAGGAAGGAACTATTGTTGTAAAAGATATGGTTAAAGGAGAGGTTAGCTTTGAAAATTCCCAGCTTGATGACCTTATTATAATGCGCTCGGATGGCACACCAACATATAATTTTACTGTTGTTGTTGATGATGTAGATATGGGTATTACACATGTTATTAGAGGTGATGATCATCTCAATAACACTCCCAAACAGATTCATATTTACGATGCGCTTGGTTATAAGACACCTGTTTTTGCACATCTTCCAATGATTCTTGGCTCTGATAAAACAAGGCTGAGCAAAAGGCACGGAGCTACTTCAGTTATAGCATACAGAGATATGGGTTATCTTCCCGAAGCATTGTCTAATTATCTTGTAAGACTTGGATGGTCCTATGGAGATCAGGAAATTTTCTCAAGAGAAGAGCTTATTGAATATTTTTCATTTGAACATGTTGGGAAAGCCTCTGCTGTATTTAATCCTGAAAAACTTCTTTGGCTTAATAGTCAATATATAATGAAGACATCTCCTGATACACTTGTTGAACTTGTTATTCCTTTTTTACTAAAGAAAGAAATAATAAAGAAAGAGGAAGATATTGATAAAAAATGGCTTTCAAAAGCGGTTGTCACTTTGCAGGAGAGAGTCAAGACACTCGATGAACTTGCTGAATCCCTGAATTTTTATATAACAGAAAAAGTTGAATACAATCCAAAAGCAAAATCCAAATTTTTAAAACCTGAAAACCTTAAGTTTTTAGAAGATACAAAAGAAACCCTCGAAAATACAGAGGATTTTTCAATTCAAGTTCTGGAGAATATATTTAAATCAATTTCTGAAAAATATAATGTAAAGCTGGGAAGTATTGCACAACCTGTCAGGGTAGCACTAACAGGAAAGTCCGAAAGCCCCGGGATTTTTGAAGTAATAAATATTCTTGGTAAAGAAAAAACTATTAAAAGAATAGAAGATGCTATAAAAGAAATAGGTTAACCCGAAAAATTCATTTGAAGTAATGCAGATGTTGCGAAAAAATTTATTTTTCGATACCTTAGTGTACGT
>DYFC01000031.1 GCA_020725385.1 Nitrospira japonica | reverse complement strand
TAAAGAACAATTATGGGTGTTCACTTTTAATTCGTAAACAGTTCACTTTTAAAAAATTCCTAACAGATTGTTTTTAGATATTAGTTTCATCTTCCTTTTTAATTTCCAAAAAACTCAATTGCTTTTTTTAATTCATCGTGTTCTTTAGCATATTCTTCTAAAGTAATCCCTTTCAAAACAGCATCCCATGCCTGTTTCATACTTCTTGCTCCAGCAAAAGGTCCATCAGGATGGGAATAAATTCCTGAACCTGCAAGGTGAAGAAAATCATAATGTCCGATTTTATGCGCATTAACAGGCGCCTTACCAGCCCATTGTCCACCTGAACTTATAGGAATCGCAGGTTTTATATTATAAAATTCTTTTGTACATTCATTCATATTTAAAAGTACTTCATCGTCATTTTCAAAAAGCTTTCCCTGTATAGCACCGCAATGAATTTGATCTGCCCCGCACAGTCTAAAAAGTTTTGTAAGCAAAGGGAAACTGACACTAAAAAGATTATTTCTGACTAATACCGCAGAAAAAACTCTGTGGCAATGAATTGGCAATTCTGAATATTCCACAAGTTCCCGCATAGCTTCTAATCCTACTGCTGCTGCATTAATCATTATACATTTTCCACCATTTTTAACAACAGCATCATGAAGTTCTCTAAGCCTATCAAGTCTTCCTGTTATATTAAAGGCATACATTTTTTTCTCGCCTGTTTCATCTTCAACCTGTTTTATTTTTTCCGTTACTTTTTTTACTCTTTCAGAAACAGTATTATAAGAAGCATCCGTAAGCAATTCATCGTCCTTTATAAAATCAACACCGCCAGAAAATCCTTCATAAGCAAGTTCTGCTAATTCTTTTGCTGAAAGTCCAACACATGGTTTTATAATAGCACCAATTATTGGCCTTCCAAAAATTCCTAAAATATCTCTGCACCCTTTAATACCAAATTTAGGGCCGGTGAAATTACTCAAGTATGAAGGAGGGAATTCAATATCAAGCAATTTTATTGAACTGAAAATATTCATTTCATATAATTCACCAGCAACAGTACTTAGAAGATTCGGGATATTAAAACCAAAATTCACATAAGGAAATGCAATCTTAATAAAACCCGAAGATTCCTGTCCTTTTTCAATATTTAAGACTTCAATTACTTTAGCTGCATATTTATACAAAGTTGATTTAAAGCGTTCTCCAATTCCTGACCATACGCCTATTGATTGAAGTGCAGCTATAGTATCAGCTGCTTTTTCAAGTTCAATTCGGGTTTTGATATAGTATTTAACTTCTATATGATTTTCAGAATACATTTAGATACCTAAAAAAGCTTGACATCAACAACTTCATCCTTAATTATTCCTGTTTTAGAGACAGGTATAATCACCGTCCCATGGGCTTGAGTTAACGTGGTAATAATCCCGGATTTTGCAAGTAATGGGACAGCATATAATTCCCCGTTAATTTCTTCAAGTTTAACTGCAATATGTTCTTCTCTTCCAGGACTTGAAGAGATATTACGGCTGATTTTTGCTTTTATGATTTTATTTCTTTTGAAAAGTTCTTCTTTTCTGATTCCTAAAATTTCTGCAATCAAAGGCTCAACAAATACATCAAAACATATTACAACAGCGCCAGGATGTCCGGGAAGTCCTAAAACAGGCACATTATCTATTATTCCACCTATTGTAGGTTTACCGGGCTTCAGTGATACTCCATGAAAAAGCACCCCTGGCTTTCCAATATCATTAATAACTTTTTCTGTTATATCTTTTGTTCCAACCGAACTTCCCCCGGAAATAAGTACCATTGAAGATTCTTTAATACATTCCTTAAGAACCTGATAAATCTGTTCATAATTGTCTTTGAATATTCCTTTTTTTAAAGGAACGCCACCCGATTCTTCGATTAAGCATGAAAGTGTATAAGTATTTATATCTCTTACCTGTCCTGGTTTTATAGGCATTCCAGCAGGAACTATTTCGTCACCAGTCGAAATTATTGAGACAATAGGTTTTTCATAAACTTCAACCTCTGATAATCCTATTCCAGCAAGTGCTCCAATATCTTGTGGCCTCAATCTATGTCCTGCCTTAAAAATTACTCCTCCACTTTTTGCATCCTCTCCTATCTGTATAACATTTTCTCCGGGTGAAACAGGTTTCAAAATTTCAAGTGTTTTTTCATCTATACATTGAGTATGTTCAAACATTACTACAGAATTAGCACCTGAAGGCAACATCCCACCTGTAGAAATCTTTGCAACCTCACCTTTTTTTAAAACAAAGTTCGGTTCTTCTCCCATCAATATCTCAGCAACAATATTCAGGTAAGCAGGCATACTCTCTGTAGCTCCAAAAGTATCTTTTGCATTTACAGCAAAACCATCAACAGTTGATCTGTTGAAAGAAGGAAGATTTTCCGGGGATACAATATCTTTAGAAATTACTGAACTATATGCTTTTTCGAGAGAAACTTTTTTTGTTTCTGGCTTTTTGAAAGGTGTATATTGAAATAAAAGATTCAAAGCTTTTTCAACAGAAATAAGTTCTTCTCTTCCCAACATATCTTTCATTCTGTCACCTTATCAATTGTAGAAGTTCATTGCTTTATCAACACCTTCATTGATTATCGTTACAATTGCATCTACTACTGTATTAATAGAATCTTTTATTATTGTTATTTCATCTTTATTAAATTTTGAGAGAACATATTTTTCAGCAGGAACTCCTGGCTCTCTTCCAATACCTATCTTAACTCTTATAAAATCCTTTGAGCCAAGATTGCTTATTATTGACTCGACACCTTTATGCCCTCCGGATGAACCTGTTTTTCTAATTCTGATTTTACCAGTTTCCATATCAAGATCATCATAAACCACAATCAGGTTTTGAGTTTGGATAGTATATTTTTTTAAAACATTATTAATAGCAATGCCGCTAAGGTTCATATAAAGGAGTGGTGCAACAAGCAGAATTTGTTTATCTTCAATAAACCCTTTCCCGATACGATATTCTTTTTTGTCAGTGAATTCTATATTGTATCTATGGGCGACTTCATCAAGGACCATAAACCCGATATTATGGCGGGTTTTCGAATATTTTCTCCCCGGATTTCCAAGACCTGCAATCAGCCACATATATAATTACCGTAGGGACAAGTATCAAACTTGCCCCTACATAATATATTATTTTTTCTCTTCCTCTGCTTCCTCTTTCTTACCTTTCTTAATTACCTCTGGTTCAGCAGTTGTCTCTGCAGCAGCAACTTCCTCTGGTTTAGCAACTTCTTCTGTTACAGGCGCAACAACGTTTGCAATAACTCCGTCAGGGTCTGTAAGTATTTTTATTTCTTCTCCGAGTTTTATATCCGAAACATGGAAAGATTGTCCGATTCCAAGATTTGATATATCAACTTTAATATGGCCTGGTATTTTATCAGGCAAACATTCAACTTCGATTTCTCTTAGAACATGCTGTAAAACTCCACCATCTCTTTTTACACCTATGGGTTCTCCAACTGTAGTAACATGTACAATTACTCTAACTTTCTCAGTGAGAGAGACTTCAAAAAAATCAGCATGTAACAAATCTCTCTTAACAGGATCAACCTGGAAATCTTTCATTAGAGCAAATTTATTTTCTCCGTCTGAAAACTGAAGTTTTACCATAACCTGCTCACCAGCAGTAGTATTTATGAACTTAGTAATCTCTGCCTTTGGAATTTTTATAGGCATTGAATCTCCACCCCTATAAATTACAGCAGGTATCATGTTACTTCTTCTGAGAGACCTTGCAGCGCCTTTCCCTTTTATATCTCTCTTATCAACGTTAATTGTAATTGTCTCCATAATTTTTATCCTCCTTTATACAAAAAGCGAACTTATTGATGTTTCTTCGTGTATTCTTTTTATCGCTTCACCGATAAGTGGAGCTATGCTTAGCACAGTTAGTTTTTTACATTTTTCAGTCTTGCTATTCATTGGTATTGTGTTTGTGACTATAAGTTCCTGCAATATGGAATCATTAACTTTATCAACTGCATTCCCCGAAAGAACAGCATGGGTACACGCAGCGACAACACTCTTAGCGCCTTTTTCAACAAGAGCTGTAGCTGCCTGAATTGTCGTCCCTCCAGTGTCAACCATATCATCAAGTATTATCGTATCTTTATCTTTCACATCACCAATTACATTCATAATCTGAGAAACATTTGCTGCCTCACGCCTTTTATCTATAATTGCAATTGAACACTCCAGTTTCTTTGCAAAAGCTCTTGCTCTCTCAACACCGCCAGCATCAGGGGATACTATTATTAAATTATTAGTGTTATATTTTTTTCTGACATATTCAAATAAAACCGGAGCTGCATAAAGGTTATCAACAGGGATATTGAAAAAACCCTGTATTTGAGCTGCATGAAGATCCATTGTAAGAATTCTGCTTGTTCCGGCAGCTGTAATAAGATCAGCAACAAGCTTTGCTGAAATAGGAACACGAGGCTGCACTTTTCTGTCCTGTCTTGCATATCCGTAATATGGTATTACTGCTGTTATCCTTCTTGCAGACGCTCTTTTTAGAGCATCAACCATTAATAAAATCTCCATCAGATTTTTATTAACCGGCATACATGTTGGCTGAAGTACAAATACGTCAGAACCTCTGACATTTTCATTGATATGAACACTTATCTCTCCATCGCTGAATTCCGTTACCGTAGCATCGGACACTGGTATATTAAGGTAAGTTGAAATTTCCTTAGCAAGTTCTTTGTGTGCGTTCCCTGTAAAAAACTTTATTCCCTCTGGCATTCCATCTCCTAAAAAGTTTAAAGTTAAAAATAAAAAAATATCTTATCAGTTTTTATTTATCTCATAACTTTTAACTGATTACTACCGATTTTGTTATACAAATTCGGTCTGGCTGGGGCGGGAGGATTCGAACCTCCAGATGGGAGATCCAAAGTCTCCTGACTTGCCGTTTGTCGACGCCCCAATTCCTTCACAACACAAAAATCAAAATACAAATTGTAAAGATAAATAGTTTTTACTATTTAGTTTCAATTTCTTCCTCTGATTTTTCAAACCAGAGTTTCAACAATTTTACACCACTCTGAATTAAATTTTTCAGAAGCTTTTTCCGCCATTTCAATATTATGAAAAACTCCATACACAGCAGAACCACTACCAGTCATAGATGAAAAAAGCGCACCTAATTTAATTAATTTTTCTTTCAGTTCCTTTATAACTGGATAGCTTGAAATGACAGCTGGTTCAAGTTCATTATTAGCTAAAGTTGCTAATTTAGCAAAATCATTATCATTCAAAGCCTGAATTAACAGTTTAATATCAATATCTTTTTTTGTCAACTTCATATTTTTATCAAAAGCAGAATAAGCCCATGCTGTCGAAATAGATATAGATGGTTTAACAACAAGCAATACTAAAGGTTTTCTTATCCGAATTGGTGTAACTTCTTCTCCATAGCCAGCAACTAAGGCTACCTTTCCAGCTAAAAAAAAGGGCACATCAGAGCCGAGTTTAAAAGACAAATCCATTAATTCTTTATTTCTAACACCAATACTCCATAATTTGTTTAAGCCAATTAGAGTATAAGCAGCATTACTACTTCCACCGCCAAGACCTGCAGACATTGGTATATTTTTTTCTAAAAAAATCCTTACACCATTTCTAATTGAATATGTCTCCTTCAAAAGCATCGCTGCCTTATAAATATGATTTTCTTCAAACGGAATATTCAAGTCTGAAATAATCTCAATCTTTTCAGATAGTTCAAATCTCAAAATATCGTAAAGAGATATGCACTGCATAAGTGTAATCAAAGAATGATAACCATCTTCTCTCTTGCCTGTAATTTTGAGAAACCAGTTAATCTTTGCAGGGGCTTTTAATATGAGCATAATTTACTTATGTTTTTATTTATTTCCAAATTCTTATTAAAAAACTTAGATGTTGCAAAAAATTTTCTAAAACTGTTTGAATGGCTCAAACAGCTTGAATAACAGTTATAATTCTTTCTGCCATCAAAGTAACAGTTTGTCTACTTATTTAGGAATTTTTTGGAGAAGAACCTTATTCATTTTTTATACTTTCAATTTTCTTGCTTACCCTGTCTTTTAAGCCCTCATCTTCGTTTTCTGTTTCTGACTTAAGTGACTTCATGTAATACTCAATCGCTTTTTCTTTATTTCCGAAGGCAATATAGATATCTCCAATATGTTCCATTATAACAGCATCATTTTTTGTAAGTTCTGCTGCCTTAAGAAGAAGCTCAAGCGCTTCTTCTTTCCTGCCGAGTTTAAAATATATCCAGCCAAGACTATCAAGAATATACCCGCTTCCTGGTTTTATCTCAAGAGCTTTTTTCACAAGTGTAAGTGCTTCTTCAAGATTTATACCTCTCTCAGCATAGCTATATCCCATATAATTCAGTGCTTCAGCATGTTCCGGGTTTAGCTCAATAGTCTTTTTCAGGTATTTAACCATATCATCAAACCTGTTTGTTTTTTCCATCACAACGGCAAGATTAAAATACAGATCATCATCATTATCAAATTTCTCCAGAGCTTTCCTGATAACTTCCTCGGCTTTTTGATAATCTTTCTTTTTAATATATGAAGAAGATAAATATAAATAAATTTCAGGTTTTTCTTTTTCAAAATCCAGAATCTCCTGATAAACTTTTATTGCTTCATCTTCTTTATCTGTTTTATTGTAGATAAATCCAAGATGTAAAAATGCTCCAAGATGTTTTGGGTCTGTCTGTATTATTCTTCTGAGTTCAGAAATAGCTTCGTTGTATCTTTCCATTTCCTCAAGAGCAATAGCAAGATAATATCTTATTGAAACATTTTCGGGTTTATCCTGAAGAACTATTCTAAATTCTTCTATGGCTTTGTCATATTGTTTATCCTCGAAGTATAGAACACCGAGATTTATATGAATATCAATATTAATTGGAATTTGATTGCTTATTTCTTCATATTGTTCAATTGCCTTTTCGGTATCTTTTTGTTTGAAATATATCTGTCCAAGACGTTCTCTTGCCTGAAGATTGTGTGGATTGAATGAAATAGCCTTATTATAATTTTCTATTGCCTTTTCAGTTTCACCTTTTTGTTCAAATATTAAACCAAGATTATAATAAGCGGCGTCAAAATTAGGTCTTTGCTCCAAAGCCATATTGAAATATCTTATAGCTTCATCCATATCTCCTTTTTCATTTAAAAGAATCCCTAGATAATAAATTGCCATCAGATTATCGGGTGAGGATTTAACAAGTTTTTCAAGTATTTCAACAGCTTCATTATATTCTTTCCGGGATGCGTAAAGAAGACTTAGAAAAAGAGAAGCTTCCTGATTATCAGGTTGTATTCTTAAAACTTTTTTATATACTGTAATGGCATCAACAGTTTTTTTCTGACTATTATACAATTCACCAAGAAACATAAGAGCAGGAACATATTTAGGATCGTCTCTAAGAATATCTTCCGCAAGTAAAATAGCTTCTTCTATATCTCCTGTTCTTAGAAGAACAGAGCTTAATAACATTTTTATATGAGAAGACGTTGTATCGTAGCTTAGAGCTTTATTATAATAATCAATAGCTTTTTCCCATTTACCTTCCCTCTCAGCATCATATCCGAGAATCAAATAATAATAGACTTCGGAATTAGAGGTATCTATTTTTGGTTCAAAAGCTGAAAGGTCCGTAGTCTTGCAAAGAATGATAATAAAACATAATATTAAAATTAAAACACTTGTTTTCTTCATAATATAAATTATGACATAAAGATAAGATTGATAACAATGTGATAGAATTACATATGAATTTTTTCAGTGTAGTTTTCCCACAAAACATTCAACCACTTCTCTATAATTGTAGGGAAGATGTTTTTACTTTAATAAAACCCGGAATGCTTGTAACTGCACCTGTTAAGAACAGTTCTAAAAAAGGTATTGTAACTGAAATAGTTAATACACAACCCTCTGATAATATTAAATACATTGAACAAATTCATGGATATGAGCCTCTTTTCAGCAAGAATATGCTTAAACTTTTAAAATGGATGTCTGAATACTATATGGCTAATCAAGGTACTATTTTAAAAAATATACTTCCAAAGGAATTTTTTGAACTATCTTCATCATCCCGTAAAAGTAAAAATAAATCAAACATATCAGAATTAGAATTTCATAAAAAGTTAACTGAATCAGATATTAACCCAATTGTGAATTCATTCTTTAAATCACTTAAAAAAGAAACTTATCAAAGTTATTTATTGCATGTACATTCCAAGGATATAGAATATTCTTTTTCACTTAAAATAGCAGAAAATTTTAGAAATATAATTATACTTTGTCCTGAAATATCAATTGCCGAAATACTTTATCCTTTATTTAAAAAAGCCTTTGGCGAACGTGTTTGTCAATATCATAGCGGACTTAGTAAAATACAAAAAATTCTTTCAATTGAAAAAATACTCTCTGGAAAATGTGATATAGTAATCGGCACAAGGCATGCTGCTTTTACACCATTAAAAAAAGTCTCTCTCATTGCGGTTCTTCATGAACATAGTAGTTCTTATAAATTAGAAAAAATACCTTTTTATAATGTAAGAGATGTCGCAGTTATGAGAGGTTATTACGAAAAATCAGTAGTCCTTTTATCTTCAATATCTCCATCTATTGAATCTCTTCATAATTGCATTTCCGGCAAATATAAATTGATTAAACCAGATATAAATATAAATAGACCTAAAATCAAAATAGTAGATACAAGATTTAGTCATCTGATAAAACCGGGCATTTCAAAGTTAGTGATTGAATCTGCTCTGAATTCAATAAATATGGGAAATAAAGTAATGTTTGTAATTAATAAAAAAGGTTATGCATCTATTATGCATTGTAATGATTGTGGATATATTCAAAAATGTATAAATTGCGGGACACCTCTTACAGTTGACAAGAAAATCCATGCATTAAAATGCAGATATTGTAATTATTCATTGTCACCACTACCTGAACTATGCTGTAGATGCAATGGTTTTAATCTTCAACTGCTTGGTACAGGGACACAGAGAATTCAGGAAGATTTAGAATCTGCAACAGGATTTAAGACTATGAGAATAGATAGTGATATAGTTGCAGGCAAGAAAGTATTGAAGAGCCTTTTAAATTCTATATCAAATGACGATGTAAGACTAATAGTTGGCACAAAATTAATGACAAATAAGATTATTACTTTAGATGAATTTACAAAGGCAATTATACTCAATGCAGATGCTTTTTTAAACTTTCCTGACTTTAGAGCTTCTGAAAAAGCTTACCAGGAATTTGTTTCAATCGCAGATAAAATATCATCTGATGGTGAAGTTTTAATTCAGACACAGATGCCTCAAAATTATCTTTACAAACACCTAAAAAAATACGATTACATTTCTTTTGTAAAAGAAGAACTAAAAAGGCGCAAAGAATTAAATTATCCTCCTTTTTCGAAACTTATATTAATAAAATTTAAACCCGGTAATAATATCCTCGATAGAATAGAAGACATTATTAAAAATACAAATAAAAATATCCAAATTTTAGGGCCATTCAAATCAACAGTAAAAGATAATGATTTCAGCCTGCTTCTTAAATCCTCTGATCGCAAAAGCCTTCACGAAACAGCAAATATATTTCTTGAAGCCTTTAAAAAGGATAAAAAAAATAAATTATTGATTAATGTAGATCCATTACATATTTAATATTCTTTTAGCCTACCTTTGAATCGAATTCTTCCATCTTTTCTGCAAGACTTTTCCAGTTAAGATCCTGCAGAAGTTTAACTATAGTATGTACACCACCAGTTTCTATTACTCTAACTCTTTCATTTTCATCGTTAATTCCATAGAATGGGAGCATAATAAAAAAAGCTCGGTCAATATATTTTTTAATCGGCTTTAGTACATCTTCACGTCTTGTGTAATAAGGGTCTTCGCCTTCTTTGCATTGGCTTCCAAATACATTAAACTGCCTACAAGCAGCAGGTCTGACAGGATGTACTGAACAAATACTATCAATAAGAAAGGGACAGGGGTCACTGTGTTTATACATTTTTAATTGCTTCTTAAGAATATCCCTATTATGTCCCTTAATTTTCTCTGTGACATACCATGAAAGACCTACAAGCTCCAGAGGATAAACAGGAATAGTTTCATGAGTTTTACAACAATAGGAACATCCTTTTGTGCAAGCCAGTTTTTTCCCTTTTTTAAATTCTTCTTTAAGAGCTTCTGAAATACCTTTATCAATAACATAATAGGCACTTAAAAGCATTTGTAACCATTTATGTCGTTTCTCATCATCAGGAAAAGATACCCTTATTGGATTTGTATAACCTGATTTTATTAATTTTTTATCTTTCATTGTTTAACGTCATTTATTTAGAATAATAGAAAGCAAAAAAAATAAAAAGTACATTATTTCGGAGAATTTAAAATTGGACTTCCTTTTCATATCAATGCCATATGCAAGGTTTATTTCCCGTTGGTTCGCAAACATACCTAACATTAATTTAGGCATGATTCAATCTTTTTTAACTCAAAAAGGCAAAAAAGTTAAAACTTTTCATTTTCATCTTGATTTTCTTCCTTATATTAAGAAATTCGACCCTAAGATGTGGGAAAGATTCCTTTTTCAAACCGAACAATCAGGCATTGAATTTATGGGGCTTGATTACGTATTCGCTTCATTACTTTTCAATGATAAATTTATTAAATCACAGAAACTCATTAACGAAAGACTCAATTCTATTAATATTAATTTAACAGATTTCTTAAATATGAGACAGATAGCTGATTCTTTTATTGAAACAGAATTCAACAAATTAATGCCATACATTCCTAACACAAAATTAGTTGGATTTAGCTGTTCACATTATCAGTTAAGTAGCTCACTGATAATGGCTAAAAAAATTAAATCATTATACCCTGATATTCCAATAATATTTGGAGGCAAAGATTGTTCTGGTAACTTTGCTTTCGAGCTTATTAAACACATGGATTGTATAGATTATATAGGTATCGCTGAATGTGAAATAACAATAGAAAATCTACTTGACTATATTGAAAATGGCAACAATAATTTATGCAATTTGATTTACAAAGCAGAAGGTCAAATAATAAGCTCGCCAATAAAACCAAACCTGTCACTGGAATATCTTCCTTTTCCTTCATATGATTTTAATGATTTTCCTCTTCCTTTGAATGAATTAATTCTTCCTATTGAGTTTGGAAGAGGTTGTCCATGGAAAAGATGCACATTCTGTCCTGATGAGTCATACAATATTAAATGTCAATCAAAATCAGCAGAAAGAATTTCTGAAGAATTTGGGTATTACAAAAACATTTCCCGGGATTTAAACAATTTTTTCATTCTTGATTCAGACACTCTCAAGAAAAAGGAAACAATTATTGCAATACCTCAACTTATCAACAATAAAAACCTATCTTTTCATTATGCTGAATTCAGGGCTGAGAGAATGGATAGGGAAGTTTTAAATGCAATTCTACATTTCGGGGAATGGGTATCGAATTTTCAAATTGGCATAGAGACATTCAGTGAAGGACTTTTGAAACTCATGAATAAAGGGGTAACAGTTCTTAAAAATGTTGAAGTAATCAAATCAGCAGCAGAACTCGGCGTACCAATCCAATTTAATCTTTTTACATGCTATCCTGGAATGAAAGAAGAGCATCTGATAGAAAATATAAAGGTTATGTATACAATTCAACATCTTCTTTTATATGATAATATACAAATATTCCCTGGCGAATTTTATCTTCCAGCAGACTGCCCTGTTTTTGATAATCCTGAGAAATTTGAAATAACTAAAAGTAAAAAAAATATATTTGCATTGTTATTTGAAGAGTTCCCGATGTCCTCATATTCAAATTATCCTTTCCCTTATAGTTTCAATAATGATGAGGAACAATATAAAATGTCAATGATAATCAGGGAAACATGTGAAACAATAAAGAAAAAGGACCGCGAAAATAATTATATGCGTTATGATGAGAATGGGGATAAGTTATTTATCACATTATGTCGTGATGGCATTAAATCAAATTTTACATTCAGCGGTATAGAAAAACATATATACATAACTGCAACAGAAAATATCCAGGATATAGATGCCCTTTCATCTACAATAGGAGTAAGTATTAATGAAATAAAATCTATAATTAATAATTTTGAACATAAAGGCATAGTTTTACTCTCTTCTGATAGAAAATCCTTCTTATCATTGGCAACAAAAGTTTAGTAATTTTTAATAATTGTTTTACTCTCTAATCGGGTATAATTAAAAATATAAAATATGAAAAATAATAGAGAACATAATAAATTAAAGGGGGCTTCTCAGGGGTTTATGCCTTTTAAATATCTTGGAGATATGCTCAAGGAAAATAATTTCATTCTCAAAAACAAAATAACTCAAGAACATGAAACTCAGATTAAAAAATCTGACGAAGAGATTTTTCATGAAGCTATGGCAAATGTCAAACAAATCAGTGAATTTACAGAAATTCCATATATAACTCAACAAACAAAAAAACATATTCCAATAAAAAATGATGATACGATAAAAACTCTGGAAAAAATAGTTTCCGGTCATCAAAAGATCAATCTTCCCGATACCCCCGAATATATAGAGTGGGTACACTCCGATATTCGAAAAGACATTACCCAAAAACTCCATAAAGGTTATTTTTCTGTACAGGATTATATTGACCTTCATGGACTTACAGTTAATGAAGCTGAAACAGCTTTAAGTGCATTTCTTAAAAATGCTGTTAAAAGAAGACTCTGTTGCATCAAAGTTATTCATGGCAGAGGACTAAGATCTCCTAACGGACCGGTGTTAAAAGAATATTTGATTAAGTGGTTACACGGAAAGTTCAGCAAATGGGTAATCGCATATTCTACTGCAAAAGACCGTGATGGCGGACTTGGTGCTACATATATAATATTGAAAACCAGATTATGAATATGAATAATTCTTTTAAAATAAAAATTTATTATGAAGATACAGATGCTGGCGGAGTAGTATATTATGCTAATTATCTGAAATTTATGGAACGGGCAAGAACCGAGTATCTTGCTTCTAGAGGGATAGATGTCTCTGATTATCACAATAAGGGTTTTGTTTTTGCAGTTGTTGATGCAGAAATACATTACAAACACCCTGCTAAGCTCGGTGATATTATTGAAATTATTACTGATATAATCGAAATAACAAAAGTAACAATAAAAATAAAACATATTATCAGGAAAAACGAAACAATTTTGGTTGAAGCAGTTATACGACTTGCATGTATTAATCCTGAAGGCAAACCACAAAGAATACCTGAAGAAATAAATAAAGCTTTACTTATCCCGCTTGTAAAGAGCGAATAGCAAAAAGCAAAGAGCTAAGATATTTTTTTTCTCTCTCTTATTGGAGTTGACAGTAAAATCGAGTACATTTATTATTAATAAAGAATTATTTTTAATAGAAATGGAGATTTGATGGCTTCAATTAGTGGTGATTTGTCAGTAATGCCGTTGACTGATATTCTGCAATGGATTGATTTATCCAGAAAAACCGGGACTCTTACCGTTTCTAATTTTGGCACAGAAAAAAAAATCTATATAGAAGAAGGAAAGATTGTTTACGTATCTTCAAACAAAGAAGGTGAGAGGCTTGGTGAATTTATCCTTAAGGAATCAAAGCTTGATGCTACTATAATTAAAACAGCACTAATTCAGAGTCAGACTATGAAAATACCTTTCACCCAGCGTCTTATTGAATTAAAATATTTCACAATTGATGATTTAACAAAAATAATTCTTAATTATGCAAAATCTTTATTGCATGATGCTATTTCATGGAATGAGGGATGGTTCGAATTTATTCAGGATATTATACCAGCTTATGTAATGAAAGGACCTATTAAGTTGAATACATCAGAGCTTATTTTTGATGTTTTTAAGGAAATTGAAGCAAAAACAATGGGAATAGGTGAAAAATGATGAAGAAGCTCTGGGGTGGCAGGTTTAATCAAAAAACTTCAAAAGTTGTTGAATCTTTTACTGAATCTATATCTTTTGATTACCGTCTATGGAAACATGACATTCAAGGTAGTATTGCTCATGCAAAAATGCTTGCCAAGCAGGGTATTATTACTTCTGAAGATGCATCAAAAATTATAAAAGGTCTCGAGGAAATTTCGAAAAAAATTGAAAAAGGCATCTTTAAGTTCAAAGAAGAACTTGAAGATATACATATGAACATAGAGGCAGCACTTACAGAAATGATCGGTGATGCAGGTAAAAAATTACATACAGCACGTTCAAGAAATGACCAGATAGCTCTCGATTTAAGACTTTATCTCAGGGCTGAAACACATGAAATTATTTCATTGATAAAAGCTTTTCAGAAATCCATTATTGATAAGGCTGAAAATCATTTAACTGACATAATGCCCGGATATACACATATGCAAAGGGCACAACCTGTTCTTTTATCACACCATCTGCTTTCTTATGTAGAAATGCTCCAAAGAGATGTCGAAAGATACATCGATTCACTTAAAAGAATAAATATTCTTCCATTAGGCTCTTGTGCATTGGCAGGAACAACTTTTCCAATTGATCGTTTTTATGTGGCGAAACTTCTTGGATTTAATGCTGTAACTTCGAATAGCATAGATTCTGTATCAGATAGGGATTTTGCAATCGAATTTCTTTCTATTTCTTCAATACTCTCGATGCATCTTTCAAGACTTGCCGAAGAATTGGTTATCTGGTCATCGGAAGAATTTAAATTCATAGAAATGCCTGATGCTTTCACAACTGGTTCAAGCATAATGCCACAAAAGAAAAATCCCGATGTTGCAGAGCTTGTTCGTGGCAAGACAGGAAAAATTTATGGAAGTCTTATTTCTTTGTTGACCATTATGAAAGGCCTACCAATGGCATATAACAGGGATATGCAGGAAGATAAGATACCTGTTTTTGATACAGTAGATACAATAAAAGCTTGCCTGATTGTTATGAATGAAATGTTCCCCGGGATTAAGTTTAATATAAAAAGAATGAACGAAACTGCCGGAGATGCCTTTTCGACAGCAACAGATATAGCTGAATATCTCGTGAAAAAAGGTATGCCTTTTAGAAATGCTCATGAAATTACCGGGAAAATAGTTCGTCATTGTATTAATAATGGAATTAAACTTTATGAATTATCTCTTGATGAATTAAAATCATTTTCTGACAGATTCGACAGCGAGATATTTAAATACCTTAGACCAGAAGAATCTATAAAAAACAAAAAATCTTCTGGTAGTACTTCAATTGCTGAAGTTAAAAAACAAATAAAGAAAATGAAGGAAAAAGTTTTATTATGAAAAAAATTAAGATACCAACCCACAATTTTTTTAATCGCTCACTATTTTACATGGCTAATCTATTTCTTATTTTTTCGATAGTTATAATATTCAGCAGTTGCGGAAAAAAAGGTGACCCGACACTTAAATCTTACGAGAAACCTGAAACTCCTACAAATATAAATGCACTTAAAAGAGCTGATGAAATAATGCTTAATTGGTCTTTCCCTACAAAAAAAGAATCAACAATAAAGGGCTTCAGTATCTTAAGATCTTCACTTATTTTATCTAATGGCAAGGAAGAATGGGCAGATTTTGAAAAAATAGCCTTTGTTGATAAAAAAGCCAGAACTTATATTGACTCTTCTATAAAGGAGAACATTTCTTATAAATATAAGATAATCTCACAGAGCTTGAGAGACATATTGAGTAATGAATCAAATGTCATACAGGTTTCCTTTGTTAAATTACCAGAACCACCTATCCAATTATCTTACAGAATCGAAAATGACAAACAGGTTTTATCATGGCTGGAAACAGTACCAAATAGTACCTATAACATTTATAAGTCTAATATTAGAGGTATTTATAAATCCGGGAAATTTAATAAAAATCCGGTAAAAGGAAATTCATTTATAGATAATTTAGATATTAATAAAATATCATGTTACACTGTAAGAACTTTATCGGGTAATGAAGTAATTTATGAAAGCAACCATTCACAGGAAATATGTATAGATCCAAAAGAACTTATACCTTCCAAACCATTGAATCTCCAGGCAGCAACCTTATCTGATTCTGTTATTCTTGTGTGGGAGGGAGCTTCGGAAATGTTCGTTACAGGTTACAAAATTTATCGCGAAACAGACAAGAAAAAAGGCTTTATCCTTATAGGTGAAACCAGAGTGCCTACTTTTACAGACAATGAGAAGGCATCTACAAAAAGAAATTACAGAGTAACTGCCATTGGGCCTGCAAAGGAAGGACCCCCAGCAGAAATAAAAGATATTATTTACATAAAACCAAGATAGTATTTAAAAATTTAAAATAATGCAGGCGTTGCAAAATCCGTTATCATTAATCCAGGTGATTATAAAATTCCTTCGGTTTTAGCTCTTGAAATTCATAATTTAAGAAAAGGAATCTTCTTAATTCCATACATAAATGGCATTTCGATAAATAGCCGGTTTCTAAGTCCTTAAAACCTTTTTCCTTTGCAAATTTATATAGACCGTACATATTTTCTTCTATAAGAAACCTTAAAACAGGGAATTGGTCAAGATCTATACCTTCTTTTAATAGTCTATCAAGTTCTCTGCAATCACCGAGTGAAATTCCAGCACAAAAACCCGGAATAAAATTCCCGTAGTTATCGAAATGATTATGCCATGAACGTAGAAATGGAGTTATACATTTTTCTTTGAAAAAATATTCTGCTGAAAGCAACGGGAATATATCTTTCAAAACATCTTTTAATCTATACGGGGCTCTACCAGTTGCAAAAAATTCAACATTTCTTAAAAAATCTTCTTTATTTTCGAGTTTTAAATATTCTTCGAAAGGAATTTTATCATGAAGTCCCCAATTTTTAAATTTTTTGTAATACTCTAATTGATAAACCATTACATTTTTTCCAAATACATCAAGACTTATCCTTATTGCTCTGTCAGTGCGTTCAAAAGGAACATACTCGAGATAAAAAGGGTTCACCGAAATCATAATACCTCTTAAACCTTTTTTCTTCAGTATTTTTAACTTTTCTTTGGTAAATTTATCATCAACCGCCCAGAAACAATTTGTCTCAACAAACATTGAAGGGATATTTAATTTATCAGCAATCTCAACAGCCTTGCATAAAAGTTCAAAATTAAGGAATGGCTCACCTCCGGTAAAATGCAATCCTGAATTTAGCCCTGTCGTACGAGGTCCGTAAGTGTCTGACAATATTTTTCCTGAAAGTTGTTTCAGTATCATCTCAAGATTTTCTTCTGAAATCCAATCAGATGGCCACCGTTGAGAACATGCATAAATACAATGCCTACATTCAGCAGAACACTTATAAGAAAGAATTAAACCTCCCGAAATAGGTCTTGGTATTTGTTTAATATTCATTTTTTAACCAGAATTTTATTCTTACCTAAATGTACTAAGTTTTATCATTCTGATGACTCAGGAACTATTTTTTTAAAAAACTGTAATTCATTATTGAAATTATCCAAGATATTATAAGCTAATGGACTTTTTGTATATTTGTAATGATTTTCAATTAGTCTTTTTAGTTCCAATGCTTCTTCGCCTCCTGCAAGGGGTATAGATTGTACATATGAATGATTCATCCTGGATGATAGATTTTCAAGAAAATCATAGATATAAATAAGACCCCCTGACATTCCTGCACCTACATTATGACCAACTTCTCCAAGAACAACTACAATGCCTCTGGTCATATATTCACATAAATGCTGACCAGCACCTTCAATAACTGCTATTGCTCCGCTATTTCTTACAGCAAATCTCTCCCCTACCCTGCCAGATGCATAGAACTCCCCTCCGGTTGCTCCATAAAGAATAGTATTTCCAGCTATTACATGTCTGTATGGTTCATTAGTTTCAATAGGCTTAATTACAATTCTTCCACCATACATTCCCTTGCCAACATAATCATTTGCCTCACCAATCAATGTCAAAGAAATTCCCTTATGATTAAAAGCTCCAAAACTCTGTCCCGCTGTCCCTTTAAAAATCAAATTAATGGTATCATCAGGCAATCCATTATCACCATATTTTTTAGATATGTAATAATTAAGCCTAACAGGGATGCTTCTATCTATGTTTCTTATTATGTACTCCTTTTCAATAGATTCAGCTCTTTCTATAAATGGCAATAAATCATTCAATATTTCTTCATTCATTGATTTAGCAGGATTATCATTCCTTGTAATCATGCATCTTTTAGAAACATTATTTATTTTTTCATTACATAGGCTGTTAATTTTTATACGTGATAATTTTTCCTGTCCCTTAAAATAAACTCTGGAATTGGACATTAAAAGATCTGTTCTTCCTATAATGTCTTCAAATTTTGCAACGCCCATTTCTGCAAGAATTTCCCGAACTTCATTAGCTACTGCTCTAAAATAATAAATAACATCCTCTGGTTTTGCTTTGAACCTTTTTCTAAGACTCTCTTCTTGAGTTGCTATGCCAGTCGGGCATGTATTTGAATGACATTGTCTTGCCATTATACAGCCAGCAGAAATCATTGTAGCAGTTCCAAACCCATATTCTTCAGCACCAAGAAGAGCTGCAATAATGACATCTCTTCCTGTTTTAATTCCCCCATCAATGCGAAGTGTTACTTTTTCTCTTAAGCCATTTCCAATTAAAACTTTTTGAGTTTCAGCAAGTCCTATTTCCCAATAATTTCCAGCATTTTTAATTGAAGAAATAGAAGCAGCTCCTGTTCCACCATCGCATCCGCTTATTTGAATAATATCCGCATAAGCTTTTGCAACTCCCGCAGCCACCGTACCAACACCAGCCTCAGAAACAAGTTTCACACATATCCTTGCCAGAGGATTTGCTTCCTTTAGATCATTAATAAGTTGCGCAAGGTCCTCTATGGAATAAATATCGTGATGGGGAGGTGGTGAGATTAATACAGTTCCCGGCACACAATATCTGAGTCTTGCAATATATTCTGTAACCTTCTCAGGTGGAAGATGTCCACCCTCGCCGGGTTTTGCACCCTGAGCCATTTTTATCTCAAGTTCATTGGCTGAAGCAAGATATGCGGGTGTTACACCAAATCTGCCTGAAGCTATTTGTTTTATTGAGCTGTTTTTAATGGTATTATATCTTGCAGGATCTTCTCCTCCCTCTCCGCTATTGCTTCTGATTCCAAGTGTATTACATGCTTCTGCTATTGTTTCATGGGCTTCAGGAGATAGCGCACCTATCGACATTGCTCCTGAAAAAAATCTTTTCAATATATTTTCTTCTGTTTCAACTTTATCTATATCTATACTATTACCTTTTTTATAATCCAGAAGATGCCTTATAAACAAAGCTTCTTTATTTGTTGAATCTGAAAATTCACGATAAATATCTCTATCTTTACTCCTAATTGATTTGTGAAGTACAACTATAGATGGAGGAGCCCAAGCGTGTTTTTCTCCTCCTTTTCTGAATTTTATAGTACCTTCATTTTCAAGCACAGGGTCATCTGAATCAAAACCTGCATTGTGTCTTAAAATAAGTGATTTTTCTATTTCTTCAATTCCATCGGATTCAAGGGTTACATTTGTATTTGGAAAATATTTATCAACAAAATCCTTATTAAGACAAATAGTATCAAATAAATGTGAACCATAATAAGAACTTAATGTTGATATGCCCAATCTTGAAATTACTCTTAATAAGCCGTCTTCAAGTGCATCTCGATAGTTTTCCGATGCTTCCTTATACGTAATTCCTATTTCTCCTTTTTTACACATATCTTTAATATTTTCAAGAGCAAGATATGGATAAACTGCTGAAGCATTATAACTGATAAGCGCTGCGATATGGTGAGAATCTCTTGCCTCTCCAGTTTCAATAATTAAGCTTGCTCGATTAGCAAGTCCTTCGGACAGCATTGCTTCAAAAGAAGCAGATACAGCAAGAAGACTCGGAATTGCCATCATTGTATTTGAAATATCTATGTCTGAAAGTATTACTATTTCTGCTCCATTCTTTACTGCCGATATAACTTTTTTTTGCATTTCGGCTACTGCATCAGCAAGTTTTATTGCAGGATTTCTCTTCGGAAATACAATTGAAACCTTCACCGGTTTCATTTTTTTAAGTTTGAGAATATTTTCAAAATCATTTTCTAATAAAACAGGGCTATCGAGTCTGTATCTTTTTGCATGTAAAGGTGTTTCAACAAGAAAATTTCTTTTATAGCCTATATTCATTCTCAATGACATAACCATTCTTTCACGAATATAATCTATTGGAGGATTTGTAACCTGGGAAAACCTTTGTTTGAAATATCTAAATAACAGCTGTGGTTTCTCAGATAATGAAGGCAAAGGGGTATCATCTCCCATGGAATAAGTTGGTTCTTTAGCTTTCAACGCCATATTTTTAAGATTAAAATCTATTTCCTCTTTACTATATCCAAAAGCTATCAAATTTCTGTTTAAACTAATAGTATTTTTAGGTTCATTGATTTCGACATTATCCGATTTTATTGAATAATTTTCTACCCATTCTTTGTAAGGTTTTGAAGATGAAAGATTGTTTATAATCTCATTTGTCTCAAGAATCTTACCTTTTATGGTATCAATCAAAATTGTACTCCCGGGAAACATTCTTTCTCTTTTAGTTATTCTTCTGTTTCCTAAATTAATCATTCCAGCCTCAGAACCCAATACCAATACATTGTCTTCAGTATATGTATATCTAATCGGTCTCAATCCATTTCTATCGAGATGTGCACAAACTTTATCGCCATCGGTAAGAACTATTGCAGCAGGTCCATCCCATGGTTTCATCAAATATGACTGGAAAGTAAAAAATGCTTCAGCTTTTTGTCTTTCATCTGAATTATTCAAATCGCAACATTCCCACGCAGGAGGAATACAGAGATTTATTGCATTTTCTATTGGATAGCCTGAATGTAAAAGCAACTCGATAACTCTATCAAGAGATGAAGAATCACTTTCTTCATCTGAAATTACAGGTGAGAGTAATTCATTATCATCTCCAAAAATATTGTGCCATAAATCAGGTTCAATGGCTTTTATCCAGTTTCTATTACCTTGTATAGTATTTATTTCACCATTATGTGCAAGAATTCTAAATGGCTGTGCGAGTGCCCAGTCAGGAAATGTATTGGTTGAGAATCTTTGATGAAACAAACAAAAAGCAGATTCCATATCTTCATTCTGTAAATCAGGATAGAATTCTTCAAGATGTGTAGCTACAAGCATTCCTTTGTAAACAATTGTTTTACAAGATAAAGAACAGATGTATGCTTGTTCACCCAATTCTTTTTCAAGGTGCTTTCTGGCAATATAAAGAGAGAGTTCTCTTTTGTCAGGCTCAATATCTTTCATATCAAGAATAAGATGCTTAATTACAGGTTTTGTGGATAAAGCAGATTTTCCTAATGCATTATCATTTGTGGGAACAAGCCTCCAGATTATTGGTTCAATCAAACGAGATTTAAATATATCTTCAATTTTGCTTTCACATTCTTTTTTTAGAAAGAAAGCACCAACTGCAATATTATCTATATTTGAAATCTCTACTTTAGCTTTATCAATTTGTTTTAGAAAAAATTTTTGTGGAAGTTGAAAAAGAATGCCTGCACCATCTCCTGTCTTACCATCTGCTCCGACAGCTCCCCTGTGGGTAAGATTTTTAACAGCCTCTATCCCCCATTTTACTATCTGATGGCTTTTAAGTCCTTTTGTATTACATACAAAACCAACACCGCATGAACCCGATTTATTTATAATGTTGTACATTATATAATTTTAACACCTGAAACCAAAAACTGCATTATCCGTTATCCATCAAACATTAATCATTGTCTGTTATAAAATTATTATGAAAACATTGCACAGCTTTATATCCAGAGTTAACAGACACAGAGTGTGAAGCAAGGAAAAATAGAAAAAGCAAAGAAAAAATAGAAAAAGCATAGGGATACAAATGCAACAGAAAGGGTCTTCAAGGAAGTAAGGAGTAAAAAAGGCACGTGAGCTTTTTAATCACGCTCAGAGCATCGAGAGAATTGTATATGATGCATTAAGTTACATAAAATAAATTCAGTAAAAAATAAAAACTCTAAATGAATTTTCTCAAAATTATTAATATTATCCAGAGATAGTAAAATTGAATTTTCTTCTGTATATTTAATTAATATTTAGAAAGTCACGACGTTCTAAAAAACGTCATGACTTAATTCTGGTAAACGTCTATTTTGTGCCGAACTAAAACAGCAAATGTATATAAATGGGACAATTTTTTTCTATACTTTCTATTGATAATAATAATCAACCTTGCAAGAACTTATAGAATTATCCCACCAATCTGATTTAAGACAATAAAGTCCAGGGTAAAATACTTTGCTGCTTCCACCATAATTTATGTGTTGATAAACTGTAATTTTTGTATTAGGTCCAACATATAAGCAACTTGCGCGGTCATTCCAATTAGCTGTTTGTACATTCGGTGCACCGATTGTTCTTAGATCAGGAGTTTCACCAATCCCGAGAACAAGGAAAGGTTCTCCGCTACAATAGTTATCGTAGAGTACTACTTGTCCTTCCCCAGGAGTAAACACTTTAGTAGAAGAGTTCCATCCTGCGGATGCTAAGGATACAAAAAATGACAAAATTACTAAAAAAATAATGAACGAAACCCAATATTTTTGCTTCATATTTGGACACCTCCTTTTTTTTAAGGAAAATATACAAAAAAACATTCTCATCTGTCAATACCACGAATTGCCTCATCAAAAATCTTTACGAAAGCGATTCATTGCCTCATTTAAAAATCTTTATGAAATTAAGGATTAAAAGTAAATTTTAATAACATTTAGTTTTTTAAAATTACTATGATAAAATATAAACTAATGTTTAATCATTTTTATATTTAGGAACTATCTTATGGAATTTCCGGAAATTTTCCTTAATACATCTTTACTTGCTGAACTGAAAACACCTGATCGGAATATAATATATGACGTTCTTATTATCGGAGGAGGTCCTGCTGCTATGAGTGCTGCGATATACGCAGCCAGGAAAATGCTTAATATTGCCATTATCACAATAGATTTTGGAGGGCAGGTAAAAGAGACTTCAGAAGTAGAAAATTACTTAGGTTTTCAAAATATAAATTCAAATGAACTCACTGCAAGGTTTGAAGAACATGTTAAGACTTTTAATTTACCTATTAATACCGGTATAGCTGTTAATGAAGTGATAAAAAAAGAAAACATCTTTGGTGTTATTATGAAAGACGGAACAAGTTTTTCTGGAAAATCAGTTATTTTTGCCACAGGCGAGCATCACAAACGTCTTGCCATACCCGGAGAGAAAGAATTAACAGGCAGGGGTGTTTCGTATTGTTCAATATGTGATGCACCTCTTTTTGTAAATAAAAAGGTCATGGTTGTAGGAGGAGGCAATTCTGCATTTACAACAGCACTTGATCTTTCAAGGGGCAACGCTGAAATCATTCTTGTTAATCTTGCAAAAGGATGGCAGGCAGATGAAATACTCATACAAAGGTTAAAAAACTACAAGAACGTTCAGTTTCTCGAACTCCACGAATTAACGGGTATAAACGGAAAAGACAAAGTTGAGTCTGTTACCTTAAGAAATCTTAAAACTAACGAAGAAAAAATAATACCGGTTGACGGCGTATTTATTGAGATAGGCAATTTGCCAAACTCGGATCCTGTCAGAAATCTTGTGAATCTCAACGAAAAAGGTGAGATTATTGTAGATTGCGTTTGCCGTACAAATGTACCGGGATTTTTTGCTGCCGGAGATGTTACCTCAATACCGCATAAACAGATAATAATATCCGCAGGTGAAGGGGCAAAGGCAGCTTTATCCGCTTATGAATTTCTTACATTAACATCAAAAACATAAAGAACAATGATACAGGAAAAAGATAAAAACCAGATTCTGACTTTATTCAAATCATTAGAACACGAAGTGAAAATAATTACATTTACTCAGGAATTTGAATGTCAATTCTGCAAAATGAACAGAGAGCTTCTTGAAGAAGTAAAAGCACTATCAGAAAAAATTTCTATTGAAATATATGATTTCGTGAAAGACGCTGATTATGTTAAGAAATATAATGTTGATAAAATCCCGGCTACTATAATTCTCGGGGACCGCGATTATGGGATACGGTTTTTCGGGTTACCTGTAGGGTATGAATTTACAAGTTTAATTGAAGACATTATTGATGTCAGTAAACGTAAAACTTTCCTTCCGCAAAATGTCTTAAATAATCTTTCAAAAGTTGACCAGCCCGTACATATTGAAGTATTAACTTCCCCTACCTGTCCTTATTGCGCAATAGCAGTACGTACAGCCCATCGTTTTGCGATGATGAATGAGAATATTGTATCAGATATGATCGATCTGATTGAATTTCCGAATCTTGTTGTAAAATACAATGTACAGAGTTATCCATTCATAATCATTAATAAAAATCATTTTATACCGGGAGCCCCTCCGGAAACAGATTTCCTGAATGAAATCTTAAAAGTAATAGGCAAATGATATCTCTCTTTAAAATATTATTCGAACAACTTACATCATAACTGAATCTCACTTTCCAGAATATAAATTACTCTATATTAAAAGTTGCAACTTCATTAATTCCGGGTATATATTGTCCAACAGGCACAAGCTTTTTATTATAAGCGACACAATCTATAATAATATTCCATAGCTGGTTTAATTCCCCCTTCTCTCTTTCATTTTCAGGAATCATCTTTAATAAAGAACCCTCGAGTTCGATTTTCATATTATTTTCCTCCTTCCATTATTTTTTAAATTATATCAAGTCAACAAGAAAAATTTTTTTATTATACAGTTCTAACTTTACATTATTTAAATTTTTTTGATTTTGTTCTATACTAATTCAGAAATATTTAGCAATTAATAAATGGAGTTTCGTTATGAGAACAACAGCTAAAAACAAAAAATCTAAAAAAATAGAAAATAAGATTAAAAGTAAACCGATAAAAAGCTCTCATACTAAAAAAAATCCAAATAATTCTTACAAATTTTATAGGGATATTTTTGATAAAATGGCGATTCCTACAATTATCATTGATGAAGATATGACAATTCGTCTGATTAATCCTGAAGCGGAAAAACTTTCAGGATATTCAAAACAAGAAATTGAAAATAAAAAGAAATGGACAGAGTTCGTTCCTGAACATGAAATTGAAAGAATGAAAGAATACCATCGCTTACGCAGTATTGAGCCCGATATTGCTCCAAAAAGTTACGAATCCCAGTTTTATGATAAAGACGGGAAAATTAAAGACATTCTTATCATGATTGATTTACTTTCTGATGGCAAAAAAAGAGTTGCTTCTGTCTTAGACATTACTGAAAGAAAACAGGCTATTGAAGCTTTGCGTAAAAGCGAAGAATTTCTAAGGAAAAAGGTCAAGCATTTCGCGACAGTATTTGAGATGAATGTTTAAACAAAATACAGGTTATTTAATTTAAATATTCTTGAGCCTTTTTATAGTTAAAATCCTCGTCATCAAGAACATTATGCACAAAATTGAATATAAGTCTTCTCTGTTCTGATGAAAGTTCGGGATAAAATAAAGGGTTAGCAACAACAACACCCCTGAATGCAAAAAACAAGGCTGCTACCGAAGTTATTTCCCCATCTCCCGATGCTCTAATATATTCATCAAAAAACATCTGTAATCCCTGATTATAAGCTCCTTTAATTTTATTGTGATTCATTATTGAAAAAAATATATAATTTATAGCCAAAGCTGTCACATCATCAGCAGGTTCACCCCAGGGGCCCCTGCTTCTATCAAGCAAAATAAAGTCAACATTTTTCTTAAGCTCTTTTGTGCTTGTATAGTTTGTTGTAACACTACCCCCCCTCACCTTCACTCCGGTATTCAAAGTTGTATTTTTATTAATGAACCATATATTACCGGGGTGAAAATCTCCATGTATGCATGCAAGTCTTCTATATTTAGGCTTAAGCTTTGCTATCCAATCTACAGATTTTTTTATAATATCGGACATTTCATCATAGGTTAAAACTCCATCAGGATATGAATCAAATACCCCCATTAAACATTCTCCATGTCCTACAGTATCCCTGAGTTTTCTCCAGTATAGTGTCTTTGATTCTTTTTTTTCAGAATGAATATTAGCAAGATAGCTTGTCATGGTCTTTATCTTTTTTATATCAATTTCATCCAGTTCTTTCTTTTTCGAAAATTTTTTTAAATCATTAAAATAATCAATTCCTTCAGCCCGTTCCATCAATAGATAATATTCTTTTCCTCCTCCAATTGATTTAATGCTTCCATCAGTCATTTCAGCAAGAACATCAATGGCTTTGACATGTTTGGGAAGATTTTTGAATTCATCAAGGTCAAGCAAAAACACTGAAGCTCTGTCAGAAGGATAATCATGTCCTAATCCTTCAGAATTAAGGGTTTTTATAACATATGATTTCAGACCTTCTGGCAATTCTATTTCAATTAGAAAGCCAGAACCCTGTACTCCCGAGCCAAGTTTATGTATTTTAATATCATGTACTCTTTTGAAATTTTCTTTTAGATAGGATTTTATGGAGGCTTCATTAATCATGTTTGTTTAATTAGCCCGTAAGTTATATATTAGATTTTTTATAATTCACCAAAATTACATTTATATCGTTCAATAAACTCTTTATAATTAAAAAAATGTTCCTGGGTTCCATATTTTTCAATGGCAAAGATAGATGCTACAGCTCCCATCTTAGCTGATGTTTCAATATTTTTCCCCGAAACAATTCCTTTAATTAATCCTGCCCTGTATGCATCACCTGCACCTGTTGGATCAATAACTTTTTCAACTTTTGCAGGTGGTATATCTATTTCAGTGTCTCTCGTTATAATATGCGAACCTTTTTCACCATATGTTGTAATTATTACTGATGTTAAATTCAATAAATCCATTTTACCAAGCCCGGTCATTTTTATTATTATTTCAAGTTCATAATCGTTTGTTATAAGAATTTGCGAACCATTCAGCCATTCTTTTATGCTTTCTGAATCCCACTTTGAAAGTGATTGCCCCGGATCACATATAAAAGGAATACCGCTATTTCTACACTGTTTTGCATAATCTATCATATCTTCTATGTTTCCCGGAGCAATAATAGCTAAATGATTATTAGAATTGTTACTATTGATATTGTATTCAGATCGATATTTCATCGCACCGGGATTGAACCCGGTTATTTGATTGTCGGCTATATCTGTTGTTATATAAGCTCCGGCAGTAAATTCATCCTTAATAATTTTTATGCCATCAGACGAAATATTATTTTTACTCAGCCAGTTGAAATAATTATGATAATCCTTACCAATTGTAGCGATTATAAAAGGAGTTTCTTCCAATAATTTGAGTGTATAGGCAATATTGCCCGCAGTACCACCATATTTCTCAACAAGGCCATTAACATTAAAACAAACATTCAACATATGTATCTTATCCGGCAGGATATAATCAGAAAATCTTCCAGGGAAATCCATTATCCTATCATATGCAAGCGAACCAGAAACCAATATTCTCATTTTATCTCCTGCAATTCATTTTCTATATTCTTTTTTCTTTCTACTAATTCTGCTTTCTTCTTCCTTACTTCTTTTAGTTCGTTATTCAATGGTTCTATTTCCTTTTCAAGTTGAATAAGCTGAATCTTATTATAGCTGAAGCGCTTCCCGGATTTTTCATTTATCTGGTTAACGAGATTATTTTCTCTCCCTTCAAGTGCTCTAATTTCAGACATTATACTTTTATATTCATTTGCAAGTTCATCCTGTCTTGTTTTCTCAACTTCTTTAGTCTTTTTTTCCGACGGTTCCTGAATTACAGGGGATTTTTGTGGAACTCTTGTATTCTGACCTTCTACTTTTTCTGAATCTACCTTAATTTCAGATTCTTCGGGTTCAATTGCCTCGGATCCCTCAATACCCTCAATGTCCTTTTTTGGAAAAATCATATAACCTGTATCAAGATACAAATATATTTCATCACCTTTTTCACTATAAGATTTTATACCTGTAACTTCTGTACCGTTTTTCATGATTACAGTATAATCCGCAAATATAACACCAGGAATAAAAATGAATATTACTATAAATGCTATTTTTTTCATTCCGTCCTCCCTATATTTTGTTTAATTTCTTCAGCAAGTTTTCTATTGAACCCTTTTAAATGAGCTATCTCTTCAATAGTTGCATCTCTTATTCTTTTTATACTACCAAAACTCCTCAAAAGTTCAAGTCTCCTTTTTTTGCCAATACCTTTTAAACTTTCAAGGGGAGAACGCAACATCTCCTCTCCTCTGAGCTTTCTATGATAACTTATAGCAAACCTGTGTGCTTCATCTCTTATACTTTTCATGAGTAATGAAGATGGACTTCTGTCTTCAAGATCAATTACAACATCTGATAAGGGCAGGAAGACTCTATCAGGTTTTTTGGCTATACTTATTATAAAGGGTTTTTTCTTCAAAATATCCTGATTTTCTTCAAAAACTCTACAGGCTGTCTCAAGATGTCCTCTACCGCCGTCTATTATTATTAAATCAGGCACATTACCTTCAAGATTATTGATTACTCTTCCTAAAACTTCTCTCATCATGGCATAATCATCAACCTGATGGACAGTTTTTATCTTAAGTCTTCTATACATTTCTTTTCTAAATTCCCCTTTAGCCCATACAATAAAAGACCCAACAGCTTCATTTCCTGAAATATTTGATATATCAAAAGCACCAATATATTGAGGCACTTCTACAATATTTAATCTTTTCATTAACTCTTGCAAAGTCTGTTCAACGTTATAGCCTGATTTTGAGTTATAAAGATATTTCGCATTCTCCGATGCCATATTCACGAGCTCTTTTTTTCTATCCGCATCAGGCATGAGAATTCTTACATTCTCTCCACTTTTAGATTTAAGCCATTTTTCGATTGATTTTACGTTTTCTGGCAGGACTTCAACAATTATTTCTTTTGCGGGAAGAATATCTTTTGAATAAAACTGAATAATAAATGATTGAATTAATTCTTTATTGCTTAAACTCTGTGAGTCTTTAATAAAATAATCTTTTGAACCAATCATCAAACCTTTTCTAAGAAATAATACTTTGAATGCTGTCCCATTTTCACCCCTATATATACCGATAATATCAATATCTTCCATTCCAGGTGAAACTATTTTCTGTGATTCCCATGTTTTCTCAATTGAATTGATTTTATCCCTTATAATTGCTGCTTCCTCAAACTTCATCTGTTTGGAAAGTTCGATCATTTTTTTTCTAAGATTTCCTATAAGGCTTTTTCTTTCTCCATTAAGAAATAGCTTAACATTGTTTATTGTCTTCATATATTCATTCCTTGTTATCATTCCTGCACATGGCGCAGAACATCTACCAATCTGATATTGAAGACATGGCTTCATATTATCTTTAAATTCAACCGAGCAATCCCTTATTTGAAAGTTCTTCCGTATGAAATCAATAGTATCCCACATAGCCCCGGCAGGAACATAAGGACCAAAATATAATGCACCATCTTTTACAAACCGCCTTACAACCTCAAGACGGGGCCATTCTTCATTAATTGTAAGTTTTATGTAAGGGTAGTTCTTATCATCTCTAAGGATAATATTAAATTTTGGTTTATGCTGTTTTATCAAATTTGCTTCGAGAACAAATGCTTCAAGCTCATTGTCAGTTACAATATAGCTTATATCTTTGGTTTCTTTTACAAGGGCGGATTTTCTCGAATCTATTGATGACTTATTGAAATAGCTTTTGATTCTGTTTCTGAGATTTTTTGCCTTACCAACATAAAGCACCTGTTCTTTATCATTTTTAAATATATAAATGCCGGGATTTGTCGGGATATCAGAGATTTTCATTTCCATGTCGTAACATTATTTAATAGTTTTATATTTGATAATAACATTACTACTTAAATCCATAGCAATATTTATTTTAAATAAAAAAGTGAGCTTGAAGCCCTTTTACCACTATCTGTACGATAGTTCTTACGAAAGACCTTCCCTTTCAGCCTTGATTTTCAATCAATCCGCTCAAGGTCGCTAAGCGGCAGCTTCAAGCTCACTTTAAATGCCTCTAAAATTATTTTTGCAATTATAATGCCAATTTTTCAATATATAGACTAATCTTATAAAAAATACTTTTGCTCAATCATATGCAACCATAACTAATTGTTTTAAAGGGGTTATAAATCAAAACCTAAGAATTAATGAATAAGATATGAGTTTTTATAAAAAAGACATAAACCTGACATGAATTTTGATTTCTCAATTCCTGACAAATCTTTCTCATGGTGAGAATTTTGATACAGAAACTTAAAACTTAATCTGGCACCTCTTTCTATTGGAACCTTCATCTCTGATAAATATTAAAGTTTTTTTTAGACGTTTGCACCATGCTTTAATATCTCTTTCAAATGTAGGACAATCTCCGAGTACCTCAAGTATATCCCCCGGCTGCATATCAGGAGATTTAGCAGCTATTTTTAGAATTGGTTGTGGACATTTCAATCCGGTGGTATCTATAAAAACTATGCCCATTCATACCTCCTTTTACAACATTTTTTGGAGATAGATTTTTTATATCATTTACTATTATGTAATACTTGTAATATCATGCTTAAATTTAACATATTTGGAAAAGAATTACATCTTTAATTTATAAGTGATTAACTTTAATTTCATATAACTTATTGTTTTCATTAACTTTTTATATTATACAGTTTTTCAATTATCGGGCATTTTTCTTGCTTAATATTTATTGGAGGATAAAATGGGACAGAAAAAAGAAATATCTGTCAAAGAAAAAAATGGTATTTATGTAGTACCGGCAAAACTCACAAGTGGTAATATTTTAGAACCTGATCCACAAGGTGAAAAATATATGACGTTCTGGGACAAGGAATGCTTAAAATTTTTTCTTCGTAGTTACGGTTTTATTGCAGTAATAAATACAAAGTAATTTATTTCTTTGACTCAAAAAAACTGCCTATTTTCCTGTATCTTTTATATCGTTCTTCTACAAGCTTGTTTATCGACTTAGCTCTCAGTTCTTCAATAGAAGTAACAATTACTCCGGAGATAGATTCTGCCATTGACTCAGGGTTTCTATGAGCTCCTCCTGATGGTTCCGGAATTATACCGTCTATAATCTTAAAATCAAACAAATCCTGCGAAGTCAGCCTTAATGCTTCTGCTGCCTTTGAAAAATCACTTGTTTTAAGTTCATTACTTTCTTTCTTCCATAAAATTGCAGCACAACCCTCCGGAGAAATTACAGAATAGCATGAATGCTCGAGCATAAAAAGCCTGTCGGCTACTCCGAGAGCAAGAGCACCACCGCTGCCACCTTCTCCAATAACTATAGAAATGATCGGCGTTTTCAATCTCGACATTTCCATAAGATTCATTGCTATTGCCTCTGCCTGACCTCTTTCTTCAGCGCCTATACCGGGATATGCACCGGGTGTGTCAATAAAAGTAATTACCGGTTTTTTGAATTTTTCAGCGAGTTGCATTACTCTTAAAGCTTTTCTATAACCTTCAGGATGCGGTTGACCAAAATTGCGGTATATCCTTTCTTTTGTCCCTCTACCTTTTTGATGCCCAATAATTACGACAGGAATTTCATTAATTTTTGCGATTCCTGCGACTATTGCAGGATCATCTAAAAATTTTCTATCACCATGTATTTCAATAAAATCTGTGGTCATCATTTTGATATAGTCAAGTGTATAAGGTCTGTCAGGATGTCTGGCTATAAGAGTTTTTTGCCAGGGAGTTAAAGAAGAAAAAATCTCAGATCTCATATTCTGAACTTTTTTCTCAAGCTTTTTTATATCCTCGGATATATCTATGTCTTTGCTGTCTGAAATTCTCTTCAATTCATCGATTTTTGTTTCAAGCTCTTCAAGTGGTTTTTCAAATTCAAGATAATATCTTATCACTTAAATATTACTTCTCCTTTTCCTGTAATTTCTTCAATTCTTTTTAATATAGATTCTTCACAAGATATCTTAAACTCGGTTTCTATTAGAACTTCGGTATTCTTATAAAATAAACGAATAAAAATAGGATACTTACCTTTTGAATCTGATTCAAGAATTGACTTAAGGGAAAGCATATCAGATTTATGTTCAAAGGGAACTTTCAAATTTATTTCAACTTTCTGTATTGATTCTTCATTCAATGTATCCAGATTATTTATCTCTGTAGCTTTTATTTTAATTCCCTTTTCAGTTTTGTCAACAGTACCTTTTACAATTAGAGGTTCATCTTTTTTGATTATATTTAATTTCTTCCTGAAAAGGTCGGGAAATACTATTACTTCTATGTGTCCATCCGGATCTTCAAGAGTACAATAAGCCATTATTTCTGATTTTGTTCTCGTTTGTATTTTACGGATACCTGTTAATATTCCTGCTACTATAATATCTGAATTATCGGTTAAATCATCTAAATTAGATGATTTAACCGCGCCTATTCTTTTAAGTACTTTTTCGTATTTGTCGAGTGGATGTCCTGATATATAAAAGCCTAATGATTCTTTTTCATTCCTTAGTATTTCTTCCCTGCTCCATTCTTTGAGTTCAGATTGAAATTCTAAAAAATCCTCATTTAAAAAACTTTGTTGTCCGAGCAAACTCGCCTGTCCTTTTGAAGAACAATTAATTATGCTACCTGCAAGCTCCATAGCACCGAGCCTTGTAATATTAAGTGAATCAAATGCTCCGGCTTTAATTAAACTCTCTACAACTTTTTTATTTACTTTCCTCTGATCAATCCTCTGTAGAAAATCATCAATTGATTTAAATGGACCTCCATTTTTTCTTGATTCAATAATAGATTCAATCGCAGCAGAACCCGCGCCTTTTACTGCTTCGAGTCCGAACCTTATAGAATTGCCTATAACCTTAAATTCTTTACCTGAGAGGTTTATATCAGGAGGTAATATTTCTATCCCCATTTCCCTGCAGCCTGTTATTGTTTTTACAATTTTATCAGTATTGTCCATGTCAGCGCTTAATGTTGCAGCCATAAATTCAACAGGGTAATGGGCTTTTAGATAAGCTGTCTGAAAAGCTATATAAGCATAAGCAGCAGAGTGTGATTTATTAAAACCATATTCTGCAAAAAACTCCATAAGGTCGAAAATCTTTTTTGCTTTTTTCTCAGGAATTCCGTTTGAAATAGCTCCCTGTATAAAGACTTCTTTGAGCTTCTCCATTTCTTCGGGTTTTTTCTTACCCATTGCTTTTCTTAAAATATCAGCTTGCCCCATTGTAAAGTTTGCGAGTTTATTCGCTATTCTCATTACCTGTTCCTGATAAAGAATAATTCCATATGATTCATCAAGAATCTCCTTTAGCTGAGGCAGGTCATATTTAACAGGTACAAATCCCTTTTTTCTTTTAATGAAATCGTCAATCATTCCACTTCCAATAGGTCCGGGCCGATATAAAGCAACTATTGCTATAAGATCTTCAAATCTGTCAGGAGTCATCTTAACAAGAACATCTCTCATACCTGCGCTTTCAAGCTGAAATATTCCTGTTGTATTACCTGAACTAAGAAGTTCATACGTTTTTTTATCATCGAGAGATATTTCACTCAAAGAAAATTCTTTACCGTTTTCTTTAATGTATTTGACGGTCTTTTCAATTATTGTCAGGGTCTTTAATCCAAGAAAATCAAATTTAAGCAATCCGATTTTTTCAACAGAATTCATATCAAATTGAGTCATTATCGTACCGTCAGAGGGATTTTTATAAAGTGGAGTAAATTCTGTTAATGGAGTAGGAGAAATAACAACACCTGCTGCATGTGTAGATGCATGTCTGCTAAGACCCTCGAGTCTCATCGCTATATCAATAAGTTCTTTAATTTTCTGATTATCCGTATACAATTTTTTTAATTCAGGTTCTACTTTTAAAGCTTCCTGAATAGTAATATTCAAAGCATTAGGTACAAGTTTTGCAATTTTATCTACTTCATTATATGGAAAATCAAGAGCTCTGCCTACATCCCTTATAGCTGCTTTTGCCGCCATTGTTCCGAATGTTATAATTTGAGCGACATGGTCCTGACCGTATTTAGCTGAAACATAATCAATTACTTCTCCGCGTCTGTCTTTACAGAAATCAACATCAATATCAGGCATACTTATTCTTTCGGGGTTAAGAAACCGTTCAAAAAGCAAATTATACTTAACAGGATTTATATCTGTTATTCCTATGCAATATGATACGAGACTTCCTGCTGCCGAGCCTCTTCCAGGCCCTACCGGAATACCCTTGTTTTTTGCATAACTTATAAAATCCCATACTATTAGAAAATAAGATGAATATCCCATCTTTTTTATGATTTCGAGTTCTCTTTTTAGTCTTTCAACATATATTTCATCTGGATTTGCACCTATCCTTTTTACCAATCCATCATATGCAAGTTTATCAAGGAACGTATCAGGAGATTGGCCATTTTCAGGTTCATATAAGGGCAAAAGACTTCTACCAAGTTCGAATTCAACATTACACATCTCGGCTATTGCAAGGGAATTTAATAATGCTTCTGGCAAATCTTTAAAAGCTCTTTTCATTTCCTGGGGAGATTTAAAATAAAAACCATCTGACCTAAAATTCATCCTTTTAGCATCGGACATAGTTGTTCCGGTCTGAATACATAAAAGCACTTCATGTGCCCTTGCGTCTTCTCTTTTTAAGTAATGGCAGTCATTTGTAGCGACTATCTTAATGTGCAACTCTTTTGCAAGTTCAAAAAGCTTTTTGTTTACTTCTTCCTGCTCCGGCAATCCATTGTCCTGAAGTTCTATATAAAAATTGTCAGGACCAAGAATATGCTTATAACGAAGTGCCCTCTCTCTTGCTACATCAAGCATTCCTTTTTGCAAATAAAAAGGCACTTCTCCTTTTAGACACGAAGTAAGTGCAATTAATCCACCGCTATATTGTTCTAGCAGGTCTATATCTATTCTTGGTTTATAATAAAAACCTTCTGTATATGCCCTTGTTACCAGGGTAACAAGATTTTTATACCCTTTATTATCCTTTGCAAGAAGTATTAGATGAAAAGATGCTTCATCCGTCTCATTATCGTGTTTTTTCTCAAAACGACTGCCCGGAGCAATATAAACCTCGCAGCCAATAATAGGTTTTATGCCTGCTTTTGTTGCGCGACGATAAAATTCCAGGGCGCCAAAAAGATTACCATGGTCTGTCATCGCAACAGCAGGCATTTTATATAATATTGCCTGTTCTATAAGCTCATTTATACGGATTGCTCCATCAAGCAGGCTATACTCAGTATGCAGATGGAGGGGAACATAATCTGAATGTTGATGCATATAAAAATATTAACTTTACAGGCAGTTTTAAGTCAACGTTCGATATTTAACCAATCTCCAATACAAAATATTTAAACTATTTCGGACTTTCCACGTATAAAGAAATTTTAGTGGACCTGATATTATTCTGATAATATAATGAAAATACTTATGGAATATAAGACCGAACTTTATTTGCATACCTTTTTATATCGAATTTTGTCTTACAACCATTATAGCTCATATAACGTATCTTTCCGAAAACTGGACGCTCATTCCATGCCCTGTCATGAACACCACCAATGCTCCATGCTATTCCTGCGTATCCATTCGGATCCCTACCATCAAGCTCATATTTATCGTTAAGATAAATTGCTATCTCCATCGCTTTTTCTGGAGATTCTGTCCACTCAAGTATCTTTTTTGCCCAATACATCCTCATATACCCGTGCATCTTTCCTCTTTTTACCATCTCCGTTTGTGCTGCGTTCCAGAGTTCATCATGTGTAAGAGCATTTTCATATTGCTCAAGTGTATAAATATAGGTTCGTTTATCCTTTACATGTTCATTTAAAGTTTTTTTTGCCCATTCAGGAAATCCCTCAAAATTATCGTAGTTTTTATTATAAAGGCAGAAATTATCCGAAAGTTCCTTACGCACAATAAGTTCTTCAAGAAAAGCTTTCTTTGAATTTTGTTCTACCGAAGATTTTAAGGCTTCAAGAGCTATTCTCTGGGATGAAATATGCCCGAAGTGAATATAAGGTGATAAATCGGATTGACCATCAACAGAAGGATCATTTCTTTGCTTAAAATAAAAATTGAACCTATTATTTATAAATTCCTTTAGAGCATTAAAAGCTGCTTTTTCACCGGGTTTTATCCATTCAACCTCATTGATCGTTCGGTCAACATCAAGGTTTTTTAAACATTCATCCCAATCAGTTTTTTCAACCTTTTTATTCCAATCGTATGGATGTGTTTTTAGAGAAGGAAAATCCTTTAAAAACCCGGGCAATAAAAGATGAATTTTTGGTCTTAAAGTACGGGCGCTATATTCTTGTTTATTTGAAGCAATCCAACAGGGAATTATGTTATGGGTATCTACTTCATAAAAAGGAATATCAATATTTTTGCTTACATCTTCTTTCCATGCTTTACTTATATTTAATGGATTAAAGTCAGATACCAAAGCTCCAATCTTATGTCTTTTTATAAATGCAGGTATTTCTTCATCTGGATTACCTTTAAGTAGAAAAAACGGAATATTCTTTTTTTTTAGAGTTTTTTCTACTTCCTGCAATCCTTTAATCATAAAACTATACTGCCTGATAGTAGCATTAAGAAATTTGGGGGCCAAGCAGAAAACAACTGCCAATGGTACAGCTTTATTAATTGCTATTTCTTGTGCAAAAAGTAAAGCCCAGTTATCTTTTGTCCTCTGATCCCTGCTCATCCAGAGAACAACCGGATTTTTTATTAATTCGCCGTTCCTTAATAACCTTACACGCCTTTTATCTACCATTTTTATTTATGATAGGTATTTAAAAGCAAAGAGCAAGGAGCAAAGAGCTTAGGGCATCTGCAGCATGCACAAATAACCTCTTCTATTTATTAAATATTTTCATTCGGCTTTTTTCTCATTAGATAAACTGCTCCAAGACCTGAAAAAACTACAAAGATTATAATCCCCCATTCGTTCAGCGCAGGTACTACAGTAGAAAATTTACATTTACCATCGCTTCCTGCATTATAAATTTGAAGTATTTCCGGAGCACTTAGAGCGCGTTCGAAGATTTCTACTTCATCTATGCGTCCTTCAAAAAAACGGTTTGTGTTTAACGGATCTCGCCCAATATTTAAAGGACTAGGTGAAGGGGCAATAGTTCCGCTTACATTTACAGGAGAACCTTGAGGTTGACCGTTCAGATAAATTATTATGTTCGAGCCGTCATAAGTACCTGCCACATGATACCAAGTATTAGTTGAAATTGGTACAGCTACACTTGATACCCATCCTGTGCCTGTAATATAAACCCAAAATCTGATGCGAAAATTAGTTTGATCAATTTCAAGAGCATATCCATCATTGCCGCTACTCTTCTTTACAAGAGGAGGATACAACTGCCCTGTAATATCTGTAGCGTAAAACCACGTATCTACTGTTATAGTTGAAGGGTTTAATTGTGAAGTATTACCTATATTAACGTAATCATCTACGCCATCAAAGCTAAATGCTTGGCTGACCATACCCGATGCAAAGGTCGCACCATTCATAAGAGTCCCATTGTTTCCTCCGATCAAATCATCTGCATTGCTATCACCTGGCCACCATCCCACCATTCCGCCAGGAGGAGTCACACATTGGGCATAACAAATTAACGGCATTATTACAACAGCTATTATTTGAATCAAAAATAATGCTTTCTTCATTTCAATCTGATCTCCTTTCAAAAAATACCTAAAAAATAAAACACAAAAACATTAACAAAATTATATGTCGTTGTCAATAAAATATATTGTGGAGTTTGCTTTTTAAGTTTTACATTATTCAATATTTTTTAATAAATATCTGCATTCCAGGGGGTTAATAAGGTAAAAACTTGAACTATGGTATAATAAATAAAAATCATTGGTATTTGGTATCATGTAATAGTGTTTAAATATTCTAACATTAGAGGAATAATATTATGTGTACTTCAGAACGTCCTGATATAAAAACTGTTTTCAATAATCTAAAACAGCCTATGCCAATAAAAAGAAAGATATATTTATTTCTTAAAAATAATCTGATCAAAATAGCAAAATTAAAAAGTTGTTGCGGTCATCCCGGTGAACCCGGATGTTGAAAATAATACAACCTTATTGATAAATAAGGCAATATCAAAATTGTAGAATCATTCACGCCTTATATCTGTTCAGTAAATTTTTGACTTACATCTGACCTCAAAGTTATAATTCAAGAATGAAATGGAAATTAATACTTATTTTTGCTTTCTTTTCAATTCTTGGAGGCATAGCCACCGGTACCTATCTTGCAGTGCTTCAAGATATTCCTTCAATTGAAGAAATAAAGAATTATAAACCTGAATCAGGCACTAAAATATATTCTGATGATGATGTATTAATTGGAGAACTTAAAGCTGAAAAAGGAATTTTTGTTCCAATAAAAGAAATTCCTAATCATATGATAAATGCGCTTGTTGCTGTTGAAGATTCAAGATTCTGGAAACATAAGGGCATCGATTACTGGGCTATTCTAAGAGCAATTATTAAAGATATTATTCACGTTGGATTCAAAGAAGGTGGTAGCACTATAACACAGCAACTCACAAAAGTGATGTTTCTTACACCTGAAAAAACTATAAAACGAAAACTTAAGGAAGCTATTCTTGCAGTTAAATTAGAGAAAAATCTTGATAAAAATGAAATACTCGAACTTTATCTTAATAAAGTCTATTTTGGACATGGAGCATATGGAGTTGAAATGGCCTCCAGAATATATTTTGGAAAATCTGTAAGAAATATTTCACTTTCTGAGGCGGCGTTGATTGCAGGACTTGTTAAAGCTCCTACAACTTATTCTCCATTTAATGATATTTCAAAGGCAAAAGAACGTCAGCAAATTGTATTAATGAGAATGGAGGAAGAAGGGTATATAAAAAAGCATGAAAGAGAGCTTGCACAACAACAGCATCTTAACCTTTCTACAGAAAGAAAAGGAATTGAAGCTAATAATTATTTTATTGAATACATAAGAAAATATCTTGAAGATACTTATGGTATAAATGCTGTATATAAAGGAGGGCTAAGAGTTTATACGACACTTGACAGAAAAGCGCAGACTCTTGCTGCAAGAGCTATCCAGGAAGGACTAAGGGATCTTGATAAAAGACGTGGCTGGCGTGGTCCTATTGAGCATAAAGAAGAAGTGGATATAGAAAAAGAAATGCGATTACAGGAACAGTCTCCTATTTCAGTATCAAATACAGGAGATATTGCATCAGGTCTGGTTCTTTCGGTCTCGGATAATGAAGCTATTATAAAAACAAGAGGAATAATCGGGAAACTTCTCCTTCAGGATGCAATTTGGGCATCAAGAATAATTGAGCCAAAAGGAACAGTTAAAACACTTAACAAATTCACATTAAAACAGATTCTTAAACCCGGCGATGTTGTAAAAGTAAGTATAAAAAGCTTAAAAGGGCATAATATCTTTCTTAATCTTGAACAGGATCCCCAGGTAGAGGGTGCTCTTGTTGCAATAGAACAAGAAACAGGTTTTATTAGAGCATTGATTGGTGGATATGACTTCGTAAAAAGCGACTACAATAGAGCAGTTCTTGCCAAAAGACAACCCGGTTCTGCTTTTAAACCAATAATATATGCTGCTGCAATGGATAATGGTTTTACACCTGCTACAATAATAAATGATGAACCTGTAACATACCCCGGTGGTCCAAGAGGCGAATGGAAACCCGAAAACGCTGATCATAAATTTTATGGCCCTACAATGCTGAGAGAAGGTCTTGCTTATTCACGTAACATTGTTACTATCAAGCTGGTTGATCAAATGGGAATCCAAAAAGTTATAGATTTTGCACGTACAATAGGAATTGAAAGTGATTTACCACATGACCTGACAATTGCTCTTGGTTCATTGTCAATCACACCATTAGAACTTGCATTATGTTATTGTGTATTCGCAAATGGCGGTGAGAGAATAAAACCTATTGCAATAAAATATATTACTGATTCACAGGGGAGAATACTTGAAAGCAATGAACCTGAAGCAGAAGAGGCAATAAGCCAGCAAACCGCTTTTTTAATTACTTCCATGATGCAAGACGTTGTCAAATATGGTACAGGCTGGAGAGCAAAAGCACTCGGGGTTCCGGTTGCAGGTAAAACAGGTACTACAAATGAATACAGGGATGCATGGTTTGTTGGTTATACAAGTAATATTACCACTGCTGTATGGGTAGGTTTTGATGACATGAAATCACTTGGTCATCAAGAAACTGGCGCACGCGCTGCATCGCCTATATGGGTAAATTTTATGAAGGGTTATATAAATTCTTATGAATCTACTGAATTTCCTGTACCCGAGGGGATAGTAAGCGTACTTATTGACCCTTCTTCTGGCAAACTGGCAAGAGATGAAGCTTCAGGTATTAAAGAATATTTTAAAGAAGGCACAGAGCCTAAAGAAATAGCTCCAACAGGCATTCCTTCCCGTAGATTAAGAGAAAAAGATACTAATCTTAATTTTGATTAATTTTGTATTGACTTTTTAAAACAATGTTATGTAATATAACAGCGATTTTTATCTCAAGAGGAGGTCTGATATGGAAGAAGTACTTTTAATGGACTTGATAGTGAACAAAGAGATTATTCCCCATAATGTTTCACACGCTTTCTTAGCATCTGGCTTACTAATAGCCTTAGCTCTTGTTGTTAGAGGCTCCATTCAACTCATTCCAAAAGGTATCCAGAACTTCATGGAAGTTTTGATAGAAGCTATCTGGAAACTCGTTGATGAGAATATAGGCCATCACTGGAGTCGTCAGTTATTTCCATTCATCATGACAATTTTTATCTTTATTCTTCTTTGTAACTTCATGGGTTTAGTCCCCGGATTTACTGCGGCAACAGCAAATGTCAACACAAATGCAGCAATGGCTATACCTGTATTTCTTGCAACACATTTTTACGGAATAAGAGTACACGGCATACATTACATAAATCACTTTTTAGGTCCAATCCGTAAACCTGCTGCAATCATATTAATGCTTCTCATGTTTTTCGTCGAAGTCATTGGACATATAGCAAGACCTTTAACATTAACCGTCAGACTTTTTGGAAATATGACAGGTAAACATATTATTTTAATAGTTCTTGGTGTAATTGCTCCTTTTCTTGCTCCTGCTGTTATTCTTGGACTCGGTGTTCTTGTTAGTGTAGTTCAGGCATTTGTTTTTGCATTACTTGCCACATTGTATTTAGCTGGTGCAGTTGAACATGCACATTAATTTCTAAGTTTCAGGAAAGGAGGATTTTTAGAATGAAGAAAACAGCGGTAATTCTTCTCGTACTCACAGCTCTATTTTTAATGGCTCCTTTAGCCTTTGCTGAGGAAGCTGCCGCAGCTGCAACAAAGGGCTCTTCGAACATTTTCTATTATGCAATGGCAGCACTTGGTTGCGGACTCGGCATTGGTTTCGCAGCACTTGGCACCGGTATCGGTCAGGGTATCGGTTTATCTGGAGCTTGCGAAGGAGTTGCAAGAAATCCCGGTGCATCCGGTAAGATCACCACAACACTCATTATCGGTCTTGCAATGATTGAGTCTCTCGCAATTTATGCACTCGTTGTAGTCCTCATCCTCATCTTCGTTAACCCGTTCGGAAAACTCCTTCAGTAATCAAAGTTATTCTGAAAATAAAAGGGCAGGGATTATATCCTGCCCTTTCTTATTTTTCGGGTTAACCTGTTGAAAAGAAATTCTCTATATCTGGTCTTGAAGCACAATATCTGTCACCAACAAACAGAATATCATCATCTGTTAATTCATACTCCATCATCAATATATCATGCTCTTCGCTCCATAAGCCGTCATTTGCTTTATTCCTGCTATACCTTTGAGAAATGGCTTCTGCAAGAGAGATGATCGACACGATATCTTTATATTCCTTAGCATCCGAAGGTTTGTGATGGAATTTTATAGCAGAAACAATTTCAGGCGGTACATTGTTTACTTCTGCAAACAAAGCACCTGCTTCTGCATGATTACATCCAAAAATATCTTCTTCTTGTTCAAGGATATGATTTTTAGGGTTGATTTCAAGAAATTTTTGTTTATCGATCTTGAAAAGTATCACCCTGCCTATATCGTGCAAAAGTCCTGTAAGAAAACATTCTCTCGGACATGTCATACAAATTAATTCAGAGAATGCCTGCGCGAAAAGCGCTATTTCATAACTATGGCTCCATAAATTCATTAAATTAAAAGAGCCATTTGACGGAAATATTTCAAGAACTGTCATCCCGAGAGAAATCGATTTAATCCTATCATAACCAAGCAACATAATAGCCTGATTAATGTCTTTAACTTCTCCCGAATGTCCGAAGAAAGAAGAATTAGCAACTCTAACAACTTTTTCTGCAAGTGCATGGTCATGTGAAATCAGCTTATACAGCTCCCTACCTTCAGACTCTGTATCATTTAAAACTTTAATAATTTTTGCCATTAAAGAAGGAACTGTCGAGAGATCATTCAATTTTTTTATATAATTTAAGATGTTATCAGTATTCATAATATTATAGTATTTGTCTATGTTGCTATATCCTTTTTAATGTTTTCAAAATAGTTATCCAGTTCATTCATTAATCCTTCAAGTTCCTGATACATATGGAGAGAATTTCCATTCCTGCTTGTATTAAATTCAGATACAGCTTGCTTAGCAAGATTATGAAATCTTTCATGCGGGCCAATAATCGCTTTTAAACTCGGCAAATGTCCATACTTTTGCGCTCCTTCACCATCGTACCAGTGTCCGAATCTACATGTATGATGGTCAGGTATCTGTGATACATCTAATCGTGCTCCGGCTTTAACACAGGAGGCTACCTTGCCAATTATTACTTTATGTTCGGTTTTAGCGAGATCAAAAGCCATCCGCTCTTTTCCCTTAGTTCTAAAACCTATGGTTGAATTCCTTAATTCCTCGGCAATCTTTATCATAGCAAAAACTTCGTTCATCACATCCGATGAAACTTTTTCAATTTCTTTTGTTATCAAAGATGTATTTTCAACATTTTTTGCAACTTCTTCAGAAGTTGATGATTGTTCTTCTACTGCTGCTGCTATCTGTGTTATCTGATCACTTACTTTTTGAACGGATTCAACAATACGGTCCAGACTACTGCCCACCTGTCTGATATATTCTGTTGCCTGGGTTACCTGACTTGAAGCAGTATCCATTGATTTCATTGTTTGCCTCGATTCTTTTTGTACTGCTTCTATCTTTTCTGATATCTCTACTGTTGCTTTTATTGTTTTTTCAGCAAGTTTTCTAACCTCATCAGCAACAACCGCAAATCCCCTTCCCTGTTCTCCGGCACGCGCGGCTTCAATCGCTGCATTAAGCGCAAGAAGATTAGTTTGATCCGCTATATCTTTAATAACTGTAACTATACTGCCTATTTCGTTAACTCTCTGATTGAGCTTTTCAACCATTCCGGCAAGTTCCAATGTTGAATTATAAACATTATTTACGGTGCTAACAGCTCCATCTGCAACATGTTTCCCTTCTTCGGCTATTTTCTTTGCTCCTGATGAAGTTTCAGATGCCATTGAAGCATTCTTCGCAATATCCGTAATAGTCTGGCTCATTTCTTCTGTAGCAGTTGCTATCTGGTCTATTTGACCTGCCTGATTTTTAGCTCCTTCAGCAGCTTTTTCTGCTCTTTTTCTTAATACATCAACAGCAAAAACAACATTATTAGCAGACAAAAGCACCTTATCTATAACCCCGGAAATAAACAACAGCATTTTATTCATATTAGAGGAAAGAACTCCTATCTCATCAGCGCTTTTTTGTTCTATAGTTACCCTCAGGTCACCCGCAGCAACAGTGTTAACAGCATTGGTTAATTTTGTCAAAGGTTTGTGTGTTGTAACTTTGAATATAATAAACACCATGACTATAGCTCCGAGAATACCCATAATACCAAGACCCGCATATAGAGCTTGAAGCCATCTTATACGGCTGAACGATTCTGTTAGAGGAACCGAAATACTGATTGCTCCGAGAATTGTACCCTCTTTAACAGCATGGCATGATATGCAATTTGTACCGGAAGAATTTGTCTTTGCAACGATAGGGTATATTGCCTGCATATGGTTACCTGTTAGGAGTTCTTTTTGATTTCCAGAAGATATTACTTCCCTTTCATTATAGGAAGACAAAGAATTTTCGTCTGCTTTATGTTTATCAAATAATTCCGATCTTATAATTTTTATATCACCCGCGCGCTTCATTTGCTCAATATAATGCATTTTATTTTCCTGATATTTATTAGTACCCATCATTGAAGTCAAACCCGCTAAAACAGAGTCCCTTAACCCGGGCAAGGTTGAACTTCTAACCTCTTTCATGACAATCTGCTTTGTAGAATAGCCTGTGATGATAACAGTTGCAATTACACCAAAAGTGATTGCAAGAATAATGGGAATGGTTGTCTTCCACTTTAAAGATAAGTCATTACCTATCATATAAAAATCACCTTTCTTTTTCTTACAAATTTATCATCCACCACATGTTTCTATCTATACTAATAATTATCGTCTTTTTTAAAGAAAACTTTAGCAATAGCATTTTAATAAAATGGACAGGGCAGGTATGAATAAAATCAGTACCTGCCCTGCATAGTCAGGTTCATAACCGAACCCGGCATTGAAAATAATTTTAAACTTTAAATTGAGCAACTATACCTTGAAGATTTCCTGCAAGCCTTGCGAGATCAGAAGATGCTTCGGAAACCTGTTCAGAACTGACGGTTGTCTCTTTTGCAACATTCGCTATAGTCTCAATATCATTACTTATCTGTTCGGATGCTGTTGACATTTCCTCTGTTGCTGTTGCAATCTGTTGCACCATTGCTTGGAGTTCACCGACGCTACCGACAATCTTCCTTAAAGCATCTCCTGCCTGGGCTGAAAACTGAACTCCTGTTTCTACCCTTTTTGTACCCTCTTCCATTGATCCCACAGCCTGTTCCATTTCATTTTGAATTGCTCCTATCATCTCACTTATTTCTGCTGTTGCTTTCGCTGTTCTTTCAGCAAGTTTCCTAACCTCATCAGCAACAACAGCAAAACCCCTTCCCTGTTCCCCTGCACGGGCAGCTTCAATTGCAGCATTAAGCGCAAGAAGATTTGTCTGGTCTGCTATGTCTTTGATAACATTTACAATCTCACCGATCTGTTTTGAACGCTCACCAAGCGATGATATAAGTTTCGCGGATTCATTCACAGTCTCAGCTATAGCCTTTACCTCTTCTACAGATTTTCCGACTATGTCTTTGCCATTATCAGCAACTTTTAGAGTCTCTGTGGCTGAAGAAGCTATATTCGAAGAATTCTTTGCAACATCAACGATTGTCTGTGACATTTCAGTTGCTGCAGTTGCTATTTGTGAAGACCGTCCTGACTGTTCTGTCAATCCTCTTGACATTTGCTCTGCACTCGCAGAAAGTTCCTGACTCGCAGAAGCAAGATTATCCGAAGTAGATTTTACATTGGCAATAACATCTTTAATTTTATCGACCATATGTTTTACAGCAAGTGAAAGTTGACCTATTTCATTGCTACTCTCTGTCTCTATATTTACTGACAAATCGCCTCCGGCAACTTTATTTGCAACTTCAACAGCTTTGTTTAAAGGAATAGTTATACCGCGTAAAATCCAGATAGCCGTGCTACCTGCAAGAACAGCTACAATGCAGAAAAGAGCAATTGTAACAGTAATTGATCTATTTATTCCTGAAAATGTTTTTTTGCCGGATTCATCAACAAGATTGCCGGTCAACACAATTAAATCTTCTACATTTGACATATATTCTCTCTGAAGAGGACGTAGTTTGGTTATGAGTTCTGAACCTGCTTCGGCCTTCTTCCCCTGTTTAATCAAAGATATAATATTTTTTTGTGCTTCTGAATATGCTGCTCTTGAATCTATGATTTTCTTTAAAATTTCTTTCTGTTTATCCGTATCAATAAGTTTTTCGAGTTTTTCAAGCTCCTGGGCAACTTCAGTCCTTGCTTTTTCTATCCTATCTAATTCTTCCCGTATTTGGAGATTATCGGATAAAATAATAGCGTTTCTTAATGCCCTTGCAACAACATTTATGTTATTAACCACATTATTTGCTGCAACACTTTCAGGCCATCTGTCATTCACAACTGTATTAACATCGCTTTTTATGTAATAGAGACTGAAAACTGAAACTATGGATATTATTAATGTAAGAACTGTCAAAACTCCAAATCCTGCCATCAATCTCATTTTAATGGTCATATCTTTAAACATTCTCTATCTCCTTCTTTTTTAGAAAATTAATTTTGAACCTGTTCGATTAGATACTGGTTATTTCCATCTTTTAGAAGAGTTTCGATATCGAGTAAAATAAGCAATCTATCCTGTAATTTTCCTATACCGAGAATATAATCTGCGCTACCATTTCCTGTCATCCTGGGAGGAGGTTCAACAGTATCTGAAGATAACCGCAAAACCTCTGAAACAGAGTCAACTATAAGACCAACAGTGTTTCCAACATCTACTACAATAATACGTGAATGGGTGTCCATCTCCTTGATTTCAAATCCGAATTTTTTTCTCAGATTAATCACCGGTATTACCTTCCCGCGAAGATTAATTACACCTTCAACATATGAAGGCGCATTCGGGATTGTCGTAATTTCTACCATCCTGTTGATTTCCTGTACCTTGAGAATATCAACAGCATATTCCTCATTACCAAGATTGAAAGAAACAAGTTGAAGGATATCTGTTTTTGAATCAACCGTGCTCATAATCAATGCTCCTTTTAATTATTTTTCATAAAATTTCCAAAAATCCTGATTAATGACTACTATAATCCTTATCGGAAATTCCGGAAAAAACTTTAGAGAAAATAGACAAAAATAACACTTAGACAGGGAGCGCATTATCACATTCTCAATTTTCGGGGCAATCAATCTCTGTAGTATCCGGTAAAAAAGTATTGATTTATTTATTTAAAAAGTCATATCATTAAGAAAATCATTGTACAGTTATTATCTTAGGGGTGTACAATGCAGAAGAAAACAAAAAAAGAAAAAAACAACAAAAAAAACAATCAAGCCGAAGAAAATAAATTACTATCCCTAAAAAAATCCTCACGTCTAAAACAAATTAACAAACAACTTTTTATTATCAATAAGTTAGCAAAAGCTTTAACATCAAGACTTTCTGTTAAAGAAATATGCGATATAGCGACAAAAGAAATTTCAAGAAATCTGGCTCTTGATGCAGTCATGATTTTTTTACACGACAATAATGATTTGCTTCTATGTTCAATTGCATCTAAAGATAACAATCCAAAACCTGAAGAAATTCCAATTCATATTAAAGGAGAATGTTTATGCGGAATTGCTTCTTTAAATGCCAAGCCTGTTTTTTCTATTGACATTAATCGAGATAAAAGATGTACATGGAAGGAATGTAAAAAAGCAGGTTTTAAATCTTTTTCAGCCATTCCTTTGGTTTATGGTGGGGAGGAGTTGGGGATATTGGGAATTGCGTCAAAAAAAGAAAAAGATTTCAGACAATCGTATAGTTTTATTAAAACAATTTCAGACCAGCTTTCCGTAAGTCTCAACAATGCTAAACAATTTGAAAAATTAAATGCATATTCTTTAAAACTTGAACAGGAGATTGCCAGCCATAAGATTACAGAACAAAAATTACGGGATTCTGAGGAAAAATACCGTCTTGTTGTTGAAAATGCTAATGATGCAATTTTTATTATTCAGGATGGAATCATAAAATTTCCTAATCGTCGTTTAGCAGAATTCTCTGGTTATTCAAAAGATGAGCTAACAAAAGTTCCGTTTACTTCATTTGTCCATGAGGATGACAGAGAAATGGTGCTTGAGCGCTACAAAAAGAGAATTAAAGGAGAAAATGTTCCCGCAACATATACTTTTAGAGGTATAAATAAAAAAGGCGAAATAGTAATTGTAGAAATTACAGCTATGTTAATAGAATGGGAGGGAAAACCTGCAACATTGAATTTTCTCAGGGATATAACCCAGCAAAAAAAGCTTGAAGAACAATTATTTCAATCCCAAAAAATGGAAACAATCGGAACTCTGGCTGGAGGAATCGCGCATAATTTTAATAATCTGTTAATGGGAATACTCGGAAACACTTCATTAATGCTAATGAAAGTTGATGCACTCCATCCTTTTTATGACAAACTAAAAGCCATTGAAAGGCTTGTTGAAGATGGTGCAGATCTTACAAGACAGTTAATCGGGTTTGCAAGAGGTGGAAAATATAATGTTAAACCTCTCGATATAAATAAACTAATTAAGGACACTTCTGAAATGTTCGGAATGACAAGAAAAGATATAACAATATATAAAAATCTTGAGGAAAACATTAATACTGTTGAAGCGGATAAATCTCAAATTGAGCAGGTTCTCTTAAATATTTATATAAACGCATGGCAGGCAATGCCATCGGGAGGCAATATCTATATTGAAACCAAAAACATATCTATTAATGAAGAGGAAAGTATAACTTATAATATCAAGCCCGGAGAATATATAAAAATTTCCATTACAGATACAGGGATTGGAATGGATGAAGCAACAAAACAGAGAGTTTTTGAACCATTTTTTACGACAAGAGGATTAGGTGAAGGTAATGGATTAGGGCTTGCTTCTGCATATGGTATTATAAAAAATCATGGCGGCACTATAAATGTCTATAGTGAAAAAGGACATGGAGCAACATTTTCGATTTATCTTCCGGCATTAGAAAAAAAAGCGGTTACTTCCGGGCAACCTCAAAAAAGTTTAATTTACGGACATGAGACTCTACTTCTTATTGATGATGACATTATGAATATAGAATCCTTAAAAGGCCTTCTTGAAGAATTTGGATATAAAATAATGACCGCACAAAGTGGTAAAGAAGGCATTGAAATATTTAAAAGATATTATGGAGATATACAGCTTGTTATTCTCGATATGATTTTACCTGAAATGAGCGGCGGCGAAATTCTAAGAAAACTACAGGAAATAAATAAAAATGTCAGGGTACTTTTATCGAGTGGATATTGTCTTAATGGAGAAACAGAAAATATTCTTAAAATGGGATGCAAAGGTTTTATTCAAAAACCATTCAAAATTGATGAACTCTCCTATAAAATAAGAGAAGCTCTAAAATGAAAATATCCATAATTGCGCCAGGGAATCCATTATCAATAATACATTAGCCGGGCTAATTTAATTTCAAAATTTCTGCATACATATTTTTCAAATCAAGTAATGCAACTGTTGCTTTGCCATAAAGCCATGCGCCTGTCTCTCCGGGATTTATTATAAGCGCATTCTTTGATTTTCTTATCTCTGCTTCATGGGTATGTCCATAAATAACAATATCATAATGCCCGCTGTCTGCAAGTGCATCAACAATATGATGCTCGTGTATTACAATAAACTTTTTCTCATAAAGCGTAAATATATATGGCTGGTTGTGTAAATTACCGTTTGCTCTTTCTTGTAAAAGAAGTTTATCACCATCATTATTTCCAAAGATACCGGCAAATTTACATTTGAGATTATTAAAAAGCTTAAGTGTAAAAGGAGATGTATAATCTCCAGCATGAATAACGAGTTCTGTTTTATTAATATTGAATAGCTCTATAGCTTTTAGTGTTAACTCCTGGTTATCATGGGTATCGGACATTATTCCGACTAACATAATTTTATTGCCCCTCCTTCATCATTTTATTCCTGAACCATCTTATAATATCATCATATGAAGGCGGTGTTATCAGGAATATTTCAATATCAGTTGGAAACTGAAGTTTAACCCTATCTTCATCTTTCATTATTAGAAGACCCGCTTCTGATTCAAAAAGGTTCTTGGTGATTACATTAAGAATATGCTCTCTTCTTTTTTCTGCAACCTCATTGAAAAATGAAAATACCTTAGAAAAAACTTCTTTTGTATAAATTACCCTTAGGCAATTACTCCAGTCTGTAAGTGCTCCCAATAATTCTCTGTCCTCAATCGGAATAAGCTGGGCGCCATCTTCTAATTTTTGGATTACAATATTTTTAAGTTTCTCGCTGATTTTATTTAGGACTTCGAAAGAAGATTCGCTTGTATCGAGGATTATTTCTGAAAAAATCTTTTTTATCTTGCCTGCTGTTTCTATTTTATCGATCTGGGCAGCAACTTCATCCCAGTATTTTACAATTATCTCTTTATAATCATCAGGTGCATCTTCCATGCTGAAGACATTAGCTACACAATAAAGTTTTCTTTTTCCTTTGAAGTTATCTATATCGGGTTTAGTTATTTTACCAAGCTCAACCATAAAAACCTCCTAAACTTTATTCATATATAAAGTCTGGTTTTGTCATTGTCCGGCTTGACCGGACAATCCAGAACCTATTAAAAAGACTGGATTCCCCGAGCAAGTCGGGGAATGACAGATTGTCTATATTATTTATATACAGACTCTAACCAATGATTTTGTATCACAAAACTATTTGATCAACTCTATTTTCTTGCTGATAACCTTTCAAGCCGTATCTTTGCATCTATATAGTTTGGATCAATATTAAGTGCTTTTTTATATTCTTCAGCAGCTTTATCCTTATTCCCGAGTTTTTCATAAATATCACCTATATTAATTTTAATTTTTATATTATTAGGAGAAAATGCCTCGGTTTTTTTCAAAAAGTTTAAAGCTTCCTCGAATCTGCCTTTTTTCAAATAGTAATTTTTAATCGAAAAAATATAAGACGCCGGGAAATTTCTATCTTCTTTAATTAAATCAAAAGCATTTGTGTAAACGATTTCAGCCATCTTTTCATTTCCTGTTTTCAATAGATAATCCGCGAATATAAGATATGGTACAGGTATTTCTGGCAAAACAGATAATATTTCATAATCATCCATTTTTTCTAATATCATTATTGTAACAAATTCTCTTGTTTTTTCAGGTTCTATTATAATAGCTTTTCTTATAATATTTTTTGCCTCATCATTTCTGCCAACCGCAAAAAGCCATGCAACATATCTTTTATATCTCGAAATATTTTGTTTATCAAAATCGATTCCAGCAAGTAAAAGCTTGTTTGCAACATCATATTTTTTAAAATCAGATATAACAAGACCGAGTCTTTGTAAATACTCCCCACTAACAGGATTAAGCCAGACAGCTTTTAAGTATTTTGCTTTTGCATTTTCTTTACTCGACATCAGCCATTCAATGTTTGCTGTTGCATAGAAATATTCTGCTTCTAATGAATCGAAAATAGAGGCTTTAGTTGAAGCAGTTCTTATTTCATTGAATTCATTTTGAGAAAGGTTATTTGTAATTTTAATATCTCTAATTTTTGAAAAATAAAATTCACCAATTAAAAACCTGATATTAAAAACTAAGATTGTTAAAAATAATATTATGGTGCTTGATAGTATAACTTTGGTATTAATTTTTATTTCCCTTAAATTAGTATTGTTTAGATGATGGTGCATTCTTGTATTGGCTGCTGAAACTGTAAGCCCGAATAAAAATGTAAAATAAAGTCCGTTTGCTGCTATATGCAAATTAAAGTCAGTAGCACTATGAATTATTATAGAAATTATGCCGCTTATAGATGCTATAAATATATAAATTGAAAAAATATCTTTTCTTTTCGTAAAAGCTTTAAAAACTTTATAGAAAAATATTCCTGAAAAAATCAAACCAAGAAAGTATAAAATAGCCCCTCCATCTGTATAAAATTCGATATAGTCATTATGCGCATGTGCTGCAATTGCATTACCGGGGACTGTTCTGTAACGTGGATAAATATTTATAAAGGTACCCATCCCTGTTCCGGTTAATGGAAAATCTTTTACTATTTTTATACTGTCATCCCATATCTGAAGCCTGGTCTCTTCGATGTTGTATCTTGCATCCTTTAGTTTCTCGAATCTTTCAAAGATTGGCTCCCAGCCAAACCATCCAACAGAAAGGACAACAAGAATTCCTATGATTATTATAATAGCCCCTCTTTTTTTGTCTTGACTTTTTAAAACAAATAATAAGCCAAAAACAATCATGGATATACAAAGACTTATGATTCCGGTCCGGGAAAGAGTTAAAAAAACAGAGGTCGCTGTTAATATGGCCCCGAATCCGATCAATAGATAAACATTCGTGCTTTTTAGGTTAAAAAGTGCTGATATTTTATCACGCAGCGTTGCATAATGAAGGTGTGGTTTATACAAAAGAAAAATTGATATTATTAAAGGGAAAATCATTTCCATAAGTCCTGCATAATGATTTCTATTTACATAAGGACCAAAAAATGAACCTCCATATGGTAATTCTCTAAGCCAGTAAATTTTGTTATTTGAGAGAATATGTTGTAAAATTGCAAAACATGAAAGAACCGATGCAAAAATTATTATTACAAAAACAGTTTTTCTTAACATTTTCCTATCGGTAAGCATCTGGACAGTAAGGACATAAAAAGCAGCATATGAAGATATTCTGAGAAATTCAAGTAATGTCTGTTTTTTGTTAATTGAAATAGAAACCCAAGAATCATAGCCTGCTGTAAATACAGTATCTTGATAAATACGATATGTTTCAGGGGAAATAATTTTCAATAAGCTATGCGGTAGAGGAACAAGCTGGAATAAAATATAGAACAAAATCAAAACAAAAGGTATTAACCCGGGCACTTCATAAAATGGAATGTTTTTCCGTTTAATATTTCTTATTATCAGCAATAATAAACAGAAAATAACAGAAATTTCCATTATGGTTAGAGACCATATTTCTACTGTTCCGAAAGCAAGGGGAGAAAATAAAAGAACAAAAATAAAAAGGAAAGGAATTATCTTATCCATATCCATTTATTATAAGTAAGATAATTTTCCTGGAATAGTCCATTTTTTTAGATTGTTTTTTTTGGTTCTTCCTTTTCAGATGGGTAGTAATTATAGTATTTGTAATAATACTGATCTGCGTTCTTTACATCAAACCCATTTATAACTATTCCGAGCACATTTGAAGTAGTATCGGTTTTTCTTCTACCATCAATTAGCTTTAAACCTCTCTTAATAATATCATAGGTAGTTTTACCTGCTCTTACAACAATTATAGTTCCATCAACAAGATTGCTAAGAATTAAACCATCTGTTACAGTCATTAAAGGAGGTGAATCCCAGATTGCAAGATCAAAACGTTCATTTAATGTTTCAATTAATTTGGTCATTCTTTGAGAGCCGAGTAATTCTGAAGGGTTAGGAGGCAATGGCCCTGCTGGAATTACAGTAAGATTCATTAAAGGAGTTTTTAAGATGGTATCAATATCTGGAGTTGCACCGGCAAGATACGTGCTTAGTCCGCTCATATTATTAAGTCTGAATATCTGATGGAGGCGGGGTTTTCTTAAATCACTGTCAACAAGAACAACAGAATATCCTGATCTTGCAATAGTTAAAGATAAATTGACAGAAGTTGCTGTTTTACCTTCCTCAGGTGCCATGCTTGTAATTAAGATATTCTGAGGCGGCTTTGTTGCAGAAGCAAGAAGTATTCCTGTTCTTATACTCTTATAGCTTTCCGAATGAACTGATTGTGGTTCCTTAAGAATAATTTCTTCAATATGTTCACCCTTTTCCTCTAATAAAGGTACTGCTCCTATAACAGGAACACCAATTCTTGCTTCAACATCCTCGGGTGTTTTTACAGTATTGTCGAGATATTCAAAAAAGAATGCGAGGCCAACTCCTCCAAAAAGACCAACAATAATTCCAAGAAGGATGTTTAAGGATTTTCTAGGTTTAACAGGTGAATCAGGCTTTTCTGCTCTTTCAACAACCCATACATTGACTGTTTGTACCTGCTGGGTAACGCTTTCTTCTTTCAGCTTTTTGATAAGCGCATCGTATAGTTGTCTATTTGTTTCGACTTCTCTGGCCAGAGTATTATATTGAATGAATTTTTCATTCATACTGATGGCTTCAGATTTTGTGCCGGCAAGGGTTCTACGCAAAGTATTCTCATTATTTCTTGCCAGTTCATATTCATTTTTAATAGATGCGATAACTCTTTTAATTTCCTGTTCTCTTTTAAGATCTATAACTTTTAATTCTTCCTGTGCTTTAAGCATCGCCGGATGTTTTGAACCATATTTTTTTGAAAGTTCTTCTATATTCTGCTCTGCCTTGAGTTTCTGGTTTCTTAGTGCCTGAATTGTAGGGTCAGATGCTATATATGGTATAGTTTCAGCATCTTTGATATTGATGCTTGAAACTTTACTATACAAACCTTCCAATTCCTTTCTTTTCATTTCAGCTCTTATCAATTGTGTATTAAATTCACTTAATTTTTCGGGTGTGAGAGCGAGTCTATCCTGAAGAGTAACAATATCATTTGCTTTCATAAATTCCTGTAGAGCTTTTTCAGATTTTTCGAGCTTTGCTTTTTCTTCTTCAGCTTTCTTGGACATCCATTCGATCGAATATCTGGACGAACTCATCCTCATGTCAAGAATTTCCTCGATATAAGCCTTTGCAACAGAATTAGCAACCAAAGCTGCAAATTCGGGATTAGTTGACATAAAACTTATTGTAACTATCTTGCTGTTTTTTACAGGAGTTACGACTATCCCGCTACTTATAATATCTGCGAGAACATCGGCTTTTGTTTTATTGCCACGGGGGTTAATTTTTTCACCTTTGAAATATATTTCATACATATTTTCAAGTGAAAGTGCTTTTACAACTTTTAAAGCAACAGAAGTACTTTTGATAAGCTGATATTGTGTTTCATAAAATTCGGGTTCATAAGGCGCATAATAAGGATATGGGAGCGTAAGATTTGCAGGTTCGACTTTTTCGATCAGAACTTTAGTAGAAGCTTTGTAAATAGGTGTTGTAGAAAGTGTGCCGATAAGAACTACAATAAATACAATTGTAAAAAAAGTATAAACAGTATATCTTCTTTTATATATGATTTTTAAGTAATCTCTTAAATGTATTTCTTGTTCTTCCATAATATTTCAAAAGAAGCTTTCCGGAACAACTATAACATCATCGGGTAATACCGGTTCATCCATTTTCACTTTTTCCAGAACTTCCTCTTCATTATCGCCCTTTTTTCTAATTATCTTTACTTTGCTTCTTGATGCCTTATCCGTAAATCCTCCGCTCATTGTTATTGCTTTGATAACAGTTGTTCCGTCTTCATATTTATAGGCATCCGGTTTTTTAACTTCACCTGTTACATAAAAAACTCCTGCTTTAGTTATATAAATACTATCCCCATCGGCTATATTAATGTCAACAGATGTATCTCCTTTTTCAATTAGTCGCTTTAAATCAATATAAAAAATGTTTTCTGTTTGTCCCTGTGAATTTGATTTTCTTTTAACAATTGCCCTGTCTCCTGCATTCTTTGTAAGTCCTCCAGCTTCTGATAATAAAGCAAGAAAAGTGGTCTGCCCCGGTAAAACGTAAAGTCCCGGTTTGGTAACTTCACCCATAATGAATGCTTTTTTACTTCTAAATTCCTGAATAAAAATATTTACTTGAGGATTTATAATATAACCATCGGCTAATAGCGAAGCTATTTTTTCAGATATTTGTGTAAGTGTGAGTCCTTTAACCTGAATCTGTCCTATTAAAGGAAAAATAATTACACCATCACCGCTTACTCTTGCGATTGTAGTAAGATCTTCATGGTCATAGATAGTTATTTTAAGTACATCGCCTTCACCAATAATATAGTCCTGTGAAAATACAGGGATAACTAATAAAAAAATATAAGCTAATGCTATTAATACCATCCTTTTTTTCATAATACCCTTATTCATATTATAAAACAAAAATATTGTGTTCATAAAAACAGTTTAACAAATAATGCAGACATTGCTCAAAAATTTATTTAACTC
>DYFC01000030.1 GCA_020725385.1 Nitrospira japonica | reverse complement strand
TTCCATCTCTTATGGGATTCTTAACAGCTTTTTCCATGTATGTCTATTTATATTTGTTCTGTTACTTCACCCCTCTTAAAAAACAATTATGGGTGTTCACTTTTAATTCGTAAACAGTTCACTTTTAAAAAATTCCTAACACGATTTATGCTTAAGCAATAAATGTAGATAATTCCATAATGTCTCTTAATACTGGAGATGTTGAAATTAATTCAGTATGACACTGCTTATGGATAGTAAAACATTGATAATTGTCATCATAAACTCATGCCCTGAGCTTTTTTTATGGTTAATTCAGAATCTATAACTGCATTTTTCGAGTTAAATAGCTTATAAGAATAAGGCAGATTTTAACAGAAAATATTTTTCCAATATTGATACCTGTAATACATAATCCGCCTTTTTCAAAAAAGGAACTGGCACAGTACTTCCGTTCTGTCGTAAGCGAGCCATATGACGAGGGAACTTCTTTAGAGCAGAAGCGCGGAAGAACTGAATAGCGGAAGTCCGGAAGAGCAGAAGAACAAAGGTACGGAAAAGCGGAATAGTAGAGAGATGGAACTTTATGAGCTAATGGTATAATTACATTAAATGGCAAAGTACAAAGAACTAATTGTTTTTAACAAAGCGGATGAACTTGCTTTTAATATTTATAAAATAACAGAATCTTTTCCAAAAAATGAGACTTTTGGACTAACTTTTCAAATAAGGAAAGCTGCTTTATCTATTCCTACAAATATAGTTGAAGGCTATGCTCGAAGAAGCAAAAAAGAGCTGGCACAGTTTATAAACATTTCTTTAGGCTCTCTTGCTGAGACAGAATATCTTCTTGAATTCTCTAAAAGACTCGGATACCTAAAAACAGATACATCACAAATTGAAGCTTTAATGAATGAAGTTGGCAAACTTTTATGGAGTTTCTATCGATCTTTGTAATAAAGCATCAATATACTGCTGACTTCTGAGCTTCCGTACTTCCGAACTTCCGTTCTGTCGTAAGCGAGCCCTATCGTTTTCTTGACTGCAAAAACCATTACTGCTATTATTAGCTATAATATTGAAAAAAAATCCCCCTGAAAAGCCAGCCTTTGGCTGCTGCTCAGATGGGCATTAGGCCGTAACCAAATCTATTCATACCCGAAAGGAGATTTTCTGAATTGGACATTCCACGGATATTCAACATCACTGAGAGTGCTCACCGTATCCATAACCCCTTAACACCCGAAAAGCTCGCCATTCTTGGCGCAGCGTTGCGTCTGGAACCAGGGACCCGATTACTTGACCTCGGCAGTGGTTCAGGGGAAATGCTGTGTACCTGGGCACGCGATTACGGAATCATCGGCACAGGCATTGACATGAGCCAGTTGTTTACCGAGCAAGCAAAACTCCGCGCTGAAGAACTCGGTGTCGCCGATAAAGTCAAGTTCATCCATGGCGATGCTACCGGATATGTCGCTGACGAAAAGGTAGATGTGGCAGCTTGTATTGGTGCCACATGGATCGGTGGAGGAGTAGCCGGCACTATCGATCTTCTGGCGCAGAGCCTCCGCACCGGAGGGATCATCCTCATCGGCGAGCCTTACTGGCGTCAGTTACCGCCGACAGAGGATGTTGCCAAGAGTTGTCTTGCCAACTCTATCTCCGATTTTCTTATGCTTCCACAACTTCTTGAGTCTTTCGGCAATCTTGGCTACGATGTCGTTGAAATGGTTCTGGCTGACCAAGATAGCTGGGACAGATACGAGGCGGCTAAATGGCTCACTATGCGCCGATGGCTTGAAGCCAATCCCGACGACGAGTTCGCGAAAGATGTTCGAGTTAAACTGACCTCGGAACCCGTGCGCTACGCCGCTTACACGCGTGAATACCTCGGCTGGGGTGTGTTCGCGCTGATGCTGCGTTTATAATGGAATTACCTGGCGACCAAGAAAGTTCTCCGGATGTCATCCTCTAATTATTAAAGCTTCAAATTTAAATTATCTGGAGATAAGCTGCTAATCAAACATGAATTTTTCCTCTTAATATGTTAAATTTTATTGCTATGAAAACTTATATTGAACCTCAAAATTTTAAGAATACAAAATTTAAAGCTTTTTTTACGACAAAGACAACATCTGACATAAAAGAGTTTTTGAAATCTTCAGGATTTAATGGAAAAGATATATATATGCCGGTACAAAAACATACAGATAAGATAATTATTCTGAAAAATATAAGAGAGCCTGAAATTGCTGATGCAGTATTAACAGCTCAAAAAGGTATCTTAGTTGGTGTTCAAACTGCTGATTGTATTCCGGTTGTTCTGGCTGATACAAATAAAATGGTAGCGGGTGCAATACATGCAGGCTGGAGGGGAACAGCCTCAAATATAATCATCAAAACCATTAAAATTATGACAAATGAATTCAATTCCCGGATTGAGGATATAATAATAGCAATGGGACCGAGTATAAAAGGATGTTGTTATCAGGTAGATATTGATGTTAAAAATGCTATTTATAATGCAACGGGTAATGGTAGATATTTTAAGAGTAAAGATGGAAAATATTATGTTGATCTTCCTGAAGCCAATAAAATACAGATATTATCAATAGGTGTTCCTGAAAAAAATATATGGGTATCAAATGAATGTACATTCTGCAATCATGATAGATACCACTCTTTCAGATTTCATGGTAATCATGCAGGAAGACAGGGCGGATTTATCGGTATTTTTAAATGAATCGATTCAAAATCATATCAAAAAGTCCTGCTGAAACAAAAGAAATAGGCACAAAACTCGGCAGAACTCTGAAACCCGGTGATGTTGTTGGGTTAACCGGGAACCTGGGAGCAGGCAAAACAGTTATGGTAAAAGGCATATCAGAAGCTTTTGGTATAGATGAAAAAAATATAATCAGCCCGAGTTTTACCATTATTGCAGAGTATGATTCCAGCCCTCCATTAATACATATTGACCTTTATAGAATAGAAAGAGAGGATGAATTTTACGATTTAGGTATCGAAAGTTTTATAGGAAATGATAATATTACAGTTATAGAATGGGCAGAAAAGGCAAAGTCACATCTTCCAGATGATATAATAAAAATATGTATTAATTATATTGATGAAAATACCCGTGAAATAATTATAGAAGGAATTAATGAAAAAGATTGGAATAATAGGCAAAGCTGGCAAACAGGAGCCTCTTGATATAATCAAAGAACTTGTTCCCTGGCTAAAAGCAAAGGGGCATGAAGTTTTTGTTGATATTGAGAATGCTTCACAATTGAATATGCAGGGAACTCCGAGAGCACAAATGCCTTCAATCGTGGATTTGATAGTGGTACTCGGAGGTGATGGAACAATGATTAGCGTTGCAAGGCTTGTAGCTGATAAAGGCATACCGATACTCGGAGTAAATATCGGAGGTATGGGTTTTCTAACCGCGGTTCAAAGAGACGAAATATATGATGTAATGGAAAAAGTCTTAAAAGACGACTGTTCTGTCGAAGAACGGATTATGTTAAATAGTTGTGTATTAAGACATAGCGAATGTATTACCGAATATATTGCTGTGAATGACGTTGTTGTAAATAAAGGAGCTCTTGCCCGTATAATCGATCTCGAAATCTATGTTAACGGTATTTATTTATCAACCTTTAAGGCTGATGGGCTTATTATTTCAACACCTACAGGTTCAACAGCATATGCACTTTCAGCCGGAGGCCCGATACTTTATCCAACTTTAAATTCAATTATAATTGCACCGATTTGTCCGCATACTCTTACAAATCGTCCTATTGTTCTCCCTGACGATATGCAGGTTGAAATTAATTTAAAGTCAGGGAAAGAAGATGTTTTTCTTACAATTGATGGACAGGTTGGATTTTCACTAAGACAGAATGATATGGTAGTCGTAAAAAAATCCCAGCATAAAGCAAGAATATTCGTACCATGTGAAAGAGATTATTTTCAGATTATAAGAGCAAAATTAAAATGGGGTGAAAGATAATTAAGATAAATGAAAAAATTGGTGGAAATAAAAGATGTACTGGAATTTTATCGAATGCTTGGATTTGAAAGACTACCTATTGAACTAAAGGACTTTAATAAAACAGACAAAATCAAAAGACCTGTTTCAAATGAAATTACATCCATTAAGAATTGTCGTTCTAAAGAAAAAGCTTTAATCGAACTTCGCAAAGAATTAGGTGACTGTAAAAGATGCAAACTCTCACAAAAGAGATTGAACATTGTTTTTGGTGAAGGCAATCCTGAAGCAAAACTCATGTTTATTGGCGAAGCTCCGGGAAGAGAAGAGGACGAACAGGGAAGACCTTTTGTCGGCGAAGCAGGAATGGTTCTAACAAGATTAATTGAAAAAATGGGCTTTAAACGAACAGATGTTTACATAGCAAATATCGTTAAGTGCAGACCACCGATGAACAGGGATCCCGAGCCCGATGAAATTGAATTATGCAAAGGTTTCCTCGAAAAGCAGATTGAAATTATAAATCCTAAGGTAATAATGTCACTTGGCAGAATATCTGCGATGACACTTTCAGGTATTAATAAGCTTAAAATAACAGCGATTAGAGGTAAATTTTTTTATTTTAAAGATATACCTGTGATGCCAACATTCCATCCAGCCTATCTTATGAGGAATCCAAAAGATAAATGGCTGACATGGAATGATGCCCAAAAGGTTCTTGATAAACTGGCTGAAAAATGATCAGGGTTTTCTTACTCTTTTTATCTCTTTTATTCTTAATTAATGGTTTTTCTTCTAACTGTCAATCTTTTGCTGAAACAATTAACAGGGTGCTTGCAAGTATCGGTAATAATCTGATTACATATTCAGACTACCTTAAATTTTCAGGAGAGATACAGGATAAAAATTCAGCCGGGAAAATAGATGAAAAAATATTGAAAAATCTGATCGAAGAAAAGATAATGCTTGAAGAGGCAGAAAAATTGATGATAGAGGTTGATGACAAAGAAATAGAAGAGGCTGTTAAGGATTTTATGGTTCAGCATAAACTCTCACCTGACACTTTAAAGCTCCAAATAAAACAAGAAGGCCTTGATAATACAGGATTTTTGAAAATAATGAAAGAAAAGATAATGGTATCAAAATTAATTAATATGCAGATTGATTCAAAAATCTTTATCACTGAAGATGAAAAAATAAGCTATTATAATAAAAATAGAAACAACTATATTCACATCCCTGAAAAAGTTGAAGTAAAAGCAGTTTTTCTTAAACTTAAAGAAAGTGCAACTCTTACAGAATTAACTGACTTAAAAAGGAAAGCTCTCAAAGTAACAAAACTTTTAAGAGATGGAGAGCCGTTTGAGAGCATCCTTGAAAAATACTCCGATGAACCTCTAAAAAGTCAGAATGGCTTTCTTGGAGTTTTTGAAAAAGGGAAAATGATTCCGCAACTGGATGCGATTGCTTTTTCTATGAAAAAAGGTGAGATAAGCGACCCCATATGGGTACAGGATGGCGCATATATATTGAATATAGTCTCCAAAACAAGGGAAGTTTATAAACCATATGAATGGGTAAAGGATGAAATAAGCAATATAATTTATATTGAAAAGAAAGATAAGTTATATAATGAATGGATAAAGAAATTATGGGAAAAATATTCTGTAAAAATCAACTTAAACTGATTCTATTTTTTTTACTTACGTTATATTTTTTAACTCCTGATAAAGCAATATCAGAAACAAAGGATCTTGAACTTTTCGACAGAGGGTACAATTATTATCTCTCTTATCAGCCTGAAAAAGCTGCAGAAGACTTTAAAACATTCCTTAAAAAATTTCCCGATAATTCAACAAATGATGCTGTTATGTTCTGGCTCGGGAAATCCCTAGTTCAATTGAAACAATATCAGGATGCTGAAAATATTTTTACCGAGATAACAAAAAAATATCCTGATAGCCCTTTTACTTCATATGCAAAACAGGAGATTCAAGAAATTATTGAAATTAAAAAACGTAGTGATACACAAAATTTCGAAGTAAAAAAAGATTCTACTCCTCTTAAAGACATAAAAACTGATAAACAAGATATTCTCGAACAAGAAAAAAAGAATATAGTTTTTTTAAGGGAAAAATTAGACCGCCTTGAAGCTGAGAAAAATATTATTCCGGATTCAAATGTTGACCAAAACGAACTGGAAAAAGCAAAGAGAACATCTCTTGAACTTCAGGAAAAAATTAAAAAACTTGAGGAAGAAAAAAGAATCCACTCCGAGATGCAGAAAAAATTAAATGAATTAGAAATCGAAAAAAGTAAGGCTTTAGAATTACAGGAAAAAATAAAAAGACTGGAAGATGAAAAAAAGAACGCTGAAAAACTACAAGAAAAGATCAAAGAATTAGAAAAATACAAGAAACAGTCTGAAGAATTACAGGCAAAAGTTCTGGCTCTTGAAGAAGAAAAAAAGAAAATCGACGATCTCCAATTAAAGCTAAAAGAATTGGAGTATCTAAAGGATAAAACCGGGAAACTTCGTGAGAAGATCAAAAATCTCGATGCAGAAAAGAAAAACGCAGAAAAGCTTCAATCTAAAATAAAAGAGATGGAGGATTTAAAGATACAGGCAGATGAATTACAGAAAAAATCCTCTGAACTTGAGAATGAAAAGAAAAAGGCTGAAGAACTTCAATACAAAATAAAAGAAATGGAAAAAATTAAAGAAAAAACAAAAGATTTAAAATCTTACCTAAAAGAACTTGAAGCTGAAAAAGAAAAGGCAGAAAAACTTCAGAAAAAAGTCAATGAACTTGAAGAATTAAGAAAAAAATCTGTCGAGCTTCAGGATAAAATTAAGAATCTTGAAGATGAGAAAAAGAAATCCCAGGATTTAAATAAACGTTTAAAAGAACTTGAGGCTGATAAAGAAAAAATTAGCGAGCTTCAGGCAAAAATCGAGGAACTTGAATCAGAAAAGAAAAAAGCCGATAAACTCATGAAAAAAATTAAAGAACTCGAAGATGCAAAAAAGAAAGCAGAAGAAATACAAATAAAACTTAAAGAACTTGAGGAAACAAAGAAAAATTCTATGCTTCTTCAGGCAAAGATAGAGGAACTCGAAAAAGCTAAGGTGAAAACAGAAGAATTACAAAAAAGAATTGCATATCTTGAAGAAGAAAAAAAGAAAGCCAATGAACTTGAAATTAAATTAAAGAAACTACAGCAGGAAGAACAAAAATTAAAAGAACTCGAAGCAAAAGCACAAGAACTCGAAAATGAGGGAAAAAGAACTGCTGAACTTTCCACAAATGTAAAAGAACTTGAAGATGAAAAGAAAAAGTCAGAAGAATATCATTTAAAACTTAAAGAACTTGAGGATGAAAGAAAAAAATCACAGGTTTTATCAGATAAATTAAAGGAAATACAGGAAAGAGAAAATTATATAACCGATTCTTTATATATATTAAATAAACTCGGGATAAAAAACATCGCATGGAGAAGTGGCGATATAAGGAAAGATATTTTTATTGAAAAATTTTTATTTAATGAAGCTGAAAAACAAAATATAAAACCTGATATGAATGAATACAAAAAATCGGTTGAAAAATATAAATTTAATAAACAACAGGCAGATTATTTTTATAAATATATGACCATTTTTGAGTTTTTTAAAGGAAAAATTATTGATATACCTTATGAAAACATTATCGAGCAACTTATAGTTAGATATGATGAAGAAAATAAATATACAAAAATAGTGCTTGCATCAGAGTTGCAAACGCTTGCAAAAGGCAATATGTTATTTGAAGAGATAAGAGACCTTTATCCTGATATGATTGAATATGAAATGACAAATTATGATTCACTTCCTGAAAACATAAAAGAAAAAGTTCATCTTGTTCCTATCGGTGGAATAGGTGTTATATGGCTCAATGATGGTTACAGGATTATAAAACACTCAAAGAAAAAAATAGACATATCACCTTTTCAGGAACTTCCACATGATGCAAAAGAAAAGATAAAAGAATATGTCTCACAAATAACTGAAAATATTAAAGATACAATTAGTGAAGAATAAAGAAGTTACTTAATATTAACGATTCTTCCTTTTACCTCAAGTCTTCCTTCCGAGAATAATTTTATGGCTTCAGGATAGATTTTATGTTCTTGCTCCAGTATTCTTTGGGATAATGTTTCCTCTGTATCATCATGATAAACCGGTACGGCTGCCTGTATTATAATTGGCCCTGTATCCATACCTTCATCAACAAAATGGACTGTGCATCCTGATATTTTTACTCCATAATCTACTGCCTGTTTTTGAGCGTGAAGCCCTGGAAATGATGGAAGAAGTGCCGGATGTATATTCATAATTTTGAATGGAAAAGCATCAATTAATGGCTTTCCAACAATTCTCATAAAACCTGCAAGTATAACAAGTTCAACTTCTCTACTTTTGAGTTCATCAGCAATTTTTCTATAGTATTCATCTTTTGATTTAAAATCTTTCGGTTTAAAAATAAGAAACTCTATATCATTCTTTTTTGCTCTTTCGATAGCATATGCATCAGGATTATCTGTTATAAGAACTCTGACAGATGCCGGAAGGTTTCCTTTTTGTATTTCATTAAGAATTGATTGAAAATTGCTTCCTCTGCCTGATGCTAAGACACCGAGTTGGAGTGGTTTAATACATTTCATATTACAATCTTACTTCTATGCGGGCCTTTTCCCTTAAATCTTTAATGAGGCTTTTGTACTTTTCAAAGAATTTCTGTTCATTTAGTTGTTTTCCTATTATTTCTTTCATTTCATCAGGATTAGAAGGTGATGTCTTGGCATCAAGTTTTATGATATGGAGACCTTTCTCGGTCCAGAAAGGTTGTGTAACTTCTCCTATCTTTATTTTTGAAATTGCTTCAATGAATTCTCTTGCAAGAACATTCTTATTGATAACGCCCAGTTCCCCACCTTGTTTTCCTGAAGCATCTTCTGAAAATTCTATTGCAAGTTTACTAAAATCTTCGCCGTTTTTAATGCGCTCGATAATCTGCCCGGCTTTATCTTCAATAGTTTTCTGATCGGAATCACTGGAAGGCCTCTTAAAAAATATCTGTCTCAGTTTGTAAGTTTCATTTTGAGTCAATGCTTCTTTATTTTCATCAATATACTTTTTAATCTCTTCATCTGTTACAACTATTTTATTCCTTATTTTTCTATTTAGATATTGATTAACAAGTATTTGCTCGGAAAGTATCTTCTTGTACTCTTCCATTGAAAATCCCTCTTTTTTAAGATTCTCCTCAAGCATCTTATCTGTCATAGAATATTTTGACTTTATATTCTCGATAGCTTCTTTTAGTTCTTCCTGAGAAACATTTATCCCGATTCTTTTAGCTTCCTGCAATTGTAGTCTGAAATCAATGAGTTTTTCGAGAAAAACAGGTTCATTTGCCTTGAATATTTTCAAACGTTCTTCTTCAGACATTGATTTAAGTTGCTCCGAAGCTTCATTTTCCATCATCTTATATAATTCGCTCCAGGTTACGACATCATCATTGACTACAGCAATCACTCTATCAAGCATAACCGCAGGATAAGCATAAAATGGAAAAACCAAAACTAATAAAGAAAATATTACAAAGATCTTATATCTATTCATGAATTCATTCCTTTATTTTAAAAATAATTTATTCAACGTTTATTTAACCACATAAACTAAAATAAACTCAAGATTACTATAAAAAATAATTATTTAGCTCATGCTTATAATTAATTTGAAACTGTTTTTATATTATGTTAATATAGCTGTCACCCTCTAACAATGGGTTTGCTTATTTAAAAGACCTATAAGTAACCTGTAGATGCAGATTTAATAATAGGGCAATATGGAAGAAACCCTTGAGAAGATCTTAAAAACCTATCATGAAAATAGTGGCAATATTATCACTATCCTTCAGGATATAGAGAAGAATTTCGGTTACATTCCTGAGGAAGCTGTAAACTGGTTTGCAAAAAAGCTTGATATTCCAGCAAGTCATTTTTATGGTGTTGCAACTTTTTATTCCCAATTTCATCTCAAACCAAGAGGCAAAAACATCATTACAGTATGCAGAGGAACCGCATGTCATGTAAAAGGCTCTGAAAGATTAATAAACAGATTGTGCCTTGAACTTGATATTCCCGAGGGCGAGGAAACTACATCTGATCTTAAGTTTACTGTTGAAAAAGTTAACTGTATTGGCGCTTGCGGCATTGCACCTGTTACTCTTATTAATAATACAGTTCATGGCAGAATGACTATTGACAAACTAATAAAAGAAATCAAGAAAATCAAATCCGAATAAATGGAAAAAAATATCATTATAAAAGTATGTATGGGAACAGGTGGAGTTGCTTCAGGTGGTGAAGAAGTTCTCGAAAAATTTAAAGAAATGATTACTAAATCAGGCTTAAATGTAAAGATAGACACAAAATGTAATGCACAGAAAGTTGGCTGTAGGGGGTTTTGTTCAAAAGATGTCCTGGTCGATGTAATTGTTGATGATGTTAAGACAACTTATAAACACATTAAACCTGATATGGTTGAAAAAATATTCAATGAACATATTATTAACGGAGTTCCGGTAAATGAATGGCTTGCAGGATCCGAATATAATGATTTTCACAATAAGCAGACAAAAGTAGTCTTATCTCATTGCGGGGATATTGATCCAGAAGATATTGATTCATATATAGCTGTTGGTGGATATAACGCTGCAAGAAAAGCTATTCTTGAGATGTCCTCTGAAGAAATAGTCAGCATTATTAAAAACTCAAATTTACGCGGACGTGGAGGAGCAGGTTTTCCAACCGGGTTAAAATGGGAACTTGGGCTAAGAATAAAGTCCGATGTTAAATATGTAATATGTAACGGTGACGAAGGAGATCCCGGTGCATTTATGGACAGGTCTGTTATGGAAGGAGACCCTCATTCTGTAATTGAAGGGATGATTATATGCGCAAAAGCAACCCAATCAAACTATGGATATATTTACGTGCGTGCCGAGTATCCTCTTGCTGTAAAAAGATTACAGATGGGAATTGATCAATGCTACACGAGAGGATTTTTGGGTCAAAATATTTTTGGATCCGATTTCTCGTTTGATCTTAAAATTTTTCAGGGAGCAGGAGCTTTTGTCTGCGGAGAAGCAACTGCTCTGATGCGTTCAATAGAAGGAAAACGTGGAATGCCAAGTCCAAAACTATGGCGTTCTGCTGAAAGAGGATTATGGGAAAAGCCAACTGTACTTAATAATGTTGAAACTTTTGCAAATGTTCCAAAGATCATTCTTAATGGAGCGAATTGGTATAGAAAACTTGGAACTGACAGGAGTGGAGGAACAAAGGTTTTTTCATTATCAGGTAAAGTTAAAAATACCGGACTTGTAGAAGTGCCACTTGGAATAACATTAAGAGAAATAATTTATGATATTGGCGGCGGGATAGAAGGCGGTAAAGATTTTAAAGCTATTCAAACCGGCGGGCCATCAGGAGGATGTATTCCTGCGGAACTTCTTGATACAGAGGTAGATTATGAATCACTTGCGCATGCAGGCTCAATCATGGGCTCCGGAGGGATGGTAGTTCTTGATGAAAATACCTGTATGGTTAACACTGCAAAATTTTTCCTCGAATTCACTCAAGCAGAATCATGCGGTAAATGTACCCCTTGCAGAATAGGAACAAAAAGAATGCTTGAAATTCTCGAGAGAATAACCTCTGGGAAAGGTAAAGAAGGTGATATAGAACTTCTTGAAGAACTCGGGAATCATATTCGTGCAACATCTTTGTGCGGTCTTGGAATGACAGCAGCAAATCCTGTTCTAAGCACTTTGAAATATTTTAGAGATGAGTATATTGCCCATATAAAAGAAAAAAAATGTCCTGCTGCAGTATGCAGAGATTTAATTACTTTTACAATAATTGAAGAAAAGTGCAAAGGTTGTGGTTCATGTAAAAGAGTTTGTCCTTCTGATGCTATTAGAGGCACACGGAAATCACCTCATAGAATAGATAAAGAATTGTGCATTAAATGCGGGAGTTGCTTTGATGCATGTAAGTTTAAGGCAATTTTAAAGGTTTAATATTATGGTAACTCTTAAAATAGATGGAAAGAAAGTAACAGTCAGGAAACTTTCAACAATCCTTGATGCTGCCCGCAAACTCGATATTCCAATACCAACTTTGTGCCACCATCCTGAACTCTCACCATATGGAGGTTGCAGACTTTGTCTTGTTGAAATCAAAGGTTCTCCCAAGCCTGTTGCCTCATGTACAACTTTTGCAAAAGATGGTATGGAAGTTATAACCACAAGTCCACATCTTGAAAAATTAAGAAGAACAACTCTCGAATTATTACTTTCAGATCACCCGAACGATTGCATGGTTTGCGAACGTGCAGGAGATTGTAAATTGCAGGAACTTGCATATTTCTATGGCATAAGAGAAAACAGGTTTATAGGTGAAAGAAGATCCTATAAAAAAATAGACAATAATCCTTTTATTAACAGAGATATGGAAAAATGCATTCTCTGCGGTCAATGTGTCAGGGTATGTAATGAAATTCAAGGGGTTGGCGCAATAGATTTTGCTTACAGGGGTCTTAAGACCGTCATAAGCCCTCCTTTTGAAAAAGATCTCAACTGCGAATTTTGCGGTCAATGTGTGGCTGTTTGTCCTACAGGTGCTTTAACAGGTAAGATGTGGGCTAATAAAGGAAGGCAAAAATTTAAGGAAGTTGAAACAATATGCCCGTATTGTGGATGTGGTTGCAATATAACTTTACATATAAGACGGAATAAAGTTGTTAGAGTTTCTTCAAAAGAAGATTCTATAAATGGAGGATGGTTATGTGCAAAAGGAAGATTTGGTTTCAGTTTTATTGACCATCCTGATAGGTTAAAAAAACCATTAATAAGAATAGTTCCAAAAAATCAGGAATTTGATTCATCAGAAACTAAAAAACAGGATCTGCTTAAAAATTTCAAGGAAGTTGAATGGGATGAGGCACTTAATTATATTGTTACAAAATTAAAGGAAATTAAAGACAGGCATGGTGCAGATTCTATAGGAGGTTTTTCTTCTGCAAGGTGTACGAATGAAGAAAATTATATTTTCCAGAAGTTTATGAGAGCAGTAATTGGTACCAATAACGTTGACCATTGCGCAAGATACTGACATAGCTCATCTGTAGCCGGTCTGGCTAAAGTATTCGGTTCGGGAGCTATGACAAATTCGTTACAGGAGATAGAAAATCATGATCTTATTTTTGTCATAGGTTCAAATACAACAGAGTCTCATCCAATAATCGGGCTCAAGATGAAAAAAGCTGTAAGAAAAGGCGCTGAACTTATTGTTGCGGATCCGAGAAAAATCGATCTCGTAAGATTTTCGAGTTTATGGTTACAGCATAAACCGGGAACCGATGTAGCGCTTTTAAATTCAATTATGCATGTGATTGTCAAAGAAGGTTTGATAGATGAGAAATTCATAAATGAACGCACCGAAGGTTTTGAATCATTTAGAGATTCCTTAAAAGAATTTACTCCTGAAAAAGGTGAAAAAATAACTGGTGTGTCTGCAGAAAAAATCACAAAAGCAGCTTTAATGTATGGTAATGCAGTTCGTCCGGGAATATATTATACTATGGGTATTACACAGCATTCACACGGTACGGACAATGTGCTTGCTATCGCAAATCTTGCTTTAATGACAGGGAATCTCGGGAGAGAATGTACGGGGGTAAATCCATTAAGGGGCCAAAATAATGTTCAGGGTGCTACCGACATGGGTTGTATACCAAACTTCCTTACCGGCTACCAAAGTGTTGAGGTTTCAGCAATAAGAAAAAGATTTGAGAAAGCATGGGGAGTTAAACTTCCCGAGAAAAAAGGATTGACTGCTACTGAAATGATAAATGCTGCGATTGAAGGAAAAATTAAATCATTATACATAATGGGTGAAAATCCAGTTATTAGTGACCCTGATATGAATCATACCATGAAAGCACTGAAAAGCCTTGAATTCCTGGTTGTTCAGGATATTTTTCTTACAGAAACAGCTGAGTTAGCCGATGTAATACTTCCGGCAGCATGTTTTGCTGAAAAAGATGGAACTTTCACAAATACTGCGAGAATGGTTCAACGTATCAGAAAAGCAGTTGAACCTCCGGGAGAAGCAAAAGAAGATTCATCTATCATAATAGCTTTATCTGAAAAATTCGGTTATCAAATGCAGTACAATCTTGTTGAAGATATTTTTTACGAGGCAGGTAGTCTCTGGCCTGCTCTGGCAGGTATTACATATAAAAGAATAGCAAATAAAGGTCTGCAATGGCCATGTCCAACTCTTGATCATCCCGGAACACAATATCTATTCAAAGGCGGATTTCCACGCGGGAAAGCAACTTTTACTGTAGTTAATTATAAAGAATCAGAAGAAATTCCAAATGATGAATTTCCTTTGATTCTCACAACAGGACGACAGCTCTTCCAGTATCACACAGGCACAATGACCCGGAGGGTTGAAGCAATTAATAATGTCTCTCCCGGTGCATATGTTGAAATTAATCCTGAAGATGCAAAAATATATGGCATAAAAAATGGCGAAATAATATCGGTTACCTCAAGAAGAGGGTCAATTGATATTGATGTAAAAATTTCTGATAGACCTTTGCAGGGTGTTGTTTTCATACCTTTCCATTTTAGTGAGGCTGCTGCAAATGTTTTAACAAATAATGCTCTTGACCCGATTGCAAAGATTCCGGAGTATAAAATTTGTGCTGTTAAAATCCAGAAAAAGCTATAAAGAAAGGGTGGAGTTATATATGAATTATCAAAGTTTAAAAGGAGGGGATGGTTATGATTAAACCGGAAGATTTAAAACAACAGGTACTTTTGAAGGAAATTAATGATGCAGGGCTACAGAAAATTGCATCAATGGCAAAACAGGTTTCAATCAAAAAGGGAGAACCACTTTTCAAGGAAAAAGAAGATACAAGAGGACTGTGGCTCATTCATTCAGGTAAAATCGAAATTTCCCGTGTCACAGCCGATGGCTGGAGACAGACACTTGTGGTTTTGCCTGCAGGACATTTTTTTGGAGAACTTTCAATTCTTGAGAACAGAAAACATGTAGCATCAGCAGTTGCGCTTGAAGACACAGAACTATTCTTGATTCCAAAAGAAGATTTTGAAAAATTAATTAGCGAAGATTGCGCTCTTGCTTTGAATATTATTAAACAGATGGCAATAGTAATGAGCAAAAATCTTAGAAGAATGAATGATAAATTCCTGAGCGCATTAATAAGCTATTAAATTCGTTATTTGTTATTCAAGTTTTATTTGCAAATGTTTTCTTCGAATAACTGATAGCGAATAATCTTATACAACAGGAGGAAACAAAAATGCCTTTGGATCCAACAAAACATGCAGACTGGGAAATAGCAGAAGCTGCAGAAGCAAATATGAAAACAGTCTATCAGTTAGCCGATGAACTCGGGCTTGAAAAGAAAGAATTACTCCCGCATGGACACCATGTTGCAAAACTTGACTTTAAGAACATTCTTAGTCGTTTAAAAAACAAACCTGATGCTAAATATATTGATGTTACAGCAATAACACCAACCCCGCTCGGAGAAGGAAAATCTACAACAACTATGGGATTAACTCAAGGACTTGGTAAAAGGGGAAAAAGAGTTATAGCAGCAATAAGACAACCTTCCGGCGGTCCTACAATGAATATTAAAGGTTCTGCTGCAGGCGGTGGGCTTTCCCAATGTATTCCACTTACCCCTTTTTCTCTTGGACTCACAGGTGATATTAATGCGATTATGAATGCACATAATCTTGCAATGGTTGCGCTTACTTCACGAATGCAACATGAATTCAATTATTCAGATGAGCAACTTTCAAGAAGAAAACTCAGGAGATTGAGTATAGACCCGAGAAATGTTGAAATGAAATGGATAATGGATTTTTGTGCACAGGCTCTTAGAGAGATAATTATAGGTATTGGCACAAAAAATGATGGTTTCATGATGAAATCAGGATTTGCTATCGCAGTTTCTTCAGAAATAATGGCTATACTTGCTGTATCAAAAGACCTTAAAGATATGCGTGAAAGGATGGGAAGAATTGTTGTAGCTTATGATAGAACAGGCAATCCTGTAACAACTGAAGATCTTGAAGTTGCTGGAGCCATGACTGCATGGATGGTTGAGGCAATAAATCCAAATCTTATGCAGACAATAGAAGGTCAGCCTGTTCTGGTTCATGCAGGTCCATTTGCGAATATCGCGATAGGTCAGTCTTCGATTATTGCAGACAGAATCGGTTTAAAACTATCGGATTACCATATAACAGAATCAGGGTTTGGAGCAGACATAGGCTTTGAAAAATTCTGGAACCTTAAATGCAGATTTTCCGGACTAAAACCAAATGCTGCTGTTATAGTTGCAACAATTAGGGCTTTAAAATGTCATGGAGGGGCTCCTATTCCTATACCCGGTAAACCTTTGCCCGAAGAATATAAACATGAAAATATAGAATGGGTTGCGAAAGGCTGTGAAAATCTTGTGCACCATATAAATACAATTAAAAAAGCCGGAATAAACCCTGTTGTATGTATCAATGCATTTTATACCGATACAGATAATGAAATAAAAACAGTCAGAAAAATTGCAGAATCTGCCGGAGCAAGGGTCGCTCTCTCAAAACACTGGCAATATGGTGGTGAAGGAGCTCTTGAACTTGCAGATGCAGTTATTGATGCTTGCAATGAACCAAATGACTTTAAATATTTATATGAACTTTCTGCTCCATTAAGACAACGTATTGAAATGATTGCTAAAGAAGTTTATGGAGCCGATGGTGTTGAATATTCACCCGAAGCACTGACAAAAGTGCAGAAGCTGGAAGCTGATCCAGAAATATCGGAACTCGGCACATGCATGGTAAAAACCCATTTGAGCCTTTCTGATAACCCTAATTTGAAAGGTGTACCAAAAGGCTGGAAATTATTTATTAGAGATATACTTGTTTATAAAGGAGCGGGGTTTGTAGTTCCTGTTGCAGGTGCTATTAAACTTATGCCCGGAACAGCTTCAGACCCGGCTTATAGAAGAATTGATGTAGATGTGGAAACAGGAAAAGTAAAGGGACTCTTTTAGTATATAAATTATAACGCCTGTCTTACTATTTTAAATGTAGCTATGCTATATTTATTACATTAAAATATAAATAGACAGGCGTTTTATATTTATAACACATGAAAAGAGTTGGATTTATATACGATGATATTTTTTTAAAGCACGAAATGCCTTCAGGACACCCTGAATCATCACAGAGACTTGTCCGGATTGTTGAAACTCTCAGAAATTCTGATGTATGGGAAAAGCTCATTCATATTAAACCGGAAAAAGCAAATGAAGAAGACATTCTTGCGGTTCACACAAAATCTTATTATGATACCTTAAAAAATTTTAGAGGATATTTTGATTCTGATACTTATATATCGGAACACTCCTTTGAAGTTGCTCATTACGCTTCAGGTGCAGTTGTAAAAGCAATAGACTTATGTAAAAAAGGAGATATTGATAGAGCTTTTTGCGCTGTAAGACCCCCCGGACACCATGCTGAAGCACACAGGGCAATGGGTTTTTGCATATTTAATAATGTTGCTATTGGTGCAAGATACGCTCAGAAACTTGGTTATAAAAAAGTCTTTATAATAGATTTTGACGTTCATCATGGCAACGGCACCCAGCATATATTTGAAGAAGACGAAACAGTTTTCTACTTCAGCACCCACCAGTTTCCCCATTATCCGGGCACAGGAAGGGACACAGAAAGGGGCAAGGGAAAAGGTGAAGGCACAACTTATAATGTCGCAATGCATGCAGGCTCCGGTGATAAAGATTACTATTATGTTTACCGTGATATTCTTCCACGACTCATAAAAAACTTCAGACCCGATATTATGCTTGTTTCAGCAGGATATGATATAAATGCAGCAGACCCTTTATCTAATATACATATCACGCACGAAGGCATGAGAAATATAATCAGGGGAATACTCTTGCGTTCCACCACAACATATCTGCCTTCAATGCCTTATGTTTTTGTTCTCGAAGGCGGCTATGATCTCGATTCACTAAGTAAATCAGTTTATACAACAATAAAAGAACTTCTGGAAGATTAGAAAATAAATTTTATCCGTTGCAATAATTCTTAATCATTACTATAATTTGAAATTAAAGAAAAATAAATGAGCAGGAATTTCAATTATATATTTAAATTTACTCTGTTAATACCAATCGTCTGTTTTTTTGCTTTTCCTTATCTATTGAGCGCAAATTCAGACAAAGTTAACAGAGAGGTTATGGTTATAACTATCAGTGGTGTGATAAATCCTGTATCTGCTGAATTCATACAAAAAAGCATTAAAAAAGCCAATGATAAAAATTTGGAAGCATTTGTTATCGAGCTTGACACACCAGGTGGTCTCGATGCAAGCATGAGAACAATAGTTAAAGAAATAATTAATAGTAGAGTACCTATAGTTGTATATGTTTCTCCAAGCGGGAGCAGAGCTGCATCTGCTGGAGCTTTTATAACAATCGCAGCACATATAGCTGCAATGTCTCCAGGAACAAATATTGGAGCTGCCCATCCTGTAGGTATTGGTGATAAAATGGACAAAACAATGGCTGAAAAAGCTACCAATGATGCTGTTGCTTACATAAAATCCATTGCCGAGCAGAGAGGCAGGAACGTAAAATGGGCAGAAGATGCTGTTAGGAAAAGTATCTCATCAACAGAAGTTGATGCCCTAAAACTAAATGTTATAGATATTGTTGCAAAAGATTTAAATACTTTACTAAATGATATTGATGGAAAAAAAGTAAAAACAATCTCCGGAGATAAGATTCTTCAGACAAAAAATTCTATTGTTATCAGAGAAGAAGCGGGACTGCGTCATAAGATTTTAAATTTAATATCAGATCCAAATGTGGCTTATATTTTAATGCTTCTTGGTTTTTACGGACTTTTCTTTGAGCTTACAAATCCCGGTTCCATCTTTCCGGGAGTTTTAGGTGGAATATGTTTGATACTTGCTTTTTACTCATTCCAGACATTGCCTGTAAATTACGCAGGCGTTCTTCTGATTATACTTGCAATCATATTCTTTCTTCTTGAAATCAAAATTGTTTCACATGGTGTTTTAACAATTGGAGGAATCATTTCCATGTTTATAGGTTCGCTCATGCTTTTTGAATCACCTGCACCATTTATGAAACTTTCTCTTGCAATTATTCTTCCTTCGGTCATCGCTACCGCAGTTTTTTTCACTATTATAATAGGATTATCTTATAAAGCTCAAAAGCAAAAACCTGTTACAGGGTCCGAGGGACTTAAAGGTTTAATTGGGACAGCGGAAACTGATATAACAAAAGATACAGGTAGAGTATTGGTTCACGGAGAAATCTGGTCAGCTTATTCTGACGAACCAATAGCAAAAGGAGAGCGAATTATAGTAGAATTTGTCTCGGGACTAAAATTAAAAGTCCGCAAACAAGGAGGCTGATATGTCAATATTTGCACCATCATTCATGGGATTTATTTTTGTTATATTCCTGATAGTATACTTTCTTTCAAGTGCAATAAGAATTTTGAGGGAATATGAAAGAGGAGTTGTTTTCAGACTCGGAAGAATTATACCTGTAAAAGGTCCCGGACTTGTAATAATCCTTCCTGTTGTTGATAAATTAGTAAAGGTTAGCCTTCGTACAGTAACTATGGATGTGCCTGCACAGGATGTTATTACAAAAGATAATATTTCAGTTAAAGTAAATGCTGTTGTATATTTCAGAGTTATGGACCCGATAAAAGCAATAACAGAGGTTGAAGATTATTACTTTGCAACATCCCAGATCGCACAAACAACACTAAGGAGTATTCTCGGACAAAGCCAGCTTGATGACCTTTTAACAAAAAGAGAAGAAATAAATGCTGAACTCCAGAAGGTAATAGATTTTCAGACAGAACCATGGGGAGTTAAAGTTACTGCAGTTGAAATCAAGAATGTTGATTTACCTGCTGAAATGTTAAGAGCGATAGCAAAACAGGCAGAAGCAGAACGTGAAAGAAGAGCAAAAATTATTCATGCAGAAGGTGAGTTTCAGGCATCACAAAAATTAACAGAAGCAGCAAATATAATCGCAACCGCTCCATCAGCTCTCCAATTAAGATTTCTACAGACATTAACAGAAATTGCTACTGAAAAGAATTCAACTATTATTTTCCCTGTTCCGATAGACCTGATAAAACCTTTTATAGAGATGGCTAAAAAAGATTAAAAGCGGAGGTGTACGAAAATAATTGAAAAACAGGATATGGCTTAAATTACTTATCCTGATTACAATTGTAGCAGGTTCAACACTTATTTTATATCAGACTGGTTTAATATCTTTTTTTCTTAGTAAAGAAAAGATTAAAGCATTTCTTGAATCATTAGGACCGCTTTCTTTTATTGGTTTTGTACTTCTTCAAGCTTCCCAGGTAATAATCTCTCCAATACCCGGTGAAGTAACCGGATTTATGGGAGGTTTCCTTTATGGAACTTTTCTTGGCATATTCTTATCAACCTTAGGCCTTACAATTGGTTCATGGATAGCTTTTACTCTATCAAGACATCTTGGAAGACCTTTTGTAGAGCGCTTTGTAAAAAAAGAAACCCTTGACCGTTACGATTATCTTTTGCACCATAAAGGAGCATTTCTTGTTTTTCTTCTTTTTTTAATTCCGGGTTTTCCAAAAGATTACCTTTGTTATATACTCGGACTCGGACATTTAAGCACAAAAGAATTTCTTATAATAAGTACCGTAGGAAGATTTCTTGGAACAGTTCTTTTAACATTAGGAGGTGATTATATTCGTCATCACCAATATTATAGGTTTTCAATATTGCTTGGTGTCGCTATTGTTTTTATACTTTTTTCATTAGCCTATAAAGATAAAATAGAAAAAATATTTAAAAAATATTCAATTCATAAATAAATATAAACTTAAAAGAAAGGAGGTGAATTTGCAATTTTGTGTTTTGAAAGATAATTAAAAAATAATTTAAAAACCAAAACTATTCCAGAAGGGGGTAGAGAGAATGCAGAATGCAAAAACTATGCAATATGAGAAATTAAGAAGATTCGAGAGAAAACCTTTTACAGAAGTTATTGCTTATTCTTTAAGCGTAAAAGAAGACAGAAAACGCAAATGGATTGACTTAAATGGTAAAGCATTAAATATTAGTGAAGCAGGCATTTGTATAGAAACAGAATATCCATTAACACCCGGACATATGCTCTGGTTCAAAAATGGTTTTGATAAAACTGCTGGATTTGTTAGATGGTCGGCTCGTTACAATGACAGATACAGGGCAGGCATTGAACTTGACGGGAAAAATATCAGACAACTTGATGAAGCTACAGATATATTCATAAAGAGACTTGAAGAAATTGAAAAGCGTTGTGATAATCCTAATGAAAAACCAGAAGATATAATGGCATCTATTGAAGATGCATTTAATGATGTACTAAATTCTTGCAGGTTATTTGAGATTGCAGTTAATGATGAAGAAATAATTAAGGATGCAAGAGTAAGATTTCACCAGAAAACAAATAAAATCTTCTCAAAAAGCTTTTGTATTAATAGAGCAAGAATATGGCCTCAAGGGTATCAGGGAGATTATAAGACTCTTGAGACAATATACCGAAACACACCTTTATCAAAAGGGTTCGGATATTATCTTGACTTATATTGTCTTGGATGGCCGCTCGGTACAGGTGTTAGAAATAGATTAAATGAGCTTAAGAATATTCTGAAAGAAGAAATATCCCAAAGACAAAAACCCAAAGTTTTAAATATAGCTTGCGGCTCATGTCGTGAAGTATTTGAACTTTCAAGCTTAATTGAAAAGTCCGGAACAAAAATTACATGCATAGACCTTGATGATGATGCACTCGCATTTGCAGCAAATAGACTTTCATTCACAAATTTAAATCCTGTTTTTTCAAACCAGGTAGTTCTCAGAAAATATAATGCAATAAGAATGTTTGATAATGAACTAAATATGGCTGAATTTGGAAAACAGGATATAATTTACAGTGTCGGATTATTTGATTATCTTGAATCAGAATTTCTGGTGAAATTATTTAGTGCTTTATATGAGTTATTAAATCCAGGAGGTGTTCTGATAACATCCTTTAAAGATTCTATGCGCTATCGTTCTCAGGAATATCACTGGATTGTTGACTGGGACGGATTCCTTCAGAGAACAGAAGAGGATTTTGTTGATATTTTTACAAAAGCGAATATACCATTAAACCAAATTTCCGAACAACGTGAAAAAACAGGTTTAATAGTTTTTTATCTGATAAAGAAATAACATGAATAGAAAAGCTGTAATTACAGGTACAGGTGTTTTGTCGCCAATTGGAATTGGAAGAAATACTTTTCGGGATGCATTTTTTCAGGGTAAAACTTGTTTTAAACCAATCACGTTGTTTGATGTTTCAAAGTATCCTGTTAAAATTGGAGGCGAAATAACTGATTTTGACCCTTTGAATTTTTTGGAAAAAAAGGGACTGCGAGAATTGGATAGAAGCACAAGACTGGTTTGCTCTGCTGCAAAACTTGCTATTGATGACAGCAAGATAAATATAACAGAGGATAATACACATTCTATCGGCGTTTCGATTGGTACAACCTTCGGAAGCTTAAAAAGCATAGCAGAATTTGATAGAGCAAGTTTGATTGACGGGCCAAGATACGTTAATCCTTCTTTTTTCCCAAATACTGTAATTAATTCACCGGCAAGCAGAATTTCTATACGGTTCAAAATCAAGGGTTTTAATACAACAATATCAACAGGGTGCTGCTCCGGAATAGATGCTATTTCATACGCTTCGGATTTTATTCGTATGGCAAGAGCGGATATTGTTTTTGCAGGAGCAGTTGAAGAACTTTGCGAGGATACATTCTTAATACTACACACATTCGGATGTTTATCCGGAAGTAACGGAACTGATACAAGATGTTGTCCTTTCGACGCAAGAAGGGATGGAATAATTTTTTCTGAAGGCTCTGCTGTTATTGCTCTTGAAGAAGAAAAACATGCAATAAGAAGAAATGCATCTATTCTTGGATATATTTCCGGATATGCAAATGCTTTTGATTATACATCTGAAGGTTATTTCAAATGCAGCGGAAAAGGGCTTGAAAATGCTATCAGAATTTCTCTTAAAGATGCCTGTCTTGATTTGAAAGACATAGACTGTATATTTTCATCCGCAAATTCTTCAAAAGAGCTTGACCTGCTTGAAACAAATGTTATAAAAAAAGTTTTTGGTGAACACGCAGATAAAATTCCAGTAACAGCGGTAAAATCAATGCTCGGTGAGACATATTCTGCCGGTGGAGCACTTGCCTGTGCTTCTGCTATTGAAGCCTTGAATTATGGTGTGATTCCTCAGACTGTTAATTATAAAGAGAAAGACCCTGAATGTGACCTTGATTATGTTATAGAAGGGACAAGGAAGAAAGAATTGAAAAACATCCTTATATTGTCTTCTGATTTTTATGGTAATAATTCAGCATTGATTATAAGCAAATATGCATGAGCAAAATAAAAGATTATAAATATGGAGAGTATTAAATGATAATGAGTTTTGAAGAAATCAAGAAAATATTGCCCCAAAGATTTCCGTTTATTATGATTGATAAAGTTATTGAACTTGAACCCGGGAAATCCGCAGTGGCAATCAAAAACATATCGGGAAATGATATTTTCTTTTTAGGCCATTTCCCTGATAGAGCGATTATGCCCGGTGCTGCTATTATTGAAGCAATGGCACAGGCATCCATAATTCTTTTTGCATCAGCAAAAGAAAATCCAAATGAGAAACCACAAATATATCTATTTGGCTCTGTTAAAGCACGGTTTCATCATCCTGTTGTTCCGGGTGATCAGATTAAGATTAAAGTAGTTAATGTTAAATCCCTTCCCAATGGAGCTTTTGTATCAGGAGAAGCATTTGTAGAAGACAAAAAAGTATCGGAGGCTGAATTAGTTTTCAGTGTTCAAGATGAATAAGACAAGAGTTGCGATAACAGGATTAGGGGTTGTTTCATCAATAGGTATCGGATGGCAGGAGTTCTGGAAGAACCTTCTTGCAGGAAAATCCGGTATAAGTTCTGTAACTGCATTTGATACATCAAAACATTTTACACATAACGGCGGTCAGGTAAAAGATTTTAGTTTTGAACAATATTTTTCTGAAGAAAATATAAAAAAATATAGCCGTGCATCCGAGTTTGCTTTGTGCGCCACAAGACTAGCTCTCGAGGATTCAAAAATAGACACTGAAAATAAAAATACTATAATTGGAACATGTATCGGAACAACTCTTGGGTCTGGACAAAATACTGAAATTATTAATGAATTTCTTATAAATAAAGATATTGAAATTGACAACAAAATTATATGTCAAATACCGCCTCATTCTACTGTTACAATAATCGAAGAATTATTTTACTTTAATGGACCCTCAATAATGTTTAGTACAGCATGTTCTGCTGGAAATTATGCCATTGGCTATGGATTTGACCTAATTAAACTCGGGAAAGCAGACATTATGGTTGTAGGTGGCTCTGATCCATTCTCAAGAGTTGCCTTCACAGGTTTCAATCAACTCTCAGCAGTGGCTCCCGAGAAATGCCAGCCTTTTGATAAAAATAGAAAAGGCATGATGGTTGCCGAAGGTGCAGGAATTGTTATACTCGAAAAACTTGAATCCGCCTTAAAAAGAAATGCCAGAATCTATGCAGAAGTTTTAGGTTATGGTCTAAGTTGTGATGCCGGACACATGACACTTCCTTCAGTTGATGGTGTTGAGAATTGTATGTTAAAAGCCTTAAATAATTCAGGAGTTAAAAAAGAAGATATTGACTACATAAGCGCTCACGGCACTGGCACAATTGCCAATGACAGGACAGAATGTCTGGCTATTAAAAGAGTATTTGGAGACAGATATAAAGATATTCCTGTAAGTTCTATTAAATCTATGCTTGGCCATGCGATGGGTGCAGCATCTGCCCTTGAAGCCGTCACATGCGCATTAGCAATATTTTATGATGAAATACCACCAACAATTAACTATGAAACGCCTGATCCTGAATGCGATATTGACTGTGTTCCGAATAAATCAAGAAAGCATACAATTAATATTGCTTTAAACAATTCATACGCTTTTGGAGGAAATAATGCTTGTCTTATTCTTAAAAAGTATAGTGAGTAGATTTAAGTTTATTTTTTGGATTCTCCGGTCAGGTTTATCCTCTGGCTTGCTTGTCCGCCATTTGTTTGGTGGAACCAGATGGCCAGAAAATGACAAAAAAGAGTCATCACTTGATTCAGTGTCGATGTTATAATTACTTTTTTGTCATTCCGAACGAATGTGAGAAATCTTATAGACAGCTTAAAATAAACGTTGTACAAAAAAAAGTATGTTAAAGTCGTCATTCCCGCAGTCTTTAAGCGGGAATCCAGAAAAATATGAAAAACTACTATGTATATATTCTTTGCAGTAAACGCAATGGAACGCTGTATATAGGTGTTACATCTAACATCATTAAAAGGGTATATGAACATAAAAATGGATTGGTTGAAGGATTTACCAAAAAATATGGTGTTCATAAACTTGTGTGGTATGAAATACATGAATCTATAGAATCTGCTATTACAAGAGAAAAACAGATAAAGAAATGGCGAAGGGATTGGAAATTACAATTGATTGAGAAAAATAATCCTTATTGGATAGACTTGTATAAAACCATATGTAAAGAATTTAGATTCCTGCTTTCGCAGGAATGACGCAGAAGTTTTCGCAAGAGTATTAAAAGAGAGTTTTTAAGCAACTAAATTGGAGGAGAACTAAAAAACTTTAAATTAATAAGGGGGAAGAATGGTTGATAAAAAAGTACTTGAAGACGAAATAAGAGAAATAATATCAGATGTGTCAGGATATGACTTAGAAGATATAAAACCGGAAACGAATTTAATAAATGAACTTGAAATAGACTCAATCAAAGCAATAGAAATCACTGTAGCAATAGAAAAAAAATATAAAATATCGGTCAGAGATGAAGACGTACCTAAGATTGTAACCCTGAACGATGCAGTTGAATTAGTTCATGGAATGTTAAATCACAAGGAAAACTAAAATGAAAAAAAGTGCAAATGAATACGATGCAATAATTATCGGCGCAGGAATTGGTGGCCTTGTCTGTGGCTGTTACCTCGCAAAAGCAGGCATGAAAGTACTAATCGCAGAACAACATAACAAACCCGGCGGATATTGTACTTCGTTCAAAAGAGGAGAATTCACATTTGATGCAGCAGCTCATTCATTTGGTGGAATGCGTTTTGGACCTTTAGGAAAAATATTTAATGAATTAAAGATAAAGGAAAAAATAAATATTTATCACTGTGACCCTTCAGATATTATCATTACACCTGATTTACAGGTTTCTTTCTATTCTGATATCAATAATACCATTAAGAATTTTCAGGAAGCTTTTCCTAATGAAAATTATAATATAGAACGTTTTTTTAATTTTTTAATAAATTCAGAAAAGAATATCTCTATCAGCATCAGAAAAAGCAATTTCTCACAAATATTGGATTCTTTTTTTTCTTCATCAAAAATTAAAAGTGTTCTATCTTTTCCAATATTTGGCAATAGCGGCTTGCCACCTTCAAAGTTATCTGCTTTCTTAGGATTAAAATTATTCAAAGAATTTCTTTTAGACGGCGGATATTATCCTGAAGGAGGAATGCAAAATTTAGCTAATGCTCTTGTAGAAATATTTAAAGAAAATGGTGGTGAACTTTTATTGTCTTCTAAAGTTAATAAAATTATTTGTGATGGTAAAAATGCACTAGGAATTAGACTATTAAATAATGAACAGGTTTCTTCAAAATATGTTATATCTAATTGCGATATGAGGCAAACATATTTAAAATTGTTAGGTAAAGAATTTATTGATAAAACTTTTTTAAATACTATTAAAAAAATGAGCCCTTCTCTTTCGGTTTTTATTATATATGTAGGGTTAAAAGAGCCTTTTTATGGCAATTACTTTGAACCAGGTTCTAATATTTGGTATCTATTTGATTATAATTTAGATAAAAATTATTTTAATTCTAAAAAAGGATTTTTCAATGATATAAATAATTTAATGATGCATATTTTCCCCGACAGAAAAAGCGTGACATTTTTTATTAATGCTTCATTTAAAAATAAAATGTATTGGACCGAGAATAAAAAGGTGATAATGAATCTACTTTTAGACAAAATAGAAAAATTATCGATTGAAAACATATCCGACAATATTAAATTTAAAGAAGCTGCAACACCATATACATTGTTTAAATATACATCTAATTATAAGGGCGCTTCATTTGGATGGGCCGGGATAACTTCTCAACTTGTTTTACCAGGTTTTATCAAAAACACATTTATAGATGGTCTTTTTATGACAGGGCACTGGACAACTCATGGTTTTGGTATTCCTGGTGTGACATACATTGGTTATGAAACAGCTCAAAAAATCATTAAAAATTTTAAAAGATAATTTTTTACCTCTATTGTTTTTGTTTTTTGATTGCGCTAAACTTATTTTATGAGTAAGCAGGAGTATATAAAAAAAGAAGTTTATGAACTTACAAGATCACTTGGTGCAATTCTTCTTCTTATCGGAGCATTTATTGATATATTTCTTTGCATTCTTGATTATTTAGTAACCCCGGAAAATTTTATAAAATTTTTAATCTATAGATTAATAGCTGCTTCTTTAACAATTATTATTTATTTTCTGTATAAAAAATATAACAAAGAAACAATACAAAAAATCATAATATTTTTTGCACCGTTAATAACAGCAGTAATGATTGAATTAATGATCTTATCTTTCGGTGGTCATCAATCTACATACTATGCAGGGATGATAATTCTTAGTGTTTTTATATTAGGATTCTTACCTATATCTGCAAAATATATAGCTTTTGTGAACGTGTTCATTTATGCCATTTATGTAATACCTATTATTTTACTTGATTCTATTACCAACATGAGAATCTTCATTAACAATAATATTTTTCTATTGGCAGCATTATTAGGCAGTATTGGTTGGAGGTATGTAAACCAAAAGTTGCTCATCAAAAAACTCTCACTTGAATATGAGTTATCAATAAAGAATCAGGAACTTGAAGATCTTGTTCAGGAAAGGACTAAAGCTTATAAAGTTTCAGAGGCATGGTACAGGTCAATTTTTGATAATGCTACTGATGCAATTATTATTACCGATCCAACTGGAAAAATAACTTCAGTGAATAATAAGTTTTATGAGACATATGGTTTTGAATCTAAATCATTAAAAGATGCTAATATCGAATCGCTTGAACCTTCAGAAAATAAAGAAAAAATAGAAGAACGCATACAGAGGATTTTGAACGGCGAAACACTTCTTTATGAAACAACTCATTTCAAAAAAGATGGCGAGAAAATATTTGTTGAAATAAGTGCAAGGGCTCTGGATATTGATGGTAAAATTCATATACTTCACTTTTGCAGAGATATAACCGAAAAGAAAAGAATACAGGAGCAGCTTATACATTCCCAGAAAATGGAATCTATCGGGGCTCTTGCCGGAGGAATAGCTCACAATTTCAATAATATTTTAACAGCGATACTCGGGAATTCCGAGTTATTGCTTGAATACAGCAAGCTTGATGAAGTTTCAAAGAAAAGAGTCAGAAATATTGAAGGAGCTTCCCGGAAAGCCGGGATAATGGTATCTAAACTTCTCAGTTTTGCAAGAAGGGATTCAACCGAGAAAGTTCCTTTTAATCTCAATGATGTTATTAACGATTCCGCAAAACTTTTTGATGGTGTACTGGATAAAAGAATTGGAGTAAAAATAAATCTGGATGAAAATATTCCTTTTATAGAAGGAGAACCCAATCAAATAGAACAGGTAATCATGAATCTTGTTGTCAATGCTAAAGATGCCATGCCTGATGGAGGATTGATTGAAATTAAAACAAAATCTACAATAATTGAGAATAAATCATCCGATGTCCCTACATACGTTACGCCGGGGAAATATGTGGTTATGAGTGTTTCTGACACAGGCATAGGAATACCGGAGGAAATCAGACAGAAGATATTCGACCCATTTTTTACAACTAAAGAAAAAGGGAAAGGTACAGGACTGGGGCTGGCAACAGTTTATGGAATAGTAAAAGATCACAATGGTTATGTATCTGTTGACAGCGAGGTCGGCAAAGGGACATGTTTTTATATTTATATTCCTGCTTCCGGGAAAATATCATATCAGTATAAAAAATTTACCCAGCCAATATTGCAGGGGTTTGGAAATATACTTTTAATTGATGATGACAAAGATGTTCTTTTATTCATTAAAGATTTGCTTGAGAGTCACGGTTATATTGTTATTGCTGAAAATAATCCTATGAATGCTATAAATTTATTCAAAGAACAGAACAAAAATATACAACTTATCATAACAGATATTATGATGCCTTTAATGGATGGTGAAGAAGTTATAATAAATCTCAGAAAAATAAGAAAAGATATCAGAATATTAGCAATTTCAGGTTACCTGGAGAAACCTCTTCATGAGCTTGGTCTAATGATAGATGCATATCTAAAAAAACCATTCGAAAAAAACGAGATGCTTATTACAGTAAAAAATCTGCTTGACCTGGATAAAAAAACTTTACCATTTTATTAATGCCGATGCCCATGTAAGACCTCCTCCAAAAGCTTCAAGAAGAATATAATCACCTTCTTTAATCCTGTCGGAGACCACTGCTTCATGAAGAGCTATTGGAATTGATGCTGCCGATGTATTTCCATATTGCTGCAAGTTAACAACAACCCTTTCTAAAGGTATTTTTAGTCTATCAGCCGTTGCCTGGATTATTCTCATGTTTGCCTGATGAGGAATAAGTAAGTCCAATTGTGACGAGTCAAGATTGTTTTCCTCAAGGGTTTTCACAACAAGGTCTTCAAGAGTTCTTACTGCTACTTTGAAAGTTTCATTGCCTTTCATTTTAATATAGTGAAGACGTTTATTTATTGTTTCAGTAGAAGCAGGATTTCTTGAACCACCTCCGGGAAGATTAATTAATTCCCATAAGCGACCATCAGAATTTATATGGGTAGAAATTATCCCCCGTTCATTTGCGGATGGCTCTACAATAACTGCGCCAGCGCCATCACCAAATAAAACACATGTTGTACGGTCTTCCCAATCGGTTACCTTAGATAGAGCTTCTGAACCAACAACGAGAATTCTTTTATGCAGGTTAGATTTTATAAATCCATCTGCAATATGTAACGCATATAGGAAGCCAGAACATGTTGCATTGACATCAAAACCGGCAGCATTTATTGCACCGAGTTTTTCCTGTAAAAAACATGCGGTTGAAGGGAAAGGCATATCCCCTGAAATTGTAGCAACAATAATAAGATCAATGTCTTCGGGTACAATCCCTGCTCTTTCAATCGCAATTTTTGATGCTTCATAGGCAAGATCCGAAGCTGCCTGTTCTTTAGATGCTATTCTTCTTTCCTTAATTCCTGTTCTTTCAGTTATCCATTCATCCGATGTATCAACCATTTTTTCAAGATCCGAATTTGACATGATTATTTCGGGAACATAAGCACCTGTTGAGACAATCCTACTTCTTCTCATTTGAAATATTTATCCTTTCATGATGTAGAATATCTTTCTCTATTGCTGAAGAAATAATATTGTAAACCTTTTTTCTTGCAAAATCAGAAGCAACCCGTATTGCATTTCTTATCGCTTTTGAAGTTGATCTCCCATGGCTTATAATACATGTGCCTTTAATACCAAGTAGCGGAGCTCCTCCATATTCATCATAATCTGTTTTTTTCTTGAAATTTCTTAAGGCAGGTTTTATAAGAAGATAACCCAATCTACCGGTGGTTAAATTTGCCACTTCTCTTTTGAGCATTTTAATCAATGCATCTGCAAGTCCTTCACTGGTTTTCAATATAACATTACCAGTGAATCCATCACAGACAATAACATCTATTTCTCCTGTAAAAATATCCTTACCATCAATGTTACCAATAAAATTGATCTCGGATTCTTTGAGAAGTTTAAAAGTATCTTTTATAAGTTCATTCCCCTTTGTGTCTTCTTCTCCGGTGCTTACCAGAGCAACTTTTGGGTTTTTTCTACCGAGCATGATTTCACAATATGTACTTCCCATAAGAGCAAATTGAAGAAGATTATTGGGTTTGCAATGTATATTTGCGCCTGCATCAATTAGAACAAAAGGCGATTTGATGGTTGGCATGATAGTAGCAATTGCAGGACGATCAACCACATCCGATGTGCCAATAACAAGAAGTGCGGTTGCCATAACAACACCGGAATGTCCGGCGCTTACAAAAGCATCTGCTTCACCTGTTTTTACAAGTTCGATTCCTCTTCTAATTGAAGAATCTCTTTTTTTTCTGATAGCATAGGCAGTAGATTCATCCATGCTAACAGATTGTGAAGCATGCTTTATTGTTAATCTGCTGGATGGATATTTTTTGTCAGCTAATTCTTTAGAGAGGATGCCTTCATCACCAACAAGTATGACAGATATGTCGGTGGAATCATTAACAGACTCGATAGCGCCCTCGATATTAACATAGGGGGCATAGTCGCCCCCCATAGCATCAAGAGCGATTCTCATGCTTCTTTTTCTATTACGTTGAGAATTTTCCTGCCACTATAAGAGCCACAGTGTGGGCAGGCTTTAAAAGGCAATTTAAGTTCATTGCAATCAGGACATAAACTCAAATTCGGAAGTTGTCCTTTCCAGTTTGCTCTTCTTTTGTCTCTTCTTGAACGTGTATGTCTGTGTGTCGGATTTGCCAATTTAATACTCCTTTCTTTTAGATATTTAAAATTTATTTTAAAAGTTTACTCAACTCAGCAAAACGCGGATCAATCTTTTGTTTAGGGCAACTGCATATCTGAAAGTTCAGATCAGCACCACAGCCAGGACATATTCCCTTGCATAATTCATCACATAAAGGTTTCATTGGAATACTAAGTTCAATTTGTTCTTTTACCAGAGCAGAAATATCAAGTTCATCTCCTGAATAGAAGTCAGTATTTAATTCATCGGTCTTTATTTCATGTTTTTCAACTGTTGCTATTTCTTTAAGCGGATGATATACAACATCAACATGAATAGGATCTTCTTTCTCAAATTCATTAAGACACCTACTGCACTGTAATCTCAACCGGGCAGAAAAATCTCCTTTAATAAAGATTTCCGTATCTGCTTTATCTATTCTAAGATGAATATTAACAGGAGAGATAACAAATTCAGATTCACAGACAATGCTGGTATCTAAATTGAGACCTTCTATGGGTATTTCTGATATTATTAGCTTCATTTACTAAAATCCAATATTTCATATCTAAAGTATTTAATTATAAAGATTAGAACAAAATACTGTCAAGTTTGTAATTTTGTCTTGTGGTATGTGTCGTTAGTCCGTTACCTGTTGGTTATTTTAAGTCGGTTCTGTGTTTTGTTCAAGGCTATAAATTGCCGTTTAAAATTCAGTTGACATATATACCCTTATTTGATATAAATGAACTATATTGTACAGTGATATTTTCTAACAAGATATATCTTTAAAATTTAACAATATTTCATCGTTCTAAACAACAAAAAGAAAGGAGGAGTTTATGAAGGTATTAACAAGGAGAGATTTTATTAAGCTCTCCAGTTATACCGCAGCGGGTATCGCCCTGAGCCAGCTTGGATTTGATTTAAGCCCTGTTCAGAGTTATGCTGCTGAACTAAGAACAGAGTCGCGAATTAAAGGTGCTAAAGAAACACCTACTATTTGCTGTTACTGTTCGGTTGGCTGCGGTATTCTGGTAGCAACAGACACAAAGGGCAAAGTAATTAATGCTGAAGGTGATCCTGATCATCCTATCAGCGAAGGCGCTCTTTGCGCAAAAGGCGCATCAAGTTATCAGATTGCTGTAAACGAAAATCGTCTCAAGAAAGTCCGTTATCGTGCTCCTCATAGTGACAAATGGAAAGAGGTTTCATGGGAATGGGCTTTAAACAAAATAGCTGAAAACATCAAGAAAAGCCGTGACAAAAGCTTCACAGAAAAGAATGCTGACGGCAAGGTTGTAAATCGCTGTAATGGTATAGCCTCGGTTGGAAGCGCAGCAATGGACAATGAAGAATGCTGGCTTTATCAAAAATTCCTCAGATCACTGGGTCTCGTTTACATCGAACATCAGGCCCGAATATGACATTCCGCAACTGTTGCGGCTCTGGCAGAGTCGTTCGGTCGCGGTGCAATGACAAATCATTATATTGACTTCAGAAATGCAGATGTAATTCTTAATATGGGTGGTAATGTCGCAGAAAACCATCCTGTCTCATTTAAATGGATACAGGCAGCACGTGATAAAGGCGCTATTTTCATCCATGTTGATCCTCGTTACACACGCACATCAACAAAAGCAGACATATTTGTAAGATTAAGATCAGGAACAGACATAGCATTTCTTGGTGGAATGATAAAGTATATTCTTGATAACAATCTTTATGATGAATTTTATGTGAAGAATTATACAAACGCATCTTTTATAGTCAACCCTAAATATAATTTTGATGACGGTCTTTTTTCAGGTTATGATCCAAACAAACGTTCTTATGATCAATCCACATGGGCTCTTGAAAAAGACGAAAATGGAATACCAAAAAGGGACATGACCCTTCAACATGAAAGATGCGTGTTCCAGATTTTAAAGAAACATTACTCAAGATATACCTTTGAGAAAGTTACTGCTATAACCGGCACACCACAGGAAGACCTTGAAAAAGTTTACAAAGCTTACGCTTCCACTGCAACACCTGATAAAGCAGGCACTGTTCTTTATGCGATGGGATGGACACAGCATACTGTCGGCGTTCAGAACATTCGTGCAATGTCAATAATACAAAGTTTGCTCGGGAATATGGGAATAGCTGGAGGTGGTATTAATGCGCTTCGTGGTGAATCAAATGTTCAGGGGTCAACCGACCAGGGTTTATTGTTCCACATAATACCCGGTTATATACCCGCACCAAGAGAACAATGGCAAACACTGGAGGATTACAATAAAACAACACCATCAACAAAAGACCCGAGAAGTGTTAACTGGTGGAAAAACAGACCAAAATATCTGGCAAGTCTTCTGAAATCATTCTATGGAGAACATGCAAAGAAAGAGAATGATTTTTGTTATTCATGGCTACCAAAACTCGATAAAACACAGGATGCATCATGGCTTAATCTTTTCGATGAAATGTATAAAGGCAAATTCACAGGATTCTTTGCATGGGGCATGAATCCAGCCTGCTCAAGTGCTAATGCAGGAAAAGTACGTCAGGCAATGGCAAAACTTGACTGGATGGTAAATGTAAATGTATTTGATAATGAAACTGGTTCTTTCTGGAAAGGTCCTGGAATGGATCCAAAAAAGATTAAGACAGAAGTATTCCAGCTTCCTTGCGCTGCTTTTATGGAAAAAGAGGGAAGTATATCTAATAGCGGACGCTGGATGCAATGGAGATGGAAATGCACAAATCCTCCAGGTGATGCAATGCCTGATGGCGAGATTATATATGAACTAATGAAGAAAGTGAAAGCTGTTTACAAGAAACAAAAAGGTGTATTTCCTGACCCGATTCTTAATCTAAAGTGGGATTATGAGACTAATGGTAAATTTGATATTCATACAGTAGCAAAAGAGATAAACGGATATTTCCTTGAGGATATACCGGAACATCCTGTTGACAAAAAGGCTTATAAGAAAGGCACACTTGTACCGAGTTTTGTTTATCTTCTTGATGATGGAAGAACATCATGTGGCAACTGGATATATTCAGCGAGTTATACAGAGGCAGGTAACATGGCAGCAAGAAGAAAGAAAGATGATCCAACAGGACTTGGCTTATATCCACAATGGTCATGGACATGGCCTGTAAACAGAAGGATTATATATAACCGTGCATCTGTTGATCTTGATGGAAATCCAAGAAATCCAAAGAGAGCGATACTTAAATGGGATGCTGAGAATAAGAAGTGGGTAGGAGATGTACCGGATGGACCTGCGCCGCCAATGGGAACAGAAGGGGTTTATCCATTTATAATGAAACCAGATGGTGTTGCATCAATATTTGGACCTGGGTTAAAAGATGGACCATTTCCGGAACATTATGAACCACTCGAATGCCCTATTGAGAAGAATTTGATGTCAAATCAAAGAATAAACCCTGTTGTTAAAATATTTGAAGGTGGTCCAGATACATTTGCAACATGTGACCCGCGTTATCCTTTTGTCTGCACAACATACCGTGTAACAGAACACTGGCAGACAGGAGTTTTAACAAGATGGCTTCCATGGCTTGTTGAAGCTGAGCCTCAGGTATTCTGTGAAATTAGCCATGAGCTTGCAAAATTAAGGGGCATTGAGAATGGAGAAAAAGTTTTGGTAGAAACCCAAAGAGGAAAACTTGAAGCTACTGCAATAGTAACACACAGACTAAAACCATTTGTAATTGCTGGACAGACTGTACACCAGATCGGGCTACCATGGCATTTTGGATGGCTGCATCCTAAAGATGGTGGCGAGAGCGCCAATCTTCTTACTCCAACTGTAGGTGACCCAAACACAATGATACCTGAATCAAAAGCGTTCATGGCAAATGTTACTAAATTAACAAAACAGCCTGCTGCAAAGGCAAAAAAGTAAGGGAGGTGAATAATAATGGCTGATAAAACATTTTTCATAGATACATCCAAATGCACAGCATGTCGTGGTTGCCAGATTGCATGTAAGCAGTGGAATATGAATCCTGCAACCAAAACTGTTCAGAAAGGTAATCATCAGAACCCTGAAGATCTCTCAACTGCTACATTCAAACTTGTTAGATTCAATGAGATGGAATCAGATGGCAAGCCAGTATGGTATTTCTTCCCTGATCAATGCAGACATTGTATCACCCCTCCCTGCAAAATGGTAGCAGACTCAATAAATGTAAAAGCAATAATACAAGACGAGGTAACAGGAGCTGTATTATATGATCCGAAAGTAAAAGTAAAAGAAGCTGATTTCAAACAAATAAAGGAAGCCTGTCCGTGGGATATACCACGCTGGGATAAAAACACACAGGGTATGGCAAAATGCACAATGTGCATCGACAGGATAAAAGAAGGGATGCTTCCGGCATGTGTAAAAACATGCCCCACAGGAGCAATGAATTTTGGAGACCGTGAAAAAATGCTTGAACTCGCACAAAAGAGACTTGCTGAATTAAAAGCAAAATATCCAAAAGCAGAGCTCTTAAATTCTGATTTTGTCCGCACAATTTATCTGGTAATTGATGATCCTAAGAAATACCATAAATTTGCAGCGGCAAATATTTCAAAAATATACGCATCCCGAAATAATCACCTGGAACCTGCTTTTATAGCAGGATAATAATTTCTTGAAATTATAATAGCCTGTCTCTTCTGAAGAGACAGGCTATTGTTTTAAAAGGATAATTTATGAGACATACAAATATAGAACAACAAATCACCAATTACATAAAACTTTTTCCTTCTTATGAAAAAATCCTTAATTTCTTTAAAGAAATTACCATTGAACAAAATAAATATATTGAAGATACAAAAATCATTCCTCCTGACATTAAAAAGAGTTTAAAAGAGATACATCTTAAGGAAGGATTTCCCCTCATCGATAAACGAGATTTTTTCATTGATATAAACTCTTCAATAAATTTATTTGATTCACTTTGCAATATATCAAGAAATGCTAACGAAAAGTTAAGAATAAATATTCAATATATTGAGGACGCATTATCAATCAATGCTCTAAATCCAAGAGAAATTATGAGAAATTTCTTCGATGATCTTTATATAGAGAAGATAGCCGGTGAATTCGATATTGATTTAACAGTGCTTAAATTTTTAATCTATGAAAGCATAAAACCCTCTATTATTTTAAACGTAGAAAAGATCTCAAAAGAAAACGAGATAAAGAACTGGTATAAAGGATATTGCCCTATTTGCGGAAGTATCCCTGATATATCAAAACTCGATAGGGATGGCAAAAGATTCTTAAAATGCTCATTTTGCAATTTTATATGGCAATCTGAACGCTTGAAATGTCCTTTCTGTGACAATACAGACAATAAGAAATTACGTTATTTCTATGCAGAGGACCATGAAGAATACAGGGTTGATTTATGTGATAATTGTAATCAATATATTAAAACAGTTGATTCACGAAAAATAAATTATGATCCATTTCTTTCCGTTGACGATATTGTTACAATTCATCTTGATATAATCGCACAGGAAAAAGGATATAAAAGGCCTGCATCGAGCCTTTGGGGATTATGAAACTAATCACTATAGAATGGCAATCCTTCAATGCGGATAATAAGCCATTTCCCTCTTTCTTTTTCTAAACTAAATTTAAGATGTGCTGGATTTGTAATATCTCCAAGCAAATAATGAAAGTTTTCTCCAGTGTATGCACTAACAATAACATCAACTTCTACAGTTGCTTTGTTTTCAGTAACATATATTTTAATTATTTTATATTCAATTCGAATTCTTTCAAAACGCTTGAAAATTATTTTTAAGACCTCTTTTATATAAAGATAAGAAAGTCCATATTCATCTTTATAATTATATGAAACTTTTGACATCGTTTTATCAATATCTTCCTTTTCAATAGCAACTGAACCTTCTCTTAAGACTTTCCTTATCCTATTTTCTTCAGAAGGTATCAAGAAATAAATAATAATAGGAATAGCTATTGCAATTATTAAAAATGCTATTGTTTTTTTACTCATAAAATTTTTCAGAGCCTCTTCCTAAATAAAACAAAAAAGCTTTCTTTTAATTTTTCAATAAAAGGTCTTTTCAACCATTTTTCAAGAGTAATTTCTTCCGAATTCTTAACATCTTCCTTGAAAACATCAACCATTTTATTTCCAAAGGTTTCATCAAGAATGCCAACATTTCCTTCATCATTTCTTCTCATAGATTGGAAATCCAGATTGGCCGAGCCTATAATACTCCAGTTACAGTCAAAAACTGATGTTTTCGCATGAAGCATTTCACCTTTATAGTTATAGATTCTAATACCTGCTTTAAGCAGTGTTGTAAAAAAAGCCCTGCCTGCATAATGCGCTGATAAAACATCTGACTTGCCGGGCAAAAGTATTTTAACTTTTACATTTCTATTAATTGCATCTTCAAGAACATTAAGCATTCTTATGCTTGGAGTAAAGTAAGCTGTTGTAAGATGTATACTTTCTTTAGCATTAGAGATACTATAGTACAGTAATTTACGCATCTTTTTTCTGCTTTTTGAAGAACTTGCAAATATAGGGATAACAGGAACTCCATCATTAAATGAAGGGGATTCTGCCTGAAAATTTATCGGTTCACCTTTCCAGATCTCCCAGTTCTTTTTAAATATTCCGAACAAGGTATTTGCAATTGGTCCCTCAAGAAAAATCCCTGTATCTCTCCAGCCATGAACTTTTCTAAATCTATGAAACCCTCTATACTCATTTGCAATATTTAAGCCGCCGGTAAATGCTACCCTTCCATCTATTATTATTAATTTTTTATGGTCTCTATGAATATAATGTAATGGTTTTGTCCATTTAAATGGTCTGGAAGCTTTAACCTGTACCCCTGCTTTTTTTAAATCACTCCAGAATCTACGGGGAGTTCCAAAAGAACCAAAATGATCATATAAAACGCATACTCTAATACCTTCAGATGCTTTTTTTTTCAAAATTTCGGCAAGTTCGGTCCCGGTTTCATCATTTCTAAATATGTAGAATTCGAGACAGATGAGACTCTTAGCTGTATTTACAGATTCAAAAATCTTATTAAATAACTCGTCACCCTTCCAGAGTAAAGATACTCTGTTCCCTTCTGTAAAAGTAACTCCATAAATATTTTCAATTATTTCTCTTGCAAAACATGTATTTCCTAAAGACTCCATAATAAATCTTACTTTTGTATGCAAAATAATTCAACTTTCACTATCATTTAGTGTTAACTTAAAAAAGGAGAAACCTTAAAGTTTTCCAAATCCACCGTGAATTGCTGAATATATAACCTTGCTACCTTTTATATTTATGTACTAAAATTATTATTATGCAAATTTCCATAATTGAAAAAAAAGAAAGCGACTTTAGTTGCGATGCGCTAATTCTTCCTTTTATTGAAAATGATTTCAGTTATTATGACAATCTGATTCCTACTCTTTCAAAGCAAATCCATAAAGTATTTCAAAAAGAATTTTCAGGTAAATTTAATCAGACTGCATTAATTAGTTGTTCTGAGGATTTAAAATACGACCGTGTATTTTTCGTTGGACTGGGTAAAAAGGAAGATATAACTTCTGAGAAAATAAGACAAATCGGCGCTAAAGCTGCATGTTCTTTACGTGATATCGGGATGAAAGACATCGCTATATCTTCAGGACTTATATCATCTCTTGGATTTCCGATAACAAACTTTTTAGAAGGTTCTTTGCTTTCTTTGTATAAGTATAATAGATATAAAAAAGAAGATAACTCTAACAATATAAATTCAATAACTATCCTTTCTATATTTTCAAAAAATCTTGAAGATGAAATTAAAAAGATAAAAATAGTTTCCGAAGCAGTATATTTTACAAGAGATTTAATTAACACACCCGCCAATGACCTGACCCCTTCAGAACTTGCTGAGATAGCTAAATCACTAAAGAATGAGCATATTTCAGTGACAGTTCTTGAAAAACCTGATTTAGAAAAACTTGGTATGAATTCATATCTTTCAGTCTCAAAGGGTTCTGATGAACCACCAAAATTTATAATACTTGAGTACAAAGGTAAAGAAATTCCCCCTGTTGTAATTATTGGTAAATCTATTACCTTTGATAGCGGCGGAATATCTTTAAAACCAGCTGATGGTATGGAAAAAATGAAATATGACATGGCAGGTGGTGCAGCAGTTTTAGGTGTTTTAAAGGCAGTATCTGAATTGAATCTCCCTGTACATATCGTTGGTATACTGCCTGCAACAGAAAATTTAATAGGAAGTTCTGCCACACGTCCCGGTGATATTATAAGGGCTTATAATGGTAAAACCATAGAAATAATAAGCACCGATGCTGAAGGCCGTATGACACTTGTTGATGCAATATGTTATTCAAAAAAATATAATCCTTCGCTAATTATCGATATTGCAACTCTTACAGGTGCATGTTCAATAGCTTTTGGAAATACAGCAATAGCGATGATGGGAAATACACGGGAATTTATAGAAAAAATTAAAATTTCGGGATTAAATGTTTATGAAAGGGTCTGGGAAATGCCTTTATTTGAGGAAGCAAAAGAATATTTAAAAAGTGATATTGCTGATATTAAAAACTCGGGAGGAAAGAGTGGCTCATTGTGTTCTTCAGCCTATTTCTTATATGAATTTGCAAATCCTGCACCATGGATACATCTTGACATAGCTGGAACTGCATGGAATGATAAAGATAAACCTTACATTCCTAAAGGTGCTTCCGGCATAGGAGTAAGGCTTCTTTTTGATTTTATAAGTAATTTATAAAATAATATGGTTTTAATAAGCATTTTTTTAATTTTATTTCTACTTTATCCAGTATATGCACTTGCATGGGGACCTCTTACACATATCTATTTAGGAAATGAAATCCTCTCTCTTAGCGCTTTAATCCCTGCGGGTATTCTGAAAATAATTAGACGGCATAAAAAAGATTTCCTCTATGGCACTTTAATGGCTGATCTTATAGTCGGTAAAAAATATCTTCCGGAACATAAAAACGCCCATAATTGGGACTTTGCGTTGGAACTTTTAAAGAATGCCGAGACACAGCAACAAAAAGCTTTCGCATATGGATACTTAAGTCATCTTGCAGCAGATACTGTTGCCCATGATATATATACAGCAGATAGAAAGAACATTGGACATACCTTGCTTGAAATGAAAGCTGATTCAATAATAGATAAAAAATATTGGCAACAGGCAATAGCTATAGACAAAACTGTACAGTTACGTAATGACATTTTTCTCGAAAAACTTCTTGAAAGATATATTTTTTCATTCAAAACCAATAAAAAAATACTTAAAGGAATGGTTTATCTTTCTGCTCTAAATACTCGTAAAATTGCAGATTTTATAGACAATAACATTGTCACTTCTTTACCTTTAAGAGAAGCAATTGAAAAACTTCATCAGGAATCGCTCGAGAGGATAATAGACCTTTTCCGCAACTGGGAAAAATCAGAGGTCATAAAAATAAATCCTTCAGGAAGGGTTCATAGAAAACACGTACTATCAAATGAATTTAAGACATTTTTATTCAAACCACTTAAGTTGAGCACAAAAACATATAAAAAAATAAGCTCACACTTCAACCGTTTTAAATGAGAATTTAATCACACTTAATCAGAATTACCTGCATTCTTGAGGTAATTTATCCCTTCCAAAAGGAGATAACATCCTGAGGTCTTTAATAATGTTCGGCATTACTTCAATTACTTTATCTATTTCTTCTTCTGTATTATATCTGCTCAGGGAAAATCTTACTGACCCGTGAATTGCAGTAAAAGGGACACCTATAGCACGTAAAACATGAGATGGTTCAAGAGAACCTGAAGTACAGGCAGAACCGGAAGATGCACAAATCCCGTATTCATTCAAACGTAGTAAAATTGCCTCGCCTTCAACATATTCAAAGCTTATATTTGTAGTATTAGGCAATCTATTATTAATATCCCCATTTATGCGCGTATCAGGACAGAGTTTTAATAGTGAAGACTCGAGTTTATCCCTAAGACGTGAAAGATATATTACTTCATCATCTATATTCTTTGCAGCAAGTTCACAGGCTTTGCCAAGAGCTATGATAGAAGCTGTATTTTCTGTCCCTGCTCTTCTTCCATGTTCTTGGTGCCCGCCTATTAAGTAAGGATAGAATCTTGTACCTTTTCTTACATAAAGAGCGCCTATACCTTTTGGGGCATGGAGTTTATGTCCAGACAGCGAAAGCATGTCTACAGGAAGTTTATTTGTATCAATAGGAATCTTTCCAACAGCCTGAACAGCGTCTGTATGGAAAAGAATATTCCTCTCTTTTAATGTCTCGCCTATTTCTTGGATCGGGTAAATAGTACCTATTTCATTGTTTGCATACATTATCGAGACAACAGCAGTGTTTTCATCAAGTGCTTTCAGTAAATCATCAATTCTGAGTTGACCTGAGGATTTATCTACAGGTAAAAAAGTAACTCTATAACCTTTTCTTGATAGATGTTTGCAGAAATTCATAACAGCAGGATGCTCAACTCGTGTTGTAATAATATGTTTCTTCTCAGGATAAGATTCAACAGCACTCATTATTGCTGTATTGTCACTTTCAGTGCCACAACTTGTAAATATTATTTCTTCAGGTTTTGCTTTTAGGAGTGCTGCAACTTTTTCCCTTGCTTCTTCTATTTTTTTATGAAGTTGCCCCCCAAAAGTATGCATACTTGAAGGATTACCATAGTAATCTTTGAGATATGGCATCATTTCTTCAAGGACTTCAGGCGCAATTCTTGTTGTCGCATTATTATCAAGATATATTGTTTTCATTATTGTGCCTCAACTACAATATCTTCACTCACAAGTTCTCTAAGTTTTTCCTGAATACTGCTTATTGTAACACCCGCCATTACACAGCCTGTACACATTCCTCTTAAAGCGATAATTACTTTATTACCCTCAATGTCAATAATTTCAATATCACCACCATCAGCCTGCAAGCCGGGTCTTATTTCTCTATTAATTATTTCCTGAATTAAAGCAATTTTTTGGAGATTTGTTAACTTCTTTGGTTTTGATGGTTTCTCAGGAGCTTTAACAGACCATATATCCTTTAATATTCCTTCAATTTCTGCTTGACATTCTCCGCATCCACCTCCGGCCTTGGTGTAATCAGTAATTTCCTCTACTGTGGTAAGATGGTTTTCTATAGCAACTTTCCTGATTTTTTCTTCGGTTACATTAAAACATTTGCATACTACCCTGCCCTCTTCTTCTACCTGAACCGGAATACCTTTATAGTTTGCTATAGCAGCCTCAAGTGCTTCCATGCCCATTACAGAACAGTGCATTTTTTCTTTTGGAAGACCACCAAGAAAATCGGCAATATCCTTGTTGGTAATCTTTAAAGCTTCATCAATAGTTTTACCTTTGACTAGTTCTGTAAGAGCTGAAGAGCTTGCAATTGCACTTGCACATCCGAAAGTCTGGAACTTAGCGTCTATTATACGATTTGTTTCTTTATCTATTTTTAATGTTAACCTTAGAGCATCACCGCAGACAATACTTCCAACCTCCCCTACTGCATCAGGGTTTTCGACTTCTCCTATGTTCTTAGGATTTAAGAAAAAATCTTTTACTTTTTCAGTATAATCCCACATGAATTAATTTAACCAGAGACTACATATTAAAGTCAATTTTCGGATATAATAAATATATTGTTCAAATGCTAAAACGGAGGTCCGATGGAACTGGATAATGTAAGCACAATAATGTCAAGAGATGTCATAACATTATCCCCAAATGAAACACTTTTATCAGCAATAATAAAAATGAATAAGAACAATGTTAGTTGCATTGTTATTGTTAAAGACAACAAGCCAGAAGGGATACTTACAGAAAGAGATATTATTTATCTTAAGGGTAATAACATTGACTTTAATTTAGTAGATTTAAAAACTGTAATGAGAAGTCCTGTGATTGCTGTTTCAGAAGATACAGATATTCCGGAGATAGCAAATCTCATGGTTATAAACGGCTTAAGACGACTCGTGGTAGTTGATAATAATCACAAGGTAACAGGGATTGTAACCCAAACAGATATTATCAAAAATTTAAGAATAGACTCCTTTGTTAATCTGAAAAAAGTTGAACAGATAATGAATAGAACTATTATCTCTGTATCTGAAGAAGAACCTTTAACCAAAGCTATATCTTTGATGTCCGAAAATAAAATAAGTTGTGTAGTTGTAAAAAAAGATTCTAAACCAATTGGTATTATTACTGAAAGAAATATTACTAAAGCTATTGCTGAAAATATAACACCTGTATATATATCAGAAATAATGGATACAAAATTAATTACTGCTTCAAAAGACATCAATCTTTATGAAGCAACAAGATTAATTGATGAAAATATGGTAAGGTGTTTGATTATAACCGATGATAAAGGTGATTCAATCGGCATTATTACAAAAAGCGACATTATTAAAAATTTAAGAGCCGATTACATAACTATCCTTAAAAATATGCTAAGACAGAAATCCCGGGCTCTTGTTGAATCAGAATTAAAATACCGCACACTCGTTGAACAATCTCTTGAAGGAATAATGATAATTCAGGATGGAATAATAAAATTCATTAACCCTACTCTTCTTAAAATACTGGACTATTATCAAAAAGATATGCTTGGAGAAGACATTTTGAGATTTCTCTATCCTGATAGCAGGGCATTATTTTCAGAAAACCTAAAAAAACTTGAAAGCGATAAATCAATTGATTCTCCACTGGAAATAAGAATGTTGTCAAAGAACAATAAAGGTCTTCATATGGAAGTGCTTCTCACTCAAATTCCTTATGAAGGAAAAACAGGTGTGCTTGTTACATTCAGGGATATTACAGAAAGGAAAAAAGCTGAAGCTGAATTGAAAAGACTTGTTATCACAGATGATCTGACAGGACTATTTAATCAACGTTATTTTTACACGATTATAGTAAAAGAAATCGAAAGAGCAAAAAGACATAACAGACAACTTTCTTTAATGCTTATTGATATAGATTTTTTCAAGGATTTCAATGACAGATATGGACATTGGGAAGGAGATTTTGTACTTAAAAGAATTGCTGATATAATAAGCAAAAGTATAAGAGATATTGATATGGCTTTTCGTTATGGCGGTGAAGAATTTACAATATTGTTACCTGAAACTCAATATGATGAAGCAATTATTGTTGCTGAAAGAATCCGCAAATCTGTTTCAGAAACTGTATTTCATCCTTTTACACTTGATGGAGAACTTGAAATTGTCAAAAAAACTGTTAGTATTGGGTTAACAGAACTTTCTCCTTATGATGACATGAAAAGCTTTGTTGTCAGAGCAGATAATGCAATGTATCAGGCAAAAAAGAGTGGTAGAAATAAAATAGTACATTTATTATAATTTTCTTAAGTTTAATAATAAAAGGTGACTTTTAGTCACTTGTTTTAGAAATCTTAATTAGGGAGGATGCTATGCCTTACTATGTTATTTTAAGTACTCTGACAGATGAAGGAAGAAAGACAATTAAAGAAAATCCAAAAAGAATACTCGAGGTAAACAAAGAGCTTGCAAAAATGGGCGTTAAAGTAAAAGAACAATATGCGGTTTTAGGTCCATATGATTTTGTTAATATAGTTGAAGCACCTGATAATCAAACAATAATGAAAATGTCTGTTGAACTTGGTTCAAGAGGCTCTGTTCAACTTTTAACTTTAACTGCTTTGCCCATACAGGAATTTATAAAAACTATTTCTTAATCCAAATATAATGCTGGAATAATACAGATATCTTAAGAGAATTCTTTAATTGTTCAAACTGTTAGAACGTTTTGAACAGTTCGAACTGTTTGAGTAGCTTAAACTATTTTTAAGATTAGTTTTATTAAAACCACAGCCTAAAAGACAAAGTAATCTGAAAGGTTACAACTTACTTTATACTTTTCAAGTTATAAGATTAGTGTTTGAATTTCTTCGGATTAGATAATATCTATATATTATTCTTTAATATCCAAGGAGCAAGTATGAAAAAATGTTCTTTTTGCGGAAAAGAAGTTGTAATTGATAAATATTTTAACAGAAAATCAAGGTGTCCAAATTGCGGAGAAGATTTACATATATGCCTTAATTGTCGCTTTTACTCTGAAACAAGTCATAATAAATGTATTGAACCAAAAGCTGATTTCCAGCGAGTCCGTAATAAAGCAAACTTTTGTGATTATTTTAGCTTTAAGGATTCTGTTAAATCTTCATCTGACAAAGAAAAAGAGGATGCAAGACGCAAACTTGAGGACTTATTTAAAAATTTCTAATATTTAAAGAGGTCAAATGAAAATAGCTATAACCGGTTTGTCAAATTCAGGTAAAACAACAGCTTTTAATGCTCTTACCGGATTAAATGCTGAAACACCAATATATCCAAATGTTACCGGAGAACCAAATATTGGAGTTGTGAAGGTTCCGGATAAGAGAATTCTTAAACTTTCTGAAATTTATAAACCAAAAAAATCAACTTTTGCCACTATTGAATATATTGACTACATAGGATTAACAAAAGGTGATTTAAAACAAAATAAAAAGGTATTTGATTTAATAAAAGACGCTGATGCAATAGTTCATGTTGTTAGAGTTTTTAAAAATGAATCTGTCTCACATCCCCTTGAAAATATAAATCCTTTGCGTGATATTGAAACTATTGAACTAGAACTTATATTCGCTGATATTGATCTTGTTGAAAAAAGACTTGAAAGAATGGAAGAAAATAAAAAGCGTGGTAAAAAACCTGATGAATCCGAACATAAATTAATATTAAAATTAAAAGATTTTTTACTAAAAGAAAAAGCTCTTAGAGATTTCAATTTCACATCAGAAGAGCTGATTTCTATAAGACATTTACAATTCCTTTCTATTATTCCAAAAGTAATTGTTTTAAATATAGGAGAAGAAGATTTAAATGGAGACAATATTAATCTGATAAAAAACGAAATAAAAAAACAATACCCTTCAATACCTATTCTTTCATTTTGTGGAAAAATAGAGATGGAAATCGCACAATTACCTCCTGAAGAAAAACAACCTTTTCTTGATGATTTAAAAATTAATGAACCTGCATCATTTAAACTTATTCAAACATGTTATGAAATGCTCGGGTTAATATCATTCATTACCGTTGGAGAAGATGAGGTTAGAGCATGGACTATAAAAAAAGATACTCCTGCGGTTGTTGCAGCCGGCAAAATACATTCTGATATTGAACGCGGCTTTATAAGAGCTGAGGTAATTTCTTATGATGATTTTATTGCTTTAGGTAATATGCAAACTGCTAAGGAAAAAGGTCTTTTAAGACTTGAAGGCAAAACATATCCTGTTAAAGATGGTGATATAATCAACTTCAGATTCAATGTATAGAGAACTTCTAATTTTCGTTCTCTTTATGTTAGGAATTTTTTAAAAGTGAACTGTTTACGAATTAAAAGTGAACACCCATAATTGTTTTTTAAGAGGGGTGAAGTAACAGAACAAATATAAATAGACATACATGGAAAAAGCTGTTAAGAATCCCATAAGAGATG
>DYFC01000029.1 GCA_020725385.1 Nitrospira japonica | reverse complement strand
TTTTTATGTATAACCAAAAAATATCTTTTGATATAAAATCATCGAGTTAAATAAATTTTTGAGCAATGTCCGCATTTTTTGGGTTAATATCAAATGGAGGTTGATATGGAGATTATACGAATCCCGAGAATCATGCAGGATATCTCAAAGGACTTTTTATTACGTGGAAAAACAATAGGTTTTGTTCCGACAATGGGTGCACTCCATGATGGCCATTTAAGCCTTGTTAAAAGATCCAGGGAGGAAAATTTAATTACAGTAGTAAGCATTTTTGTGAATCCCGCCCAGTTTGGACAGAATGAGGATTACAATATTTATCCGAGAGATCTCGAGGGTGATACCGAAAAATTGATTAAGGAAAATGTGGATATACTTTTTTTGCCTGATGCAGCCTCGATGTATCCTGAAGGGTATCTTACTTACATTAATGTCGAAAATTTATCCGAAAAACTTTGCGGTGCTTTCAGACCCGGACATTTCAGGGGTGTAACGACTATAGTAGCCAAATTATTCAATATAGTAAAGCCAACAAGGGCGTATTTTGGGCAGAAAGATTTTCAGCAATCGGTTATTGTCTCAAAAATGGCGGGTGATTTAAATATAGATATAGATATTGTAGTCTGTCCAACAATACGGGAGAAGGATGGACTTGCGATGAGTTCCCGTAATTCTTACCTCGACAATGCTCAAAGGCAGGCAGCTACAATTATATATAAGTGCTTAAAAGAGACCTGCGAATCAATAAAATCTGGTATAATAGAAATAAAAAATGTTAAAAACTTTATGCTCGATTTTTTAAGCAAAGAGCCTTTAATTTCAGAAATTGATTATGCCGGAATCTATGATACTTCAAGTCTTGAAGAGCTTTCTACAGCAAAGGAAAACATGATTCTCGCTATTGCTCTAAGAATAGGAAAAACAAGATTAATAGATAATATGCTGATTAATATAAAGGAAGAGAGGTAGTATTGATGCTTCAAAGAGTTCATATTCAGATTCTTGACAATCCAATGGAAGGAATCCTGTATGATGAAGACCATGCTCCGGAAATAATAGGAACCAATAAGATACTTTCCGATGAGCTTTCAAAGGAAATGAATTATTTCTATCCATCGGTGGTTTATGTTGAGTATATAGATTTATTTACCGATGGTGATGAAGAGTTCGAAGATATAAAAGAATTATTAAGAATGGGAGCATTGACTACTCCTGTGATTTTAATAAATGGGGTATTAAAAATTCATGGCGGTATTCCTGCTTCGGTAATAAGAAAAGAGGTTGACAAACTTCTCTCTTCCGGTCCGGCACATTAACCCGATACACACTGTTTGTTAAAATTTACTGTGATTATCATTTTTTTGTATTATTAAATATAAAACAGTTCCGATTAAAATAAATATGATAAGTATCAAAGCTCCCTGTGTATTCATAGCCGGGATTGGAATTGGTTCTTCATAATTCCAGACTGTAGGATCTCCTGAATTTGTTGTTGCAGGATCATCTGTGCTGACAGGTATTTGACCCCTGCTAAGATCATCAGAGACAGAACCATCTCCGTTTTCATCCCAATAAGCAAACCCTTGGTTAGATACATTTAATATACCAGCAGCTACAGTTGTTCTGAATATAATTACAACTTCATTTAATGCATCTGTTTCATTTGTAGCACCTGGATCCGGAGCAATATTTCCTTCCCATATGATACGTTTGCCTATAGAATCATAATAGCAACTTATCCTTACTGAAGCTCCCCTTTCAATACAATTAAGACTACCGTTTATATAAGTAGTATTTGCTGGGATAGTGTCAATAATCCTCTGGCGTTCAGCAGGTGCAGTCCCATTATTTATCCAAACCATTCTCCATTCAAGTACAGGATAACCTGCATCATTAACTGTCTTAGTGCCTGAAGGTGGATCAAAAACATTAGGCGCATTAACAGTTGTATTCTCTGATATAGAGTTGTTGTTTGTATTAGTATCGAATGTATCAGAAGTAACGCTCACACTGTTTGTGAGTGTTCCGGTTGTACCAGAGTTAACTGTTACATTCACAGTGTATTGTTTGGAATTGCCAGCAGTAATTGTTCCAAGACTACATGTTGGAACCCCATTCGGGTCTTCAGAACATCCAACCGTTGAAACTAATGTCACACCCAAAGGCAGCGTTTCTGTTACTAAAACATTAACTGCATCAGAAGGCCCAGCATTGCTTACTGTTATCGTATAAGCCAGATTATTCCCTGCTATTACAGGATCAATACTATCTGACTTTGTTATTGAAAGATCGGCTCTTGGCGCAAGCGTGTCAGTATCAGTTGAACTGTTGTTTTTTGTATCTGTATCAGGAGTTCCTTCAGGTGCTGTTACTGTTGCTGTATTGCTCAATGAACCTGTCGCTGATGCGCTCACTGTTGCTGTTACTATGTATGTCAATGTACCGCCTGATAATATGTTTACTGTATCACTGATATTACCATTGCCTGTTCCTGTACAGCTTGAACCCGCTGATGCTGAACACGTCCAGCTTATGTTGCTCAATATCCCAGGGAATGTGTCGCTTACTGTCGCTCCTGTTACATTTGCAGGTCCATTATTCATCACAGTTATTGTGTAAGTTATGTCCTCACCAGGTACTGCAATCGTTACACCTGCTCCGTCAGTTTTTACTATTGAAAGATCGGCTGATATGCTTGAAGGTACAAAGCCTGTATTTTTAGTTGCAATACTTTGGTTAGGAACTGTAATTATCTCTGGGTCTGTAAAGCTGTTACCCAGTTCTAATCCCGGAGGAATATCTGAATCTTCAATATCAACATTTGCTTCCCCTGAAGCCACTACCCTTTTGAAATATCCGGAACTATCTGTTGCAATAATATAAAGCGTAGAAGTACTATCTGTTATATTCACATTAACTCCGGGCAAAGGAGTATCAACTGATGGGTCAAATAAACCATTATTGTCATTATCCCGGAATACATAACCTTCAATAATTCCTGTGCCTTCAGCAAGCACTGTCACATCTTCTTCTGTTGTAAGTAACGGATCAAAAGGAGTCACGCTTGTATTGCTTGAAGTTGCTCCTGAATCATTCTGATATGTTGCTGGTCCAACAGTTTCAGCCACATCTGCTGTAAAAGTCAGCACAAGTTTTTTGCCAGCAGGAATTGAAAAAGATGCCCATGTTAAAGAATTATCACCAACTGTTGGTTTTGTGGTTGGTGAGACTGTGTTCCCGTCAATAATTATTGATGTTGTTGATGCAAATGTAAATCCCGGAGGCAGAATGTCGGTTATAGTTACATCATTTGCGTCTGAACCAAGTGTATTTTCAACTTCTATAATGTATGTAACTGTTCCGGGTGCAGGAGTTGTTGGAGTAGTCGTTCTCTTTGATATGCGCAAGCCACCTACAAATGTTGATACTGAAGCATTTACAGGTTCAGTGCAGTTTGTGCAATCTATGCTTGCATTGTCAATTATAGTTCCGGTATTACCAGGAATAATCACAACCTGAACTGTTCCACCTATGCCAGGTTCGATATTACCGAGATTCCATGTTACAACACCACTATTTTCCAAGCCTCCGTCAGTTGCCATAACAAAGATTGATCCAGCTGGTAGCGTATCGGTCAGGGTAACGCCTGTTGCGGTTGCATTGCCTGTATTTTGATATGTAATGTTATAAGTAATTCCTGGGATAATATCATCACCTGTTGACGCACTAACAGGAATGTCAACAGTAATAGCATTCCCAGAGATTGATATAATTTTAAGTATTGTACTATTCAAATATATAAATTGTCCTTCAGTAAACTGAGTTGAGTCACTCACGAATATCACAGTATTGTTATTGACATTCGCAATGAGTTTTGCAGCTGGATAGGCTACCTGTTCAGGTCCTGTTTTGCTTAAAGTAAAAGCTGGACTTGCACTCGCTAAAGCACTTGCGTTTGCAGTGCGAGATGATGTATTAGAAGCAGTAGCTGTTGCAATATTTGAAATGGTTGTACTTCCTGAAGGTAATTCATTAACAGTAACACTGAAAATTAGAGTCGTTGAACTTCCTGAAGTTAATGTTCCAACATTAAAAACAACTCTATTATTCACTGAATCGAATGATCCGCTGCCTTGGGTTATTTCTTTAAAACTCGTATGAGTGGGAATTGGATCTGTTACAACAACATTTTCTGCTGTACTTGAACCTGTATTTGTAACTGTAAGCGTGTATGTAATTGTATCACCAGGTTTTAGATCATTAGACGGATTCGCATTCTTTACAAGCGATAATATAGGATTGCCATTAAGTGTTACATTAACCTGATTGCTTTGAGCTGGATTTGTAGAACTACCTGGAGAGCCTTCTGTAATATTTCCTGCATAAGCCTGAGCAGCATCAGGAATAACTGTTACGCCTGCTGGTAGGCCAGAATTCCCCACTACCATTGTATATGTAAAAGTAACTGACTGACCTGGAGAGAGTGTTCCTACATTCCACGATAATGTGCCACTGCTATTTGTACAACTGTTGCTGCATGTTCCATAAGTATAAAACCCTGTGACAGTGTTACCATTTATGTCTTGTATAGGATAAGCATCTGAGACAACCACTCCTGTTGCATCTCCGCTTCCAACATTTACTACAGTGATAGTGTAAGTTACAGTATCACCGGGATTGGCAGTAGTTTTATCGGTTGAAAGACTAACAGCAAGGCTTGGAGAACCACCACCTGAAAGAGAGCCGACTATAGTGTTTGCTGTTGCAGATTTAGTTTCAACCCCCGTGCCGCTTATTGTAGCAGTATTAGTTAAAGTGCCTGAAGCACCTGACTGAACATTTGCCTGTAATAAGATATTCCCTGTTGCACCTGCTGAAATTGTACCATTTGAAATCAATGTAACAGAATTACCACTGCAAGAAGTCCAGCTCGAACATGTGTTAGGGTCTGACCAGTTTGTGCAGTTTGATGAATATCGATAGCAATTAACATTTGATGGCAATGTATCAATAAGATTTACATTATTGGCGCTTGTTCCGCCGGTATTGGCATAAGTTATTAAATAATTAAGTGTAGGTGTTGAACCACTTGGAATGTTAGGCTGATCCACAATTTTGGAAATTGTCAGATTAGCTGGTGAAGTTGTAACACAGAAAGAAGAACGTGAATCATGAGGCCCGTCGTAATAGAATGTAATACTTTTATTTCCTGTCCATGTGCCTGTAAATTTCCAGCGCAACTGATGTCCGACAGCAAGATTCGATGTGCCACCCGGAATTGTTACTGTATAGTTAAACCACTGGAAATTATTTGAAAGTGTCCGGGAATCGCTGACTATAACTGTATAAGTTGACGTATTAGGGTTATAATCCTGAAGTTCAGTAGCCAGAGTTATATTGCCTGCTCTTGCATCAATATAAAAATCAACAGAAAGTGTTTTACCTGCCAATACCATAATGCTCGTTGCAGGAGGTGCTGTAAACAATATTGAAATTCCGGATGTATTTATAGTAGTTGTTGTATCGGTTCCGGATGTTGGAGGTGTTGTTGTGGCAGTAAAACCATTATGAAAATAATAAACACCGCTACAAGCCTGTCCTGTTATTCCAACTGTTGCCTGTGCAGATACTCCAGTACTATTGCCTGTCCATGTTATAGTAGCGTTATTTACTGCTGGATTGTCATAAGTAAATGGAGCTGATGCAACGGTCGCTGTAACAGTGACCGAACCAGATGCTCCTGCTGCTACTGTTCCGATTGTCCATGAAACATTGTTTCCACTTCCGCTGCAAGAGCTACCACCTGTGCAACTGCTGTAAGTAAATCCGCCAGGAAGGGTATCAGTAATTGTTACTCCACTTGCAGAACCAGTTCCATAATTTTTATATGTAATAGTCCATGTTACCGACCCTGATGGAGCAACCTGAACAGGTCCTGTTTTTACCAATGTAAATGCAGGCACTGGGACATTAACAGCAATAGTGCTTGTTGCTGTTTTACTTACTGTGCTTCCATCAGGCGCTGTGCCTGAAATTGTGGCAGTATTCAATAATGAAGGGCTGTTGTAATTACTGGTTACAGTTACATTTAGAGTAACGTTGCCACTTTCACCACCAGCTATATCACCTAATGGAATTGTGACATTCTGCCCTGAACAAGATTGCGGAGTCCCACCATTTACTGAATAGCTTGCACAATTTACATTGGCAGGCAGTGTATCTGAAATGCTCGCATTTGTAATAGTAACCGAGGAATCGTTAGAGTATGCAAGACTATATGTAATTGTTCCACCGGGATCAACAAGATATTTATCCGGAGTCTTGGTAAGAGATAAACGTGCTGAATCAACACCAATAGTGAATGGGTTGCTTACAATTGTGCCAAAACTTGTCTCAGAATAAGCACTGTTTGTGTAATTTCCTGAAACTGAAGTAGAGTTTGCCGTAAAAGTTAGTGAGGCGCTGTTTCCTGCATCTATATTTACTGGAGAACTTAATGTCCATGTTAAAGTCTGACTGTTTATTGATGGATTAGCTGTCCCGAAATCACCTGAAGTCGAACCATTAACATAATTAAACCCTGGAGGCAAGACATCTACAATTTCATTTACAGTAAGTGTGGTATTAAGAAGGTTTGTAATAGTTAAGGTAAAGTCAACTGTATCCCCTGCTATAACACTATTTGAGCTTGCGGTTTTTGTCATAGTTGGCGCGAGCCCGCAATTATTAATAGCAACTCCGATTACTGCCATTTGAGTGCCTGTTATATCTGGGTTTGCAAACCATGTTTCATTTGCTGGGGGAGTGAGAGCATCAACTTCTGATTTGGTTAGATAAGAAAATGTACGGTTATGATTTTCAGTCGGGGTCATGCCGTCATCGAGTAATGAAATATCTCCTGCATCATAAATATTATTACTATTGTTATCAATATATTCTGAATCAATTGCTTGAACTCCTATAAGATATTTTCCTTTTGCTAAACTGGTCGCATTCCATGTAGCTGTCCATATATTTAAAGACCCTGGTTTCAATGTGCCAGAAGCTGCGAATGTCCATGTATTTCCATCATCTGCAATGCCATTTCCATTAGTATCATAATAATAGTAGAAATCAACTGCTTTGACTGTTGCTATAGCAACTCCATTCACAATAGCAATAGTATCCTGCACTTTTGCAGTGAAGCTGTAATTCCCCGGGCATCCTGTTGGCGCGGTCGCAGTTATACTCGAAACAATAGGTTGCTGATACGGAGCAGTTTCATTGAATGATAAGTAATCCCCAAAAGGAGCAGGTCTTGATGCATCACCTACCCATTTTTTATTTATTGCACAGTCTTTTTGAAAAGGGTTGTTAAGACTGTTTGCAGTGCAGAAAAGCATAGAGATCGGCGTATCTCTTGTTATTTGAGGACCGCCTAACCCTGTTGCATCAAGCATTGCAACAGGTATCTGATAGTCAACAAAATATTCATTACATGAATTGGTACTTATCAGCTTTGAGCGAGTTGTACCATAATCCCATGAATTTGTAGAAGAGCCAGAAGGCCAGCTTTCATCAGGAGATAATGAATCATGGAAGTTTAGTAATTTGCTCGTTCCTACAAAACCTGTCGGATTGTGGGCTATTAAATGAATATTAGGATCGGATAAGTAATCAAGAGATTGTGTGGGAATATTTCCCCAGATACCAAAGATACGGTCTATTGATGTTGAAGGAGCACCAGAAGAACCATCAAGATGCGCAGCAAGATCCCTGTATCCATCTCCATCCACGTCAAAAAGAACTGTCCATAGAGCAGAACTCCACGGGTCTGTTGCACCATAATTTCCAGCAGAAGGTCCTGTAGCATAATTATTAGCTATCTGCTCAACTCGCCAGCGAAACATAATCACGTCTTTTGTTGGATCAGCTGGATCTTTGTGAAGATAGTAATAAATACTTGGCAGAGTTTTATCAATGCATGATGACGCTACATTAACATAGTTTTGTGGAGATGTTCCGCCATTTGAAGGGTCCTGAATTCTTGGGTCAGCCATCTCTCTTTGGAAACGGGTATATGGTTTCCAGTCACCACATGTATGACCGCAATCAGAAGGGCTGGAAGGCTCATTTGGCCATGATACCGGCTGGAAATGGATAGATGCGCCTGTCCCTCCAGACCAGTATGGCGGGTATGGATCAGCTATTGCAATTGAACTGAATGACCATATATATAGAAGCAAAACAATGAAAAATAATTTTTTGTTTGTATTTAATACCGGATGTAAATATCTTTTCTTCAAATAAAGCTTGCTCCCCTCCCGCATATAACTTTTTCTCCTTAATATTTTTGGATTGTTTAATTTTTAATTAAATTATATTATAAATTAACCTTCAAATAAAATAAATAACAAAAATATGAATTCATTTATGTAAGAATCAAAATTTTTTGAAAGTATAAAAAATTTAGGAGAGGAAAATTTAGACCTGAAAATGCATTTTTCAGGTCTATTAAATTAGAAATTAATAAGTTTAATTTAGGTTTATAAATTTCATGAAATTATAAAGACTTGAGAATTTTCAAGACAGAATTATTCCATCCTTTGGGTCCTATTCCATCTGCTTTTATGATATGTTGTAGTTTTATGTTTGAATCATATTTGCCATCAGTTTTTCTAACAACAACAGGATAATCAACTTTTTCGAGCATGGGTAAATCATTTGGGCTATCTCCTAAGGCTATGGTACTTATGTCCAAAAAATTTTTCTTGTATAATTTTATAAGAATTGAAACCGCTTTTCCTTTATCACTATTGCCCATGAGATGGTAGAACCTTCCCATTGTTATATTAAGATTCATTTTTTTTATATTATTCAAAAGATTTTCTTTCTCTTTTTCATCTCCATAAAAAATAAAAGGTTCATCGAAGTCCCTTTTTTTTGCCATTTTCGCTTCTTCTATACTTAACCCGGTTATTTCTGCAATTTCTTTAAAAGTCATATCACCAAAGCCTTTTATTCTTAGACCTTTTTTTCTTAATTCAATTATGCTTTTTCTAAGATCAGTATATTTTGCACCAAGTCTTATAAGCAGATAATTTCTTGTTTTTTCAGGTTTAAAACCAATTTTTGAAATATCAAATTCAAAATAATTTTCCGGGATAAATATGCCGCCACCATTTTCAGTGATAAAAGGATGTTGATTATCGAGTTTTCTTCTGTAGAATTCGATCTCGGTTCTTGTTTTGCTTGAGCAAATAATCAAGGGTATGTTTTTTTGTTTTATAAAATCAAGCGCAGGTAATGCAGATTCAAAAGAATAGGTATCTGAATCAAGTAAAGTTCCGTCAAGGTCTGTGAAGATTATTATCCTTTTCATTCTACTATTATTATCTGGATATCCATAACATTTGTTCCTGTTGGACCTGTTATGAAAAGATCGCCTGTTTTTTTGAAAAAATTGTATGAGTCATTATTATTCAGATATTCCACAGGATTCAATCCCAGTATCTTTGCCTTTTTTACAGTGTTACCATTTACAGTAGCGCCTGCTGCATCGGTAGGGCCATCCGTGCCATCGGTTCCTGCCGATAAAAAAGTAATTCCATCTAAATTTTCAATTTCAATAGCAAAAGCAAGGGCAAGCTCCATATTTCTTCCCCCTTTACCATTACCTTTGACAGTTACTGTAGTTTCTCCACCTGAAATAAAGCAAAGGGATTCCCTGCCTGTTTTTGAATATTTGTCAATCTCCATGCTTTTCCCCGGCCTTGCATATTCTTTTATTTTTAAAGCAAGCCACTTTCCCGCTTCTCTTGCTTCCCCTTTGATCTCATCGGTTATTATTTTGGTTTTGTAACCTAATTTTTCTGCCTTTTGTTTTGCTGCTTCAATAGCTATCTTATTGCTGCCAATTATTATGTTTTCGACATTGCTGAAAATTTTATTTCTTTCTTTTGGAGTTTCAGGTATAAGACCTTTTGCACCTTCACTTAAAACTTTAAGTACATTTCCTGGAACTTTATTAATAAGGTTATATTTTTTCAAAATGTGCATGGCATCGTTAAAAGTTGTTTCATCCGGTGATGTTGGACCTGAAGCAATGACATCGAGCCTATCGCCAATAACATCCGAAAGTATAAAAGATAATATTTTAGCCGGATATGCAATCTCTGCAAGTCGCCCGCCTTTTACTTTTGATATATGCTTTCTTACAGCATTTAATTCGTAAATCTCGGCACCGGATTTTAAGAGCAACTCTGTAATAGCTTGTTTCTCTTTCAAAGATATTCCGTTATATGGGCTTACAAGCAGTGCCGAACCTCCTCCTGAAATAGCACAAACAACAAGGGTACTTTTGTCGGCATTTTTAAGAAGTTCAATTATTTTTTCCGTGCCTTCCAAACCATTTTCATCAGGTACAGGGTGGCCTGCTTCATACAAAATAAAAGTTCCCGGTTTCATTAATCCGGAAATCTCTTTTTCTCTTACCCCTGAATGGCCATATTTGGTTATGACAATACACTTATTTATTAGATTGCCGAGATCTTCAATTATAGCCAGAAACATGCTATATGATGCTTTACCGAAGCAAATGACGATCAGTTCTCTGAATTTTCCATTTTTATAAATAGAGGCTATTTTGCCGGTATATGATTTCATGGAAATATACGGATCCACAGCTTTTATTGCTGTATAAAATATTTCATTAATGTTTTTCATATATTTATTATGTCATTTTCTACAAACAAAAGTAGGTTATGGTATAATATAAAAAATTCTAACGAAATTCTCCTTCTCATATACTGTCTCTTATATTTAATCGAAGTTGATTTTAAAACTTGAGAGATTTTTAATTCAATTAAACAAGAGTAGAAAATTGAAGTTTGATTTTATAATATAATGAATTCAAGAATTTTGAGTTTTATATTTGATTTAAATAGATGACTTAGTATTAGATATTTTGCTCTAATGTTTCAACAGGGTTCAGAAAAATATTTTTCTGAAGGGTTGAAAAAGATAGTCGGGCCGCTATCTGAAAGATAGTTTTGGATAGCGGTTTTTTATTTTTGACAATACGAATAATTTAGAAGGGAGGCATTTATGGCAGATTTTTATCAAACAGGTATTGTTGCTACATTTCATAGATTGGGAAGAACTAATCTTGAGAAAATAGAATCCGAGATTTCATGGTATTCGGCTGAAAGGCCTATTGCACTGGTTCTTCCATCTCTTTTCAGCGAACTTGCAGGGGATGCTTTAAAAGGAATTATAAGGGAAATAAGAGAAATAAAATATTTAAAGGAGATAGTTGTAACACTCGGTCCTGCGTCTGAGGATGAATTCAGACATGCAAAACAGTTTTTTTCAGTTCTACCCCAAAAAACAAGAATAATCTGGAACAATGGGCCGAGGATAAGTGCAATATATAATGCAATTCAGGAAGCAGAACTGCCTATAGGTGAACAAGGAAAGGGCAGGTCTGCATGGATGGCTTATGGATATATTCTATCCGAGCAATATATTAGATGTATCGCTTTGCATGATTGCGACATAGTGACATACAACAGGGAACTGCTGGCGCGTCTTTGTTACCCTGTTGTAAATCCGAGTCTTGACTATGATTTTTGTAAGGGTTTTTACAGCAGGGTTACCGATAGACTGCATGGAAGAGTCACAAGACTTCTGGTGACTCCTTTAATTAGGTCCTTACAGAAAATTCTCGGGTATCTTCCGATACTTGTATTTTTTGATAGTTTCAGGTATCCGTTGGCCGGGGAATTCTCTATGGATGTTGATCTCGCAAGGGTTAATAGAATTCCGGGAGACTGGGGACTCGAAATTGGTGTTTTGGCTGAAGTTTACAGGAATACATCTGCAAGAAGAGTCTGTCAGGTAGATATTGCCGAGAATTACGAACATAAACATCAGGAACTTTCTGCTGAAGATGCTTCAAAAGGACTTCATAAAATGTGCGTGGATATTTGTAAAACCCTTTTTCGCACTCTTGCATCTGAAGGAGTTGTATTTTCCGATGGGTTTTTTAAAACTCTTGTTGCAACCTATGTTAGAACAGCTCAGGATATGCTCAAAAGGTATCAGGATGATGCTGCTGTTAATGGTCTTTTCTTTGACAGGCATGAAGAAAGTCTTTCGGTGGAAACATTTACAAATGGTATAAAGAAAGCTGCTGAAATAATTAATGAAGACCCCCTGGGTGTTCCTCTTATCGCAAGCTGGGATAGAGTAACATCCGCAGTTCCTGATATATTAAATAGAATTAAAGAAGCTGTGGAAGAAGATAACAGTTAATTTAACTATTGATTCCCGATATTGATTAAACAGGAGGTTTTATGGATTTTAGTTATAATAGAATATTAATTCCTGTAGGAATTTCTGTTTTTATAATTTTTATTTCAATCTTTATTCGTAGTATTCTATTAAAATATATCCATATATGGGCAGAAAAAACCGATACTAAAGTTGATGATATTATTATAAGTTCTTTAAAATCTCCATCTTTATTATGGTGTGTTGCCTTAGGCTTATATCTTGGAATTGAATTATCAGAACTTCCTGCCAAGTATATTTTTTATCTAAAAAGGATAATCCATGTAGTTATTATACTTTCAATAACTTTTGCGACAGCAAATATATCAGGGAAAATATTCAAGATTTATGTGCGTGAATCAAACCTGCCAATCCCGACAACAGGACTTGCATATGGAATATTAAAAGGTACAATTATAATTATTGGTTTCTTAATTATTCTAAGTTCTCTCGGTATTTCTATTGCTCCCTTACTCACAGCTCTCGGTGTTGGGGGACTTGCGGTTGCTCTTGCGCTACAGGATACATTAGCAAATCTTTTTGCCGGGATTCATATTCTTGTAGAAAAATCTATCCGTGTAGGTGATTTTGTGAAACTCGAAACCGGACAGGAAGGTTATGTAGAAGATATAACATGGCGGACAACGAGAATTAGAATGCTTCCGAACAATATGGTTGTTATTCCTAATAAAAGTCTTGCCCAGAGTATAGTTACAAATTATTATCTGCCGGAAAGAAGAATGTCTATTTTCATACCTGTAGGAGTTAGTTATTCATCGGACCCTGAAAAAGTCGAAAAAATACTTTTAGAGGAAGCAAATAAAGCAATTGGAGAAATAACAGGGTTGCTTCCAGAGCCCGGGCCTTCTGTCAGGTTCGTGCCGGGATTTGGTGATAGTTCTCTTGACTTTACACTTGTCTGTCAGGTTAGAGAATTCACGGATCAATATCCTGTACAGCATGAGCTTAGAAAAAGAATATTTAAAAGATTTAAAGAAGAAGGAATAGAAATACCTTTCCCTCACAGAACAGTTTATTTAAGAGAGGAAAAAGAATGGAAGAAGTAACCCGGGATAAATGAAAATAAAATGCAGGAAAGATTGAGGGATGATATAAATAAAATTAAGAATGCGGATATTATTGTAGGAATACCGAGCTATAATAATTCCCGCACAATAGGCCATGTTGTGAAGGCTGTCCAGGCAGGGCTCGCCAAATATTTTCCTGAAAAAAAGTCTGTTCTTATTAATTCAGATGGGGGTTCAACAGACGGTACAATGGATATAGTTCAAAATACTGTAATTGAAGATTTACAGTCTATATTGATACACCATCGCACAACACCTTTTTTCAAGATAGCAACTCCATATCACGGAATTCCGGGGAAAGGCAGTGCATTTAGAATGATATTTGAGATAGCAGAAATATTAAATGCAAAGGCCTGCGCTGTTGTTGATTCTGATCTCAGAAGTATTACACCCGAATGGGTAGAGCTTTTGATTAAACCTGTTATAGAAAGAGATTTTGATTATGTATCCCCGCTTTATCACAGACACAAATATGACGGAACAATCACTAACAGTATAATTTATCCTTTAACAAGAGCTCTTTATGGTAAGCAGATACGTCAGCCAATTGGCGGAGATTTCGGTTTTTCCGGCAAACTTGCCAGTTTTTATCTTACAAAAGATGTTTGGGAAACCGAAGTGGCAAGATATGGTATTGATATATGGATGACAACTACTGCGATTGCCAATAACTTCAAAATATGTCAATCATTTCTTGGAGCAAAAATTCATGACCCAAAAGACCCGGGTTCTGACCTTAGCTCCATGCTTTTTCAGGTTGTTGGTTCAACTTTTGATTTAATGGAAACCTATTACGATTTATGGAAAAATATCAAAGGTTCTGTAAAAGTACCGACATTTGGCTTTGATTATACAGTCGGGCTTGAACCTGTAAATGTTAATCTCGATAGAATGATAGCGAATTACAAGCTTGGAGTCAGGGAATTAAGCAATATCTGGAAAGAATTTCTAAGCAGGGAAGTTATAAATGTTTTGCAAGAACTTGAAGCTTCGGAAAAGAATGCTTTTAGTTTGTCCGACTCTATCTGGGTGGAAATAATATATAGCTTTGCTTCTGCATACCATAAAAAAATAATACCACGGGAACATCTTCTCAAATCACTAACTCCTCTTTATCTCGGTAGAGTTGCGTCTTTTGTTATCGAAACAGAGAATAATGATTCAGAAGAAGTAGAGCAAAAAATTGAAAGGCTTTGCATATGTTATGAAAAATTAAAAGACTTTCTTATAAATGAATGGTAATTAAAAGAGGAGGTAACCGATGAGCAATTTTCTTGAAAAAATAATTGACGAGCCTCTACAAAAGTTTTATGACCGTATGCTACTTTTTCTACCGGAGATATTGACTTCATTTGTTGTTTTTATTATAGGGCTATTGTTAGCCATAATATTAAAAGTGATTTCATTGAAGATTCTTAATATATTTAAAGTAGATAAATCTCTTGAACGTTCAGGGGTAGCGGTTCTATTACAGAAATGGGGGTTTAAAAGTCCTGTATCTTCTATTCTTTCTAAATTTATATTCTGGACAATTTTGATTTGTTTTTCAATACTATCCCTTTACCTTTTAAATATCCCGGCAGTTGACAGAATACTTGAAAAATTTATTCTTTATCTCCCGAATATTTTTGTTGCAACAATCATATTAATCATAGGATATTTTCTTAGTAATTTTGTAGGCAGGGCTGTTCTTATTGCCAGTGTGAATGCCGGCATAAAAATATCAGGACTTATTGGTAAGCTTGTTAAAATAACAATAATTATTCTTTCATTTACAATGGCTCTTGAACAGCTTGGCATAGGTAGAGAGACAATTATTATAGCTTTTGCAGTAATCTTCGGAGGAATTATTTTTGCACTTTCACTGGCTTTCGGGCTTGGAGGTAAGGATCTTGCAAAAGAATATCTTGAAAAGAGTTTCAAAGAAAAGGAAAAAGATGATAACATAAATCATATATAAAAGGAGGTTGAAGTAATGTATTTTAAGAATTTATCAAAGGTTATTTTGTTGCTATCTGTTTTTGTTGTTCTTATAGCACATTCGCAATCTTTTTCTGAAACAGATATAGAGCTTTCTTCCGGAAACACTGTATATGTTTCTGTTTATTCGAACATATATTCTGCACCAAAAGCTGTAAGGCTTGAACTTGCAACAATGCTCAGTCTCAGAAATACAGATCCTAAAAATAGCATAACTATATTAAAAGCTGATTACTATGATACAGCAGGCAAATTAGTAGATAGTTATATTAAAAAACCATTTGTTCTAAAGCCTCTGGAGTCAACGTATATTTATCTTAAAGAATATGATAAAAGAGGCGGCCCGGGAGCGAATTTTATTGTCAAATGGCAGTCTGAAAAGAAAGTAAATCAGCCTATTATAGAAGCTATAATGTTTAGCGCAAGACATGGAGTTTCATTTGTATGTCCCGGACAAATAATAAAAGAATATGTTGAATAAACTGGTATAATAGTCAAAATAGAACTGTGACATGAGTATTTATGAATATCGATAAGACAAATTCCGGAAACAGTATTGTTACCGGATTAAATTCTATTTCACCTTTTCAGAAAGAAAAAGGCAGAAATAAAATGAATGCCATTCCTGTTGTTTCAAACCTACCTCAACTTTTTCCATGTCACCGGAAATTAGAAGCCGATAATCTTAATGAAACAAATAACAAGCATAACTTAGAAGAAGGGTTTGAATTTATATTTCACCCTTCTTTAGAAGATATAAATATCACAGGATATTACTCCCGGTTCCGTTTCTATAATTGGCTGAAAGTTATTGATAGTGTGACGGAAGGAGACTTTAAAAAGGGACTATTTGTAAATATAATTGTTTAACCCTATTTTATGATTGAAATAGATGGTAGTTATAGAGAAGGCGGAGGACAGATATTAAGAACAGCCTTAAGTCTTTCGTGTTTAACTCGGAAACCTTTCAAAATATTCAATATCAGAAAAAACAGAAAAAAACCAGGTTTAATGCCACAGCATTTAACCTGTGTAAAGGCAGCGCAACTCATTTCCGGAGCAGAAGTAAAAGGTGATTTTATAGGTTCAACAGAACTTATCTTTTTACCCGGTGAAATAAAATCCGGTGATTATTATTTTGATGTAGGAACTGCCGGCTCAACATCTCTGGTTCTACAAACACTTATCCCTGCACTTGTTTTTACAAACACAAAGACTTCTATTATTCTTAAAGGCGGTACACATGTCCCATACAGTCCTTGTTTCGATTATATAAAAAATGTGTTCGCAAGATTTTTAGACATAATAGGATTGACCATAGAAGTTAAAATTGAAAATTACGGATTTTATCCAAAAGGTGGAGGGAAAATAAGAGCAACAATATATCCTGCTCAGAAAATAATGCCATTGAATATTATGGAAAGAGGTAAGATTATAAGATTATCCGGTATTTCAGGGGTTGGAAATCTTCCTTTATCTATTGGTGAAAGACAAAAAAATGCTTTAGTAAAAAAATTAGTTGAAAATCTAAATAGCTTCGACCAAACCTTATCGAATAATATAGATACAATTAGCCTATCAACTCCCGGACAGGGAACATTTGTCTTTCTTTTTTCAGAGTTTGAAAATTCATTTGCAGGTTTTTCCTCCATTGGAGAAAAAGGTAAAAGAGCCGAGGTTGTTGGAGAGGAGACTGCAAAAGATTTTATTGAATATTATTTGACAGAAGCTTCGCTTGATCCACATATTGCTGACCAGATTGTATTATATCTTTCTTTATCTTCAAAAGAATCTTTTTTTACAACTTCCTGTATCACAGAGCATCTTCTCACTAATTTACGGGTAATAGAACATTTTAATAATTTTAAATATGTTATTGATGGAGATGTTGGAAAACGGGGTCTTGTGAAAATTACACCATGAATTGTTACAATATATACATAAAAAGCTGGTAGAACGCCTGAAGATAAAAAGGAATTTCTTATTCGATTTTATAAAATCATGAAAAAGATTAAAAAACCGAGCGGAAAAAATATTGAAATAGCTCTGGAACTGCTTGAGCTTTCTCTAATCCTCAAACAGTCTGTTAAAAAAGCAATAAAGAAAAAATAATGTCAATCATTCAATCCTTTAAAAAAACCATTGCTTTTTTTAACGAACTAAAAAAAGAAAACTTAATAAAGGATTATGCATTAATTGGAGGACTTGCTCTCTCAGCATGGGTTGAACCTCGAACTACTAAAGACATTGATCTTATTGTTGTAATTTCTCCTGAAATAACATGGAAAGATATATCTTCACTAATAGAAACACGACTTCATAAAAAAGTTGCTGTACAAAAGGGAAGCAGGAAACCAACCATACAGGAAAAACTTTCTTTTATGGAAGGTCAAATGGAGGTCGATGTTATCAGCTCAAAAGGATTTGAACTAGCGTTAGAAGCGGTTGAGAAAGCTGTCCCTACTAAAATATTCGGCAAAATTGTGAAAGTTGCCACTCCCGAATTTCTTATCCTTCTAAAACTACTACCATTCAGTATGCAGGATCAAATAGATATTATTTCATTAATGAAACAGGCTGATTTAAAAAGTCTGAAACTTCTTGCGGATAAACATTCACTACTTCCGAAACTCGAATCTATCATGAATAAAAAGATAATCACACCTCGAAAAATCAATAGCGTAAAACAATAGCGATAATATTAAAATTTAAGCAGTTGCGATTTGTGTCAACGGTTCTTAATTTAGACCTTGACATATATAAAAATTAATTTATATATTAAAACAATACTATATAAATTCATCCATATATTATAACTACAATTGTTAATAATATTTAAATAAATAGTCTAAAAAAGAATGCAAATTAAGAATATCTTTAATATTAATTTATCAAAATAATTTTATGGGAATTTTTTAATTCAAAAATTTGTCTTTCTTTTAGGAGGTACTTATGGAAATTAAAGTATTAGGTCCTGGTTGTCCGAATTGTCATGCTATGGAAGAACTTGCAAAAAAAGCTGTTTCAGAACTCGGTATTGATGCAACAATCACAAAAGTCACGGATATTTTTGAAATTATGAAACACACAAAATCAACTCCGGGATTAATGGTTAACGGGAAACTGAAACATTCCGGAAAACCTTTACCTTCTCTTGAAAAAGTAAAATCTTTAATCAAAGAAGAGGTTTAATTGTGGATGAGATACTTAATATATTTAAAGCCTTATCGGATGTAACCCGTCTGAAAATTCTTAAATTACTTGAGAATGGTGAGTTATGCGTTTGTGATTTAGTTACAGCCTTAAATATGATTCAACCAAAGGTTTCCTTTCATCTATCTATTCTTAAAGAAGCAGGGCTTATTAAGGATAGAAAACAGGGCAAATGGGTTCATTACAAGATCGATGATTCTGATTTCTTCAGAAGATTTCTTTTACTTTCAGCATTAGAGAGAATTTCTGAAGAATCTGTAAAAGAAGACATTATTAGACTAAAAGAATTTTTAAAGGTAAAAAATCAAAAATCCGGCATCAAATGCCGAACGCTTGAAGCGTTATGTTGTGAAAGTTAGATAACCGGATATTCTTAGTAACGGAGGTTCAAATGGCTGATGTGGTTAAAAGATTATCTTTTCTGGATAGATTTCTTACTTTATGGATATTTCTTGCAATGGCTATTGGTGTTGGTTCGGGTTATTTTTATCCAAAGATTACAGAGTTCTGGAATATTTTTCAGGTTGGTACTACAAACATACCTATTGCAATTGGATTAATCCTAATGATGTATCCACCACTGGCAAAGGTAAGGTACGAAGAACTTCCCAGAGTATTTAGCAATTATAAGATACTCTCTGTAAGCCTTATTCAAAACTGGATAGTTGGCCCAATTGTAATGTTTCTTTTGGCAATAATATTTTTGCACAATTATCCTGACTATATGGTAGGTGTAATTCTTGTTGGACTTGCGCGTTGTATTGCAATGGTGCTTGTCTGGAATGATCTTGCCTGCGGTGACCCTGATTATGTTGCAGGACTTGTTGCTTTTAATGCTTTATTTCAGGTTTTAACGTATTCTGTTTATGCATGGATATTTGTAACAAAACTACCGCCTTTACTTGGATTACATGGAGCGGTTGTTGATGTTACAATTGGCGAAATAGCAAAAAGCGTTTTTATCTATCTCGGAATACCTTTTATTGGCGGTGTAATCACCCGTTTTACGCTTGTAAAATCAAAAGGGAAAAAATGGTACCATGAAAAATTTATTCCTAAGATAAGTCCTGTAACACTTGTGGCGCTTCTTTTTACCATAATTGTAATGTTTTCACTCAAAGGGGAATATATTATCAAACTTCCTTTTGATGTCTTAAGAGTTGCTATTCCAATGTTCATATATTTTGTTTTCATGTTTTTAATAACATTTTATATCGCAAAAAAGATCGGTGCCGATTATCCGAAATCAGCCACATTGAGTTTTACAGCAGCTTCCAATGATTTTGAACTTGCTATTGCTGTTGCTGTAGCTGTTTTCGGTATAAATTCAGGAGCAGCTTTTGCAACTGTTATTGGTCCGCTTGTTGAAGTACCTGTATTAATAGGTCTTGTGAATGTAGCATTGTATTTCCAGAGAAAATATTACTCTCCGGAATTCTGCAAAATTAAAGGAGCAAATCCACTATGAAAGAAAATCTATTAAAAACAAAAGAGGACGCACTAAAAGAAATTGATGAACTTAGGCGACAAATAAAAATAAAGCCTTTTTCAAGAATGTTTTGTTGTATGCATGACAGTGAGAACAATTATGTTTGTTCATTTGAGAACCTTGATAAAATTCTCGAGAATTATATTGAGAAGGTTGCTGAAATAACTAAAAAGTATAATCTGGGAGAAGAAATGGTTACTAAATTCAAACAGGATTCTGCAGAAATTCTTTACAATGCTGCAATACAAAGAAACGAGTCTGACTGGGCTGATTATTTTTTAGAAAAATACAAATTAAAGATTGGAAAAGAATGAAAGAGCGGTATAAGTTTTTAATTGTACTTGGAGTATTTATTGTTTGCTATTTTCTTCCTATTGAGAATGCACGATTTACCAATGCAGTAAATGAAGCGCTTGCATTGACAAAGTGGTATGCAAGAGAGCATGTTTTGCTTTGCCTTGTGCCTGCTTTTTTTATTGCAGGTGCGATTGTTGTATTTGTCAGCCAGGCCTCGGTTATGAAATACTTTGGTGCAAAGGCAAATAAGTTTCTATCTTATACTGTAGCCTCTGTTTCGGGTTCAATTCTTGCGGTCTGCTCATGTACAATCCTTCCTTTATTTATGGGCATATATCAAAGAGGCGCCGGTCTGGGGCCAGCAATTACATTCTTATATTCAGGCCCTGCCATTAATGTGCTTGCAATAATTCTTACGGCAAGAATACTTGGATGGGAATTGGGATTGGCAAGAGCTGTTGGAGCGGTCTTATTCAGTGTTGTTATTGGTTTACTTATGCATTTTATTTTTATCAAAGAAGAAAGAGAGCGTCATGCTGGAGAGGAATTTGATTTTAGCAATATGCAGGGCGAACGTTCTCTTAAGAAAACTATTCCTTATTTTTTTTCTATGGTTGCAATTCTTGTCTTTGCAAACTGGGGTAGACCTCCGGAGGAAAGCCATAATCTCTGGTGGCTCATCTATCACTACAAATGGTGGATTACTGGATTTTTCTCAATTTCTTTGGCAATAATGCTTATCAAGTGGTTTAAAAAAGATGAACTAAGGGAGTGGACACAGCAGTCATGGATATTGGCTTTGCAGATATTGCCACTTCTTCTGGGAGGCGTAATCGCAGCAGGATTTCTTCTTGGAAGAGTAGGATATGAAGGTATTATACCTTCAAAATATATCAGCACTTTAGTTGGCGGGAATTCCTTTTTTGCTAATTTTTTCTCTTCATTTGTAGGCGCATTCATGTATTTTGCAACTTTAACAGAAGTTCCAATTCTTCAAGGATTAATTGGTTCAGGAATGGGTAAAGGACCCGCTCTGGCTTTACTTCTTGCAGGACCTGCTCTGAGTCTGCCAAATATGCTTGTCATTAGACGAGCAATGGGAACAAGAAAAACAGTTGTTTTTGTAAGTCTTGTAATAATTATGGCAACAATTTCAGGATTAATTTTTGGTTATATAGCAGATTAGCCATAAAGTAATAGTGATGGTGAGTTTAAAACTATTTATTTCAAAAGGAGATTTTAAGTGAGCTTAAAAAAAATAATCAAAATATTTCTCTTTATTTTTATAGCATTAAGTTTTGCTGTTCTTATTTATAAAGAATTTACTCCTAAGACAATCGAAAATACAACTGCTATTGCAGAAGTTAATAATAGAGTTTCAAATACTTTAGAGAAAGTTCAAACATCCAGCAAAACAGAACCTGAAAAGAAAGAAGTCCCTTCTTCATCTGCTAACATTTCTAAATCAGAAAAATTACATGTAATTGCTTACTATTTTCATGGAACATATAGGTGTATAACCTGTAGAACAATTGAAAAATATTCAAAAGAAGCTATTGAATATTTCTTTTCAGAGGAATTAAAAAAAGGGAAACTTGAATTTAAATCAATAAATGTTGAGGACCCTGAAAGCCGGCACTTTATACAGGATTATCAATTATTTACCAGGTCGCTTGTATTGTCTCTTGTCAATAAAGATAAAGAAGTTAAATGGAAGGTGTTGCCCGATGTCTGGAAATATTACAGGGATAAAAATAAATTTTTTAAATATGTTAAGGATGAAGTAGAGAATTTCTTAAAGGAAACTTAAATAATGGAATTTTTATTAATCTCTTCATCTATCTGGCTTGGAATACTAACATCAGTAAGTCCGTGTCCATTGGCTACCAATATTGCTGCAATATCTTTTGTTTCACAAAATATTACACAAAAAAAGATTGTTTTTTTATCCGGCATTTTCTACGCCATTGGAAGAAGTATCACATATATTACTCTTGGAATTCTTATTGTAAAGGCTCTCATAGATATTCCTGTTATCTCGGATTTTCTCCAGAGATACGTTAACAAATTTCTCGGGATTATTTTAATTTTTGTAGGTATGGTTCTGCTTGACCTTATCAGAATGACATTATCATTACCTTCTGTTTCAGCAAATGTCACAAATAAATTTATGGAGAAAGGATTAATTGGAGCATTACCACTGGGTATTTTATTTGCTCTTGCGTTTTGTCCTGTTTCAGCAGCACTTTTCTTTGGAGGGTTAATCCCTCTTGCATTAAAAGCGAAATCGGGCATTATATTACCCATGATTTATGGACTTGGAACAGGATTGCCTGTTCTCGTTTTCGCTTTTCTTATTGCATTAAGCACTAATTATGTTAATAAGTTCTATTACAATATTACAAGAATTGAATTTTATACAAAAAAGATAACCGGGGTAGTTTTTATATTGGTTGGAATTTATTATGTCCTTGTTTATGTATTCGTAATTTTCTAAAGATGAATTTTCTTGGAACTATCAACCAATTAATAAATAGCGATTTAGAACTCGCAAAGTTATTTGAAAGGGTGAAGGAATATGCCGAACTTTACTTAATTGCAAAACAAAGGCAAAAGGGCTGTGATGGCATGGGCGAGGTTTCAACACTCAAAGACGAACTTATTTATTTGATGAACAAAATAATAAGTTACTGCCAAGAAAAGAAATATATTTCTGAGTATGTTACATATGATATAGATTCAATTTCCCGTGAAATAATAAATATAAAAAATGAAAATACCTCTTGAAAAACGTCTTGCTTTAAGTTTTATTCTAACGCTTGTTATTCTATTCGCCGAGGTTATCGGCGGAATAATAAGCAGAAGTCTTGCACTCTTAAGCGATGCAGGACATATGCTAACTGATGTCTTTGCGCTCGGGCTGAGCATGATAGCCATGCGTATAGGTAAAAAGCCATCTGATAGGAGGGCTACCTTTGGCTATCAGAGAATCGGGCTTCTTGCAGCAGTTATAAATGCGATAAGCCTTATAATAATCGCTATTTTTATATTCTACGAATCATACAATCGTTTTCTCTCTCCGCTTCAAATACAGACTTCTACAATGATAGTTATTGCCTTGATAGGTTTAACAGGCAATATACTAATTGCACTTATTTTAGGGCATAATCATGCTGACCTGAACATTAAAAGCGCATGGTTGCATGTGCTTGGTGATACATTATCATCGGTCGGAGTAATATTGTCTGGTTTAATAATTTATTTTACAGGCTGGACATATGCTGACCCTATAGCGAGTATTATAATTGGATTTATTATCTTATTTGGTGGAATAAGAGTTGTCAAAGAAGCGCTCACTATTTTTCTTGAAATGACACCGAAAGGTTTTGATATTGAGGACATAGTAAAAAAGATTGCTGAAACCCCCGGAGTATTAGGTATTCACAATGTCCATCTCTGGTCTCCTTCACACAGAAATGTTGCATTTTCAGCTCATATATTGGTGCACGATCAAAAACTCAGCGAAGTTGCAGTGGTAAGAAACACAATTGAAAATACTTTATTAGAAATGAACATTAAACATACAATACTTCAATTCGAATGTGCCGAGTGTGAAACAAATGGACTTTACTGCCAGATTCATATGGAAGAGGATGATAGCCATCAGCGTCAAACATGAAAATCGAATTTGAAACAATAGGATTTATCAGAACTAAAGAAAAGAACATTCCACGACATTGGAGTATCTCGGATGCAGAGGGAGAGATTATTATCGATGGAAAATACACGGAAGGGCTTAGAGATATAAAGAAGGGTCAGCAGATAATTGTGATATTTCACTTTCATAAAAGTCCGAAATTTAATTCAAGTTATCTAATTCAAAAACCTCCCCATAAAGAGAAAGAAACGGGTGTTTTCAGCACATGCTCTCCGGTAAGACCGAATGCTATAGGTTTTTCTATTGTTGAAGTAACAGGGATACAAGGCAATATAATTTCTGTTAGAGGTATAGATATGATTGACGGCACACCGGTGCTCGACATTAAACCTGTTGTTGAAAGGGACAAATATTGAAACAAGTGTTTAAGAAAATATTATAATAGCGTATGAATATAATGCAGCAAAAAAGAGAAGAAATGAAACGAATATCAAACCTTAAGTTGTCTGTTATCATTCCTGTGGATGCAGGAATCTATACGCTGTCCTTACGAAAGCAGGAAACTATAAAAAACTGGATTCCGCATCAAGTGCGGAATGACAGAGATAAGATAACCCTATGTTAAGAAGAATACAGAGAATTGCAATACAATTAAAGGGGTTGGAAGGTTAAACAATGGATAATAAAGCTAAACTAAAACGACTTGTAATTAAGACTTACTCGGAAATTGCTTCGCAGGGCACATGTTGTGCAACATCTGCAGGCTGTTGTTCTCCCGATAATAATGCAATTAATCTTAAAGAAGCTGGGAAAATGCTTGGATATTCAGATGAAGAATTAAGAATCGGTCTCGGTGAAGCTAATCTTGGGCTTGGATGCGGTAATCCACTTGGTATTGCAGAACTTAAAGAAGGAGAAATTGTTCTTGATCTTGGTAGTGGTGCAGGATTTGATGCCTTTCTTTCAGCGATGAAAGTTGGTAAAAATGGATATGTTATCGGTGTTGATATGACACCCGAAATGGTTCAAAGGGCTAAAGAAAATGCAATAAAACTCGGTTATACTAATGTTGATTTCAGACTTGGAGAAATCGAGAAACTACCTGTGGAAGATAATTCAGTTGATGTTATTATCTCAAATTGTGTAATTAATCTCTCCCTGGATAAACAGGCTGTATTCAATGAAGCCTTCAGGGTACTTAAACCGGGAGGAAGAATCGCAATTTCAGACATTCTTAAAAAAGGAGAATTTTCTGAATCAATAAAACAGAATGAAGCTGCTTATAGTGGCTGAATTACAGGTGCAGTTCCGGTTGAGGAACTAAAAAAATTGCTCAATAAAGCTGGCTTTACTGATATTGTAATAAGGGGTAAAGAAAAGAGTGATGAAATAATTAAAAGCTGGAATTTCGGGCAAGGTGTTGAACATATGGTATTTTCAGCTTATATACAGGCCAGAAAATTGATTTAGTCCGAATACTACAGACATTGCTTTCAAAAATAAAAATCCAAAGTCGATAGTTCCATAACACCAGATTATTATATTTTAAAAATTTTGCATAATATTGTTTTATTTATTAAAATTGATTATATCTACAGGAAGCCAAAGATTATTAATATTAGGATAAAATTAGAATGGAAAATAATTGCTATTCGGGTTAAAGGATATTAATGAAAAAAATAAGTTGTTGGGAACTTTTGAAATGCGAACGAACAGAATGTCCTGCCTATAATTCCAAAGATTATAAATGCTGGTTAATTTTGGGTACCAAATGTAATAATTCACACCAGACCTATCTTGTTGATAAACTTGAATGCTGCCCTGAATGTAGTGTATTTAAGAAAAATTCAAGTAACAAAATACCCGGAGAATTCTTCGAAGCTATCAGTAAAGAATACAAAAATTTCAGAGATAATCTTAAAAAAAGAGAAGCAGAACTTGAAAATAAGAATACAGAATTATCCCGGGGATTATTAGAAATAACCGAAGCTCTTAAAAAAATATCTTCGGGTGACCCTGATGTCAGAATTTCCGAAGAATCAAATTTTGAAGTTATAAGGGATTTAAAACATTTAATAAATCTTACCGCACAAAATGTTGGAGAGATTGTTCAGCAATCTCACGAATTTGCAATTTCACTTGCCGAACATTTTGATGTTCTGCATAAAGTTATAAAAGGTGACCTAAGCGCAAGAGTAACAGGAACTTCAAATATTGAACTTATTAATATACTCGCAAAAATTACTAATGAAATGATTGAAAGCATTTCACAGGAAATAAATAAAAAGCAACAGGCATTCTCTTTACTTAATGCTGCACTTGAGTCAACTGCAGATGGAATTCTTGTTGTTGATATAAATGGAAAAATTGAAAGTTTTAACAAGAAATTTATAGATATGTGGAGAATTCCTGAACATATTATATCAACTGGAAGCGATGAAAAAGCTTTATCTTATGTTCTTCCCCAGCTTAAAAATCCTGATTCTTTTATAAAGAAAGTTATGGAATTGTATGCTAATCCTGAAAAAGAGAGTTTTGATTTAATTGAGTTTAAAGATGGAAGAGTTTTTGAAAGATACTCAATGCCTCAGCGTATTGGTAATGATATTATTGGAAGAGTATGGAGTTTCAGGGATGTTACAGAACGTATGAGAACAGAAAAAGCCCTTAAAGAACTTGAAGCACTTGAATCTTCAATTTTAAGTGCAATACCTCATGCTGTTTTAGGATTGAAGAATAGAGTAATTATCTTTGCTAATAATTCAGTCGAGAATGTATTTGGATGGAAGTCTGAGGAGTTAATAGGCGAAAAAACAAGAATTCTTTACAGGAGCGACGAAGAATTTGAAGAAATAGCTAATAGATTTTATCCTATATTACAAAAAAATAGAACGCATTCAGAAGAATTTATATGCAGACATAAAAGTGGCAGGGATATTGTTTGCAGAGTAACCGCTGCTGTTATAGGCCCAACTCTTGAAGATAAAAGAATAGTAGTATCATATGAAGATATTACTGAAAGTAAAAAACTTGAAGCACAGCTTATTCAAGCCCAGAAGATGGAAGCTGTTGGCACACTTGCTGGTGGTATTGCCCATGATTTTAATAATATTCTAACTGCAATCATGAGCTATGCAAATCTATTTTTAATGAAAGCATCACAAAATGATCCATCTCGTAGATATATAGATAATATTATTACTGCTTCAGAGAAAGCAGCTTCACTTACAAAGAATCTTCTTGCATTCAGTAGAAAAAAGATTATAGAACCACAACTTGTTGATGTAAATATGGTAATTAAGAACATAAAAAATCTGTTGATTAGGCTTGTTGGTGAGGAAATAGAATTAAAGACAGAATTATTAGATGAGAAGCTTACTGTTATGATAGATACTGTTAATTTTGAACAAGTTCTGATGAATCTTGCATCTAATGCAAGAGATGCAATAAGTGATTTTGGAGTTATATCAATTAAAACCGATGTTGTTGATCTTGATAATAATTTTATTAAAATGCATGGATATGGAAAACCTGGCAAATATGCGTTAATTACTTTTTCTGACACTGGCGAAGGCATGGATGAAAAAACAAAAGCAAGAATATTTGAACCTTTCTTTACAACAAAAGAAGTTGGCAAAGGAACAGGTCTTGGCCTTGCAATGTCTTATGGAATAATAAAGCAGCATAATGGTTTTATAAACTGTTATAGTGAAAAAGGAAAAGGCACAACTTTTAAAATATACTTGCCTCTGCAGGCTGAAGAAATACAACTGAGTGAGAATGATAAATCATATAAAATGACTAAAGGAATCGGGACTATTCTTATCGCTGAAGATAATAAAGAAGTTAGAATGTCTGCTGTTGAAATTTTGAAAGAAGCAGGTTATACAGTTATTGAAGCAATTGATGGAGAGGATGCCATAAAAAAGTTTTTTGAAAATGGAGATAAAATAGATTTGCTACTTCTTGATGTTGTAATGCCTAAAAAGAACGGCAAAGAAGTGTACGAATTTATAAAGAAAGAAAGGCCTGATATAAAAGCTCTATTTACAAGCGGATATACTTATGATATAGCACATAAAAAAGGAGTTCTTTCTGAAGGCGTAGATTTAGTAATGAAACCTTTCCTTCCATATATTTTGCTCGAAAAAATAAATAACATATTAAGTAGAAAGTAAGTTTGTTTTTCTATTTTACGGTACAAAAATACCCGTTAAATCTCCATTATGATGATTTACCAGCATTTAATTTTACGGTTGACAATTATTTTGTCTATACTTTAAATTAAGAATCTATTAGGTAACCGATTGCCAATGAATGCAGGTAAAATATCTTCAGGAATAGGAGACCTTGACAGGCTTATTGACTCACTATATGTGGGAGACAATGTAGTCTGGGAAATAGAATCAGGAACAGTATTTGATATCTTTAAATATCATTTTATAAGGCAGTCAACTGAAGAAAAACAAAATGTTATTTATATAAGTTTCAATAAGTCTCCACACTCAATCCTTCAGCAACTTGATGGAATCATAACAAAAGAAGATTTTACTTTAGTAGACTGCTTCACGTCAGGTAAGGGGAAAAATGATAAAGCATTCCTTAAGTTCTACGAAAATCCTTCGGAAATTAATGTTATTAGGGTTGAAAATCCGGGAGATATAAATAAATTCACTTCAATCCTTAATAATATGGAAGATAATCTTCCGTCAGGCACCAGGTATATTTTTGATAGTCTTACAGGAATGCAAGACCTATGGGGCGATGAAAATTCAACTTACAAATTTTTTACTTATTTATGTCCTCTGCTTTATGACTTAGGAACAGTAGCATACTGGATTCTTGAGAAAGAAGCTCATAGTCAGACTTTCAAAGCAAACCTCAGACATGTTACCCAGGTTGTTCTGGATTTATATAGAAGAAAAGATAAGCTTTTTATAAAAGCAAATAAACTTGAAGGACGCTCTGGTAGAGAAGCCTTCAAACCACATCAGTATGAAGTTGACAGTCAGAAAAGAGTTTATATTGCTTCTGCAAAACGTGATGTTTTTATAGATATAGGTACAAGAATAAGAGATATTCGTACGAAAATGGGAATTAACCAGAAAGAACTTGCTGAAAAAGTTGACCTTACACCGAGCTTCATTTCACAACTTGAGAATAACCAGATAAGTCCTTCACTTAATTCATTTATGCAAATATGTGAAGCACTTGGTGTTACTCCCGCTACAGTTTTGGGTGAAAAGAACGAATACTCAGAGTGGTTGATAACAAGAGAACGCATTTTTTCTTTCCCTGTCTTCGAAGATGAAGGTCTTAAGGCATTTTCAATCTTAAATAATGCCGGTATAAATGCCTATCTCATTATTATTGAACCTTTTATGAAATCGGAAAAGAAAATTAAGCAAGAAAGGGGGAAGAGACTGGTTTATGTTATTCAGGGGAATGTTATAGTTTTACTGAACGGAAGGCATGAAAAATTAAAACAGGGTGATATACTCTGCCTTAAGGATGATGTTTCGTCTTTATGGAAAAACGAAGGAGGTGATAAAATAGAATTGCTTTTAGTATGTTCATAAGAAATGTCTTTTGAACATAATCTCTTTTGTCAAAATCCGAAAAGGATTTTTTTTGTCAAAATGATTAAAAAATACTTAATATTAAAGTCTAATAATTAATTAATACTAATTATCAGGAGGAAATACATATGAATTATGGAAGACCAAATGCAAGTGCAGCAACAGGAACAAAAAATAGAGTTCAGGACCCGGCAGTATATTCAGGAATATGCTCGGTTTGTCTTGATGGATGCCCCGGAATATGTGAAATAGGTAAATCATCTTATAGAGGTAGAGAAGTACTATATCCACAGCCTTTTGGTAAAGTTACAGCTGGAGCAACAAAAGAATATCCTGTTGATTATTCACATCTTAATATTATGGGGACATGTGTTGGAGCGGTTGGTATGGATGCTGATTCTGATAAAGCTCTTTTTACAAATGTTTCAACAGAAGTATCATTGGGGAATAAACACAAGGTAAATCTGAAAGTCCCTATATTTACAGGTGCTCTTGGTTCAACAAATATTGCACGTGATAACTGGGAAGGGCTTGCAATTGGCGCTGCTATTTCAGGAATTATGGTTGTAATAGGTGAAAATGTTGTTGGAATGGATCCGAAGGCTGAGATAAAAAATGGTAAGGTTGTTAATTCTCCTGAACTTGCCCGCCGGGTAAAAACTTTTAATGACTGGAAAGAAGTACATGGCGCTATTATTCTTCAACAAAATGTTGAGGATGCAAGACTTGGCTCTCCTGAATATGCTGTTGAAAAGCTCGGTGTTGAATGTCTTGAGCTTAAATGGGGACAGGGAGCAAAAAATATTGGCGGTGAAGTAAAATTAAATACTCTTGAAAGGGCACTCGAACTGAAGAGAAGAGGCTATGTTGTTCTTCCTGATCCGGAAGATAAGGTGATACAGAAAGCATTCAAAGAAGGTGCCTTTAAAGAGTTTGAGAGACATTCAAGGCTTGGAATGGTTGAGTATGAAGGCTTTTTGAGAAGTGTTGAATATCTTCGCAAAATTGGTGCAAAATTTGTGTCGTTGAAAACAGGTGCATATAGAATTGCAGACCTTGCAAGAGCAATTAGATTTGCATCCGATGCTCAAATTGATTTATTGACAATAGATGGGGCAGGTGGTGGAACAGGAATGAGCCCGTGGAGAATGATGAATGAATGGGGTATTCCTACAATTTATCTTGAATCCCTTGCATATAAATTCGCCAATGAATTAAAGGCAAAAGGCAAATATGTTCCTGATATTGCAATGGCAGGTGGTTTCTCACTTGAAGACCATGTATTTAAGGCAATAGCACTTGGCGCTCCATTTGTCAAGGCAGTATGTATGGGTAGAGCTACAATGATTCCTGCAATGGTTGGCAAGAATATAAAGAGATGGATTGATGATGAAAAACTTCCGCCTGAAATCAAAAAATATGGAGATTCTCCTGAAACAATATTTGTATCAGCAGAATCTTTAAAAGCAAAATATGGCAAGGATTTCAAAAAACTTCCATTAGGTGCTATAGGAATGTTTACATTCTGTGATAGAATTCAGTTAGGTCTTCAGCAGCTTATGGCAGGTGCAAGAAAATTTGCGATCAATTATCTTGATAGGTCTGATCTTGTTTCACTAACAAAAGAAGCTTCTGAAGTAACAGGAATTCCTTATGTGATGGAATCAGATATGCAAGAAGCAGAAAGAATACTTTCTGAATAAGATTATTAATCTAAAACTAAAGTGCAAACAGGGGTGTAAAAGCACCCCTGTTTTAAAATTTGTATATAAAGGAATTTAAAATAACAGGCATTAGATTAATTATTCATAGGGAGGATGAGACAGGTGGATACCGATAAAACAATGCTTTCAATACTTAAGATTCTTGACAAACAGCATGATACAGTTATTGGTTCAAGGGAACTATCAAAGCAATTAAAACTTCACGGGGTTAATATCTCTGAAAGAACTGTCAGGTATCATTTGAGAATTCTTGATGAGCGTGGCTTAACAAAAGTATTCGGTAAAGAAGGTAGAATGATTACACCCAAAGGTAGGGAAGAACTAATAAATGCACGTGTCTCTGAAAAAGTAGGATTTATAATAAGTAAAATAGAGACACTTTCTTATCTTACAGACCTTGACCTTGAATCAGGGCAGGGTAATATTATATTGAATGTATCATGTTTTCCTGAAAAGAAATTAAGTGAAGCATTGAAAATTATGAAACCTGTATTTTCCTCGCCATATATCATGTCTGACAAAGTTGTTTTGAAAAAAAACGGAGAAAAAATAGGTGATTTCCCTGTTCCAAAGAATATGGTAGGATTGGGAACTGTATGTAGTGTCACAATTAATGGAATTTTCCTGAAAGCAGGAATTCCGGTAACTTCAAGGTTTGGAGGGGTATTACAAATAAACTCCGAACCAATACGTTTTACAGCGCTTATTAGTTATGAAGGATCATCTCTTGACCCGCTGGAGATATTTATAAAAAGCAGGATGACCGATGTAAGAGGTGCAGTTACATCAGAATACGGGAAAATACTCGCGAGTTTCAGGGAAATTCCGGTAGTCACTTTAGAGAAGGTTTTACAGTTAAAGGAAAATCTTAAAAGTAAAGGTATAGGAGGAATCCTTTTAGTTGGAAATCCTAATCAACCTTTGCTTGAGATGCCCGTTGGTGTTGACAAAGCCGGTATGGTAATAGTTGGAGGACTAAACCCTATCGCAGCCCTTGAAGAAGCAGGCATCCCGGCGGTATCAAAGGCAATGTCAACTCTATATCCCTTTTCAGAATTGGTAAGGTTTAACGACCTTAATAAAATACATATTTGATTTTTTATTTATTTATTTTTTATTCTAAAGTATTAAATATTTGGAGGTAATTTAGAATGACGATTTCGGACAGAGCTGCTGAAATGGCAAAAGCTATTCTTGCCAATGAAGGCAAAGAAACGTGGGGTATCAGAGTTTTCATAGCAGGGCAAAGTTGTTGCGGGCCTTCCTACGGGATGAATCTACAGGAAACACAAATGCCTGATGATGAGGTTGTTGAAAAAAACGGGTTCAAGGTTTTTATGGATAAAGAGACTATGACGTCTCTTGCTGACCGTGAACTTGATTATTATGTCGGTGAAGAGGGTGAAGGATTTCTTTTTACAGGTGGAGTTTCTTCCTGTGCAACGGGTTCATGTGGTTCGGCCGGCGGCTGTGGAACAGGCTGTGGTAGCTAACTGTACCCTTAATTAAATGTTCCCTGTAAAAAGGCTTAGAAGACTTCGCAAGAATGAGACAATCAGGAGAATGGTGAGGGAAACCCGCCTTTCTCCTGATGACTTTATATATCCACTTTTTGTTACTTATGGTAAAGGTATAAGAAAAGAAATACCTTCCATGCCAGGTTGTTATCAAGAATCAGTAGATAAAATAATAAACCACGCCAGAGAAATATATAGGCTTGGTGTCCCGTCAATCATTCTTTTTGGAATCCCGGAACATAAAGATGAAAAAGGTTCAAGCGCATATGATGAACATGGTGTGGTACAAAAAGCAATAAAAGCAATTAAAAATGCAGTCCCCGAGCTTTATGTAATTACAGATGTTTGTATGTGTGAATATACCAGTCACGGACATTGCGGTATTATAAAAAACGGTGATGTTGATAATGATTTAACTCTTGAAATTCTCGCAAAAGAAGCCCTTTCACATGTAAGGGCAGGAGCTGACATGGTTGCACCATCTGATATGATGGATGGAAGAGTAAAGGCTATAAGAAGTTTACTTGACACCGAAGGGTTTGAGTCTATTCCGATAATGGCTTATTCAGCAAAATATGCTTCTTCATTTTATGGTCCTTTCAGGGAAGCTGCTGAATCTACCCCTCAATTCGGTGATAGGCGTTCATACCAGATGGACCCGGCAAATAGAATTGAAGCTTTAAGAGAAGTGGAACTTGATATTGAAGAAGGCGCTGATATAATAATGGTAAAACCTGCTCTTTCATACCTTGATATAATTTCTGAAGTGAAGCGCACTTTTAGTATGCCTGTAGCTGCATATAATGTTAGTGGAGAATATTCAATTGTCAAAGCAGCTGGAAAACTTGGCTGGATTGACGAAAAGCGAATGATGATGGAAATATTAACTTCAATTAGACGTGCAGGAGCTGATATTATACTTACATATTTTGCAAAAGAAGCTGCAAAACTTTTAAATAGTTAATGGAGATTCTATGATTACAGGAAAACCTTTATTTACTGCGGAACAAATACAAAGCAGGGTTAAAGAACTTGCAAAAGACATCTCGGATTATTACAAAAAGAAAGACTTATTAGCAGTAGGTATTCTTAAAGGTGCATTTATGTTTTTTTCCGATATTGTAAGGCAAATTGAAATTCCATTGACTGTTGACTTTATTATTGCTACAAGTTATATAAAAACCCAGACAACAGGAGATGTAAAGGTTTTTTATGATATACGGGGCGATGTGTCGGATAAACATATATTATTAATTGAAGATATAGTAGATACAGGGGTAACTCTGAATCATATAAGGGAAAGGGTTCTTACAAGAAACCCGAAGAGTCTTAGAATCTGTGCTTTTCTTGATAAAAGAGAAAGAAGAATTGTGGATGTCCCGCTTGACTATATAGGTTATACTATCCCGAATGAATTTGTTGTTGGCTACGGGCTTGATTATGACAATAAATATAGGAATTTACCATACATCTCTATTTTTAAGAAAAAAATATAAAATTGTTGCTTAAACTTATTTCTACAATGAATTATTTTAAAGAAAAATGATAAGTTAAACATATGTTTGAATTAATGATAGAAACTCATTTTTCCTCGGCCCACCAATTGAGGGGATATAAGGGTGAATGTGAGAATCTGCACGGACATAACTGGAAAGTGCAGGTCTATGTCTTGGCCGACCGTCTTAATGAAATTGATATTGCAATTGATTTCAGAGAGCTTAAGAGAATGACCAATGAAGTGGTATCATCTCTTGATCATGCATATTTGAATGATATTTTCCCTTTTACAGAAAAAAATCCTTCTTCTGAGAATATAGCAAAATGGATTTATGATTCATTGAAGAAGAAGATTAATAATGAAAATGTTACCTTATCGGGAGTGACAGTCTGGGAATCCGAGACAGCATCAGCAACTTATTTTGAAGAATAATTATGAAAATAGTTATCGGTTGCCATAGTTATCTGTTAAGTGAAGGCATAAAGCGTCTTCTTAGAAAAGAAGATGATTTTGAGATAATAGGTATTTTCGATGAAGGCTCCGATATTGAAGAAATCCTAAAACTTCAACCTGATTTAATTCTTGTTGATAACAAAATATTCAGGACACTTCCTGAATCGGTATTAAATAATAGAACAAAATTTCTTCTTATATGTGATAGTTCGTGGACTCCTGAATCCGATAGAAAAATACCCGAACTTGTTTTAAAGGGTGTTTATGGATTACTTGCACCCGATTCAACATCTCAAATGCTTGTTGATGCAATGAAAGTTGTACATTCTGGAGAACTCTGGCTTGATAGAAGTGTCGTGAAAAATATTATTACCCATATATCGAGGATTGAAAACCCGGTTGTTCTTACAAAAAAAGAAAAGGAAATTGTTGACCTGATATGTCATGGTTACAGGAATAAAGAAATTGCACAGAAACTCGATATATCGGAACAGACGGTAAAATCTCATTGTAACCGTATTTATAAAAAAATGGGAGTCACCGACAGGCTACAGCTTGCATTATATACCCACCGCATCTGGGAAACCCAATACTAAAATACTTTTTAGAACTAAAGTATTAATTTTTATTAAAACTATTATTTTCTTTTTTCAACCTTTAGATTAGTTGAAAAACTGTTTGTATTTTAGTATTTATATGGTTAACATGAAAATGCATACATTGCTCCTCTGGCGTAAAAGCAAAAGCAAATTGTAACTTTTATTATGTTATTTTCTATAAGGAAAGATTGATGATTTTAAGACTTACATGTCCTGAATGTAATAAAGATTCTTTTAGTTCTTCAGTAGAGGCATTCAAGCCCTGTCCGTATTGCGGCATTGTGTTCAGCGGTAAATTCGGAACCGATAGACGTAAGGAAAAACGTATAGAAAGGGAAGACGGCATTTTTTTTATATATAAAGGTAAAAATCTTGAAGCCAAAACTTTAAATATATCAAAAAACGGGTTTACTATCAAAATAAATCAATCCGAGATGCTTCCTATTGGCGATATTGTTGAAATAAAGTATGGAAATGACGATTTGAGAGCACGTATTATGTGGGTAATGCGTAAAGATAACTTTGCTTTAACAGGACTTAAACTATTAGATAATACTTTCAAAATACAGAATCAAACAAATTAACCCGAAAAATGCAATTTGAGATTCTGAATCCTTACCTGCCGTCAGAACAGGTTTATTTCAATATCTCCGGCATTTAAAAGGCTTTATTGCAATGTCTGAATTTTCTTCAGGTTAATTTCTTCATTTCCAATTAAAGCTATTTTCTGCTACAATTTTAGATACCCTTTTAATTGAAAGTCATTTTTTATATTGAAAATAATGATATGGAGGATACAATGGATTATTTTCTTAATGAAGAACAGATTATGATTAGAGATCTTGCAAGGCAGATTGCTGAAGAAAAGGTCGTACCTGTGAGAGCAGAACTTGATGAGAAAGAAGAATTCCCGTGGGAAATTATGAATGTTCTTGCACAGTCAGACCTTTTTGGATTATTTATACCAGAGGAATATGGTGGACTCGGCAAAGGTTGTCTTGAGTTATGTTTAGCAGTAGAAGAGCTTTCAAGAGCATGTCTTGCTGTTGCAACAAGCTATGCTGCAAACGCACTCGGGACATACCCTTTATTACTATATGGCTCTGAAGAACAAAAGAAGAAATATCTGCCTGATATAGCAACCGGGAAAAGACTTGTTGCTTTCGGATTAACCGAAGCAAATGCCGGCAGTGATGCTGCAGGAATTCAGACCACAGCAAAACTTGATGGTAATGAATATATTTTGAACGGGACAAAACAGTGGATTACCAATGGTGGTGAGGCTGAAATATATACTATTATTGCTTTAACAGACCGTTCAAAGGGAGCAAGAGGTGCTTCGGCTTTTGTTGTAGAAAAAGGCACACCTGGATTCACTTTTGGTAAGAAAGAGAAGAAAATGGGTATCAGAGCATCTTCAACAAGGGAGCTTATTTTTGACAATTGCAGAATTCCACGTGAGAATTTAATAGGAAGGGAAGGGCTCGGGTTTATTATTGCAATGAAAACTCTCGATAACGCAAGGGCTGGAGTTGGAGCGCAAGGAGTAGGGCTTGCACAGGGTGCATTTGAAGAAGCCCTTAAGTTTGCAAGACAGAGAATTCAGTTCGGTCATCCTATAATAAGTTTTCAGGCTGTTCAGCATATGCTTGCAGATATGGCTATTGAAATTGAAGCGGCAAGAGCTCTGGTTTATGCTGTTGCCCGCTATGTTGACAGCGGGGCTAAGGATTTTACTAAGGAATCTGCAATCTCAAAGGTATTTGCTACTGATATGGCAATGAGGGTGACTACAAATGCAGTACAGGTAATGGGCGGTTCGGGCTATATGAGGGAATATCCCGTTGAAAAAATGATGAGGGATGCAAAAATATTGCAGATATACGAAGGCACAAATCAGATACAGAGAAATGTTATAGGACAGGAATTAATAAAAGAAGCTGCAAAAAATAAAATTTAAGAAAGTTTAAATAAATCTTTCATCTTAAACGTGGTTTCTTAACATCAATTCCAGAGGATGAGGGTTGAGATAAGCCTGATCTTTAAGATAAGAAGTATTGAATTTCCTTGTGTAATGGTTTAGAAGTGTTACAGGAACAATCAACGGTAAAAAACCTTTGTGGTAATTATCTATAATATCCAGTAATTCCTGTTTGTCATCGTGTGGGAGATTGTTCTTAAAATAACCTGCTATATGTTGTAAAACATTTGTATTTTTCTTTACTGTCGCAATAAGCTTCATTGCTTCTGTTAATAAATTTATGTACTCGGCAAATAGATTATCTTTATATTTTGATTTTGCACCGGCAACAAGTTTGCCAAGTAAACTTAAATGTTTTTGACTATGGGACATTATTAAAAGTTTATGTTTTGTATGAAAATCCATCAACCCCTTTAAATTATAAGAATCTTTTAATAATTTTTGCCATTTATAAAAGATAAAGACTCTTTCAATGAAATTCTCTCTTAAAACAGGATCATGGAGTCTGCCTTCATCAATAACAGGAATATTTGGAAAGTTCTTGATGAATGCACCTCCAAATAAACCTGCGCCTTTTCCTGATGGCATACCGGATGGGCTGTAAATTTTGACATCTTTAATTCCAGAACTCGGGGATCTACTTTTGAATATAAAGCCGCATAAATTCTCTTTCTCAAGCTGGATCAACTTTTTTTCTATCCATTTGAGCATTTTTTCAGTATGATCAATGCCGGTTCTGATTGTTACAAGACGTGGAGATTTATAATCACCAATTAGGTGCATTGCTTCTCTCGGTACCGGTAGTCCGCATTCAACTTCAGGGCATACAGAAATATATTCAAAAAAGTTGCCAAGAGTATCGGTTATATACCGGTCATGTTTATGACCGCCATCATAGCGTACTTTCTCCCCGAGAAGACATGAACTAACACCTATTCTTATTTTCTCCATTACGTTATTTTACCCGAATAATGCAGACATTTCTCAAAAATTTACTCATAAAAATTTCTATGCTGAACTTGTTTCATCATCTTTTAGCCCTTGAATTTTTTCTATAATAGTAACATTTGTAAGGGTCTTTTCCTAAAGGGTCTCCAGAAATTTCTGCTCTGTATCTACATCCTCCCCTGCATATTTCAAGAAAATTGCAGTCACATTTAAGACTTTTAAGTTCAATCGGTTTAATTCTTAACCAGCATGTCTCGAGACCTTCATTTATATGACCTGCCGGTGTATGGGAATAAAAGCTACATTTAGACACATATCCATCTGCATTAACTGCTATCAGATGAAGTCCGCATGCATATCCTTTGGCACTTGAATGTAATCCGCCTCCATAACCATACGAAAGGAATTTACTGCCTTCATCGGGTTTTATCTGAAAATCAGGATTCTCTTTTAATCTTCCGGTTTCGCAAGGTATATCAACTGTCCAATCCTTAACACCAATTTTAATAAACATCTCCTTCATTTTTTCAAAATCCTTTAAATTCTTTCGATGTATCATTGTTGCTACAGAAACATCATATCCTGAATCATGTGTAAGTTGCACAGCATTTATAGCTTTCTTAAAATTACCGCTGCCTCTTATTGCATCATGAGATTTTTCAAGACCATCAATACTGATTTGAATTTCGTGAAAATTGAGCTTATCTAATAATTTTTTATTTATTAGCAAGCCATTTGTAAAAAGTACCCTTCTAATACGGAAATCAGCGAGCATTTCATTTATTTCCATAAATTTACTATGAATTAAGGGTTCGCCACCTGTAATCATTACTCTTAAGCCCTGTATCTGTTCAAATTCAGATAAAACCTTTTTAATCTGTTCTAAATCAAGTTCATCATTTTTCTGCTCAACAAAACAATGTTTACATCTTAGGTTGCATTTGTTTGTTATCTGAAGTTCAAGATAACGCAGGGAAGGGACAGGAGATTTTCTTAACAGGGGTCTTTTCGTTGGAATGTATTTTTCGGTTAATAGATTCTCGGTTATAGAATAGTTAATGAATTCAATATCATCTGAGTAACAACCGTTTTCAGTTGAACAATCTGTAAAAAACTTAAATGAATTTTCATCAAGCTCATAAAGTTCGTCATTTTTAATATTATAAATATAAGGTTCTTCGAGAAATTTTAGAACAGCATCGGTTGTTAAAAAATATTTCATAAATGTTAATTGTACTCTATTGTTTTCTTTAATTTATATGGTACTATATTAAAATAATTTTTGAAATTATTTTAATAAACCACCTTTTTACCTTTATATGGAAAACCCTAAGGCAAAGATACTTTGTGTTGAAGATGATGTTGACTTATTACAGTTAAATTCTACAATCCTGCAATCAGCCGGTTATGAAGTTACTGAAGCATGCTCCGGAAATGAGTGTCTGCGGAAAATTAAAGAAATCCGTCCTGATCTTGTCCTTCTTGATGTAATGCTTCCTGATGCCAGTGGTTTTGAACTTTGCAAGAAAATAAAAGAAGACCCTGAAATGTTTGGAACGTATGTGGTTCTCATTTCTGGGATGGAAATTTCATCAAACAGTCAGATAAAAGGCCTTGAAATTGGCGCAGATGGCTATATTACAAGACCTATTACTGCTCCGGAACTCATTGCACGCATTCAGGCTATTCTCAGAATAAAAATAACAGAAATGGCGCTCAGAAAAAGCATGGAGCGCTATCAAATGTTAATCGAGACAATGAATGAAGGGCTCGGTGTTGTTAATGAAAATATGATTGTAACTTTTATAAATGATAAAGTTTGTGAGTTAACCGGATACAGTAGAAATGAAATACTCGGGAATCCTGTGTTGAAGTTTTTCAATTTTGAAAATCAGGAAATTCTTAAAAATGAGTTTAATAAAATTCGAAAGAATATTTGCAGCCCATTTGAAATAAAAGGAAAGAAAAAGGGTGGCAGTGATTTTTATGTAATATTCTCTCCAAGACCCATTTTTAATTCTAAAGGAGAATTTACAGGAGCATTTGCAGTTTTAACTGACATTACGAGAAATAAGGAAATCGAAGAAGCAAACACCAAGAATTTTATAAGATTAAAAACAATTATGGATTCTGTTGGTGACGGAATATACGGAGTTGATAGAAATGGCAAAACAGTTTTTGTAAATCCTGCCTTATTAAGAATGACAGGGTATTCAGAAAAAGAACTTATTGGTAGAAATTTGCATTATATTTTAAGACATACAAAGTCTGATGGTTCAGCGTATGAAAGAGAAGAATGTCCTATACTTATGACCTTATTAAAAGGCGAAACTTTTTTTAATATTACCGATGAAGTAGTATGGAGGAAAGACGGAACAAAATTCCCTGTTGAATATACAAGCGCGCCTATAGTTGAACAGGACAAAATAACCGGGGCTGTTATTGTAATAAGGGACATAACCGAAAGAAGGCAGGCTGAGGAAGAGATAAAAAGGCTTAACAAAGATCTTGAACACAGGGTTATTCAGAGGACAAGACAACTTGAAGCTGTTATAAGAGAACTCGAGGATGAAATATTTGAGCGAAAAAGAACAGAGGAAAAACTTCGTAAATATACAGACAGACTAAAAACACTTTCAAATCGTTTGATAGAAATTCAGGAAGCTGAACGCAAATATATTGCACGTGAATTACATGAAGGAATAGGGCAGACCTTAAATGGACTTAAACATGTGCTTGATATGATGATTAATACTCAATCGGTTGAAAATGAAGCGTGTCTTTCTGATATTCAGAACGCTGTTCAGGATTTACTTACAAGAGTGAAAAATATGTCTCTGGACTTAAGACCTTTTATGCTTGATGAAAAAGGTATTTTACCCGCACTTTTATGGCATTTTGATAGATTTAAAACACAGACAAAAATAAAAGTAAATTTCTCACACGAAGGTCTGAATATGCGCTTTAAACCTGAAATTGAGACAGCAGTTTACCGTATTATTCAAGAAGCTCTAATGAATGTAGCAAGGCATTCCTGTGCAAATGAAGTTATGGTTTTAATTAAAGCCGATTCTAATAATCTTTTAATAAATATTGAAGATAAAGGCATAGGCTTTGATTATTCAACAGTTAAAGCCCTTGGCAATTCAGCAGGTTTGAAATGGATGCATGAAAGAATTTCACTACTGAATGGTAAATTATTAATCGACTCTTCTACTGGAAAAGGGACAAGATTGACAGCAACCCTGCCCCTTTCTTAAGATATTTAAATGAATTATATTTTCAAGACATAATATCTGAGCCAAACGTATATTGTTGTTATAATAACCGACTGAATCATTAATGGCATACCATAAAGCATCCATCTTTTAAATGAAATAGGACTGCCCATTTTTTCTGCCATACCACATACTACTACATTAGCCGATGCACCTATTGCTGTTCCGTTTCCTCCAAGACATGCGCCAAGGGCTAAAGACCACCAAATAGGCATAAGATCTGGGTGATGAAGAAGTTCTATTCCTGTAACGTTGGGCCACAATTGTTTTGCCATATCTATAATTAAAGGGTTCATGGTAGCAACATAGGGAATATTGTCTATAAAAGCTGAAGCAAAAGCAGAAAACCACATTATAATCATTGATGTTCCAAAAAGGTTACCTTGCGTGATTTCAAGGACTTTAATAGACATCCATTTAATGAGACCGACCTTTACAACTCCACCTATTATGATAAAAAGACCAATGAAAAAGAAAAGTGTTGCCCATTCTGCTTCAGCCAAAATATGATGAGGCTCCTTGATTCCTGAAACAAGAAGAAGCAAACCAGCTCCTGCAAGAGCGATTGTTGCAGGTTCAAAATGAAGCATCCCGTGGAAAATAAATCCTCCAATTGTAATGGCAAGTACAACAAGAGATTTCCTGAGTAGAACAGGGTCTTTTATCGCTTCCTTTTCATTCATTTCCATTATTCTTTGTCTTAACTCATCTTTTACTTTCAGCTTTCTACCAAAAACAAACTTAAGTGTTATGACATAAACTATAAGACATATAATAATAACAGGTGTAAGATGATATATAAATGCCATAAAATCCAGTTGAGCTTTTGATGCTATCATAATGTTTGGGGGGTCTCCAATTAATGTTGCAGTTCCGCCTATGTTTGATGCTATTGCTTCAGTAAGTAAAAATGGTACAACATCAAGTTCAAGAGCTTGACAAATAAGCATTGTAACTGGAGCTATTAATAAAACGGTTGTAACATTATCAAGAAAGGCAGATACTACTGCTGTTACAGTTGAAAATATTGCCATGATAGCAAAAGGTTTCCCCTTAGCTATTTTTGCGCTTTTTATTGCAATATATTCAAATACTCCTGTCGGCTTCATAATGTTTATAATAATCATCATACTTATTAGAAGGAAGATAACATTCCAGTCCACACCCAGTTCTATGTTATGGAAAGCGTCTTCCTGAGTGACAATCCTGAGGATAATCATTGTTGCAGCTCCTACAATCGCAAGGATTGTCTTATGTATTTTCTCAGTAACTATTAATCCGTAAACAAGAATAAATATTGCTGTAGCTACCCAAAACTGTGTACCCATGACAACCTCGGTTGCGGCTTTTACTTCTTCAGTCATTTTTCACCTCCTATATTTTCATTCAGCATGGATTTTACGATTGCAAAAAATAAATCTCTCTCATATATCATTCCGGTTACTTTTCCGTTGTTATCAACAACAGGCAATCTTTTTATATTATTTTTAATCATATTATCTACAGCATCCATTAAGGGTGACTCTTCTTTAACTGTTATGACATCTTTTGACATCAATGTATAAACTTTTTTATCCGCAATTTTCTTTGCAGCTTCTTCAAGCATTCCATCCCATGTGAATTTCCCAAGATTCATTATATCCATATATGTGGGATGTACTGCCTTGAGAATATCCCTCATAGAAAGCATTCCCACGAGTTTTCCTGCTTCATCAAGAACAGGCAGTCCCTTTGCGCCTACTCTTTCTTCGCCCTTTTTTGCTGTCTTAAGAAGATTAACCGCTTCTTTTAAAGTCTGTTCGGGTTTTAAATAATCCTGAACAGGTATCATTAAATCTTCAGCCTTCATAAAACCCCCGTTTATCTCTAAAAAATAAATAATTAACCCCTCTCAGCCTCCCCTTAGTCTAAGAGGAGGAGAGAGGAGGGATTATTATTTAAGTAATATTGGCATTCCAAGCATCGGCCAGAAGGTTAAAATTGCTAATCCTATAAACGCAACAAGTAAAACACTCAATAGTAATCCATGCTTGAAGAATTCTCCTGTAGTAAATTGTCTTGATTCATACGCTATTGCATTTGGTGCAGCTCCGATCAGAAGAATAAAAGGCATACCTGCTGTCATTAATGAGGAATAGAAAATAACATCAGGTGCAACTCCAAGATACGGGGCAATAACCAATGAAACAGGCAATGAGATAGCAATTGCAGCAACATTCATAATAAAATTAGTCATTATAAGTACAAATGTTGCTATGCTTAAAACAAAAACAAGCCAGTGAGCGTGCTGGAACATTACAAGCCAATTGACAGCCATCCATTGTGCTGCTCCTGTTTTCCACAGGCAGAAACCTATACTCATTGCACCGCTGAAAAGAAGAATGATATTCCAGGGAATGTCTTCAAGTTCTTTGACAGTAAGAACTCTAAATAAGAAGAATATTAATGTCGAAACAAGCATTATTGCAGCTCTGTCCAATGACTTTAAAGTAGGCACAAATGACTGCATGGACATAACAGCTATTGCTCCAAGTACTGTTATAATGACAAATATCTCATCTCTTGTTATAGGTCCTAATTCTTTTGAAAGTTTTCCAACTCTTTCTCTTAACCCCGGCACTATGCTTTTTTCGGGTTTAAGAAAAACCATCAGGTATAACCAGATTAAAAATACCATTCCCCAGCCAATTATAAATGCGTATTTTGAAAGCTCAAAAAAACCAACTGTTCTTCCAGTAAATTCCTGAAACATTCCAGCTCCTGCTGCTGCTCTTGCAGAACCAAGAAATGTAATTACGCTCCCGGCACCTGCTGCATATGCCATACCGATAAACAATGATTTGCCGAACTTTGTTGGCCTTTCACCTTCTCCATAAAGTGCATTTATTGCAAGTAAAATGGGAAAAACTGTTGCGGCTGCAGCAGTGTGTGCCATAACATGAGCAAGTCCTGCTGTTACAACCAGTGCTCCCAGTAGAATCATGCTCGTTTTTTCACCAACAATCTGAAGCATTTTATATGCAAGTCTTTTTGTTAATCCTGTTTTTGTAAATGCAACACCTACTACAACTGATGCAAAAATAAACATGACCGAAGGATCCATAAAGTCTTTAAATGCATCTTTTGCAGAACGGATTGAAAATAATGCCTGCATTACTCCAATTGCTATACCTGTTACTCCAATCGGAACTACTTCAAATACCCACCATATGCCTGCCATTGCAAATAAGGCGATGGCTCCTTTCCCCTGTTGGGATAAAGTGAAATGTTTCCCTACAGGGTCTACCGCATCTGGCCAAGGCGGCATAAAATATATAAGAAAAAATACACCTAATCCCAATAAGATAAAAAATACTCTTTTCCAGTCAAATTTTGGTTTTGTCTCTGCAACAACTATCTCTGCCGGCGGCTCTGGCAAACCTTCTGTGCGTTTCTTTTCTTTATCTGCCATTTCCTACCTCCTATTCCTTCAATATCGCATC
>DYFC01000028.1 GCA_020725385.1 Nitrospira japonica | reverse complement strand
TTTTGATTATTAAGTGTAAATATTTTTTCATCTAAAAATTTACCATCAAATTTCTTTTTATAATTAACCAGTTACAAGCCTAAAAAACCTCCACTTCGGAAGTGTAAGAATTTTTTAGGATAGAAGTTGAATGAATTTTCTTTGACTAAATATTTAAAGAATTTTAATGTTATGATATATGATTAAAATTATGATAATATGATAAAAAAGAATAAAAATATGAACACAATAAAGAAAACATCAGAAAAAATAATCAAAGAAAAAGATAAACGTAGTTTTTATATATCAGAGTTTTTAGAAGATTTTTATAATGCTTCCATATCAGACAGGTATAAAATGCTTGAGGAAGAACCTTTTAATATAGAACCAATAGAAATATCAGCATATTTAGCTGCAATGGCTGAAAAATTATCTATAGATAACAAATTACCCGTCCCTGAATGGACAAGAAAGCAGAAATATATTCTTAAGGAGCCATATTTTTATGGAGGGGAAAAATTAAAAGCAATATTAATAATAGAGTCTCCTATTGCTTTTAAAAGAAGAAACCTTTTTGTATCTTCAAATGCATTAGTGAGGGTTTAATGACAAAAGATGAAATTAATAAATATCTTATGGCTTTAAATGAAGAACTAAAAAATCTCAATATCATTGGAGAAATATATTTAATAGGTGGAGCAGTAATGTGTGTAGCTTTAAATGCAAGAGTATCAACAAAAGATGTTGATGCTATCTTTGAACCAAAGAGTATAATTGCTAAATTAGCTGATAAGATAGCTGAAGAATATGATTTAAACCGTAATTGGCTTAATGATGCAGCTAAAGGTTATTTGAGTACAGAAGCTGCATTTGATATTTATTTAGAGTTATCAAATTTGAAGATATTTACAGCTGCTCCCGAGTATATTTTGGCTATGAAATGTATGTCTATGCGATTGGGTGAAAGCGAAGACATTTCTGATATTAAATTTTTAATAAGATATTTAAATATCAACGATTTAAATACAGTTATTTTAATATTGGAGAAGTATTATCCTAACAAACAAATACCTCCGAGAACTATATATGCCTTAGAGGAAATATTCGAAGACATATATCCAAAGAGATAGTTTTTAAAAAAACCTCCACTTCGGAAGTGTAAAAATTTCTGTAAACCCCTATTGATTCCAAAACAAAAATATGTCAATATGATTGCCATAAATAAGGCAAGTTTTATGAATGCACATACTCAACATGTACCAAATACATCTTTGCAGATGATAAAAGGGTTGCGATGAAGACTGGTTCAAATATATATTATTATCACACAGACCATTTGGGAAGTAGCAGTGTTATGACAGATACAAATGGAAACAAAGTAGAAGACCTATATTATTATCCTTATGGAAAGGTTTACACAGATACAGGCTCAATAAAAGTAAAGCACAAATTCACAGGGCAGGAGCTTGATACAGAATCAGGTTTGTATTACTATGGTGCGAGATATTACGAACCAGAGATTGGAAGATTCATAAGCGCAGATTCAATAGTCCAAGATTACACAGACCCACAGACACTAAACAGATACAGCTATTGTAGAAACAATCCTGTAATACTCACAGACCCAAGCGGAAACTTTTTCGTTGAGATGTTGATAGGAGCAGTAATTGGGGCATTGATGTCTGGAGTACAGAGTGATTGGAATTTTCAGGCTATGGTAACTGGTGGAGTAATAGGAGGTATTTCTGGAGGGATATTTTCTGGAGTAGAAGGAGCAGTGGCAGGCTCTCTTGCATCTTCAGTTCAAGCAGGTGCAATATCTTCAACTACAGCGGGTGCGATATCAGGTGCTGCAGGAGGAGCGGTAGGATTTGGAGCTGGTTTAGCGATTTCGCAGATAGTAGAATCAACTGTAATAATAGGGATGGTAGGTGGAGCGGCAGGAGGTGCGACAGCATCTGCATTATCTGGAGGTAACGTATTACAGGGGATGGCACTTGGAACTGCAGGTGGAGCAGTAGGAGGATGGGTAGCGGGGTTAAAAGGAGTTGATCCGTTTGGCAAACTGGTATTAGGAGCATTTGGAGCGGGTATAGTTGGTGGAATTGGTTCAGAGCTTTCAGGCGGAACATTTTCGCAAGGCATGATGCTTTCAGCAATGAATGCAGTAACAATATGAGCAATTGAACAATCAATAGCTCCAAATGCAGTGAAAACAGGTGAAGCAAGTTCAGAAAAAGCACAAAATACTTTAGTAGTAAAAGTTAGTGACAATTCCCAATCTCAAATATATGGAAAAGGTCCAGAATCGTGTGTATACTGGGGAGAGTTAGCAAACGGAGCAGATGATTTAGTGAGTGAGTATTTATTCAGTAAGTTTGAAGAAATCTGTAGAACAGCTAAAGCACCGTTTGAGTTTTTCCCTAAAAACTGGGATAGGTGGGTTAGAGCTTGTTTACAAGATTATCATGAATATTTTTCAAGGCTATTTGGTATAAGTCGTTATACTTTAACTACAGCTGAGATTATCACTGGACATGAAATATGTTGGACAGCTCCATTTTGGTATAGTCCCACAAAGCCTCCAGCAGGAATGAAATTATGAAGAAAAAAATAATAAGTTCCTTTTTTATAGGAGGCATTATCGCAACATTTCTTGAATTGTTTGTTATATATCGTCAAGGTGTTTTTTTAACACATGAAAATCATTATATAATTATTATGGTAATAACTGCATTTTTTGAAGGTGCACTTCTATTTTCAATATTAACTTGGCGAAAAAAGTTACATTTTCAATGGTCACCTAAAAGCTGTTTTTTGTATGTTTCATTATTGATATTTTACTATTTAGTAAGGGGTATTAGTGTAATGCTCAGTCTAGTTATAAGTGCATTACCTTCAGCACTCTTTGGTGTGCTTATATCAAATTAACAGGATTAAAAGTATCTATGGCAATAGTTAGCCCTTTTTTTGATGTGATAATTGATGTAGCATTATTACTTTTAATATTTTATCCACTTTTAACTCTAATTAATAAATGGTTGATGAAAAAAGAAAACAAAGATAGTGAAAAAGTAGAAGAGTTAGTAGATGTTAGGAAATAATTAACAAAATAAAAATCCTTTTATTATTAAGTGTAAATATTTTTTCATCTCAAAATTTACCATCAATTTTCTTTTTATAATTAACCAGTTACAAGCCTAAAAAACCTCCACTTCGGAAGTGTAAGAATTTTAGGCTTCATTATAAATTCGAGAAGAAAAAGTATTTTAAGAAATGTGGCATTTTCACTATGATATAATAATTTTATGGAATCCCTCAAGAAACAAACTCTTTTCTGGGATGTAGAAAGAGACACTTTATCCCCTGATGAAGATTGGTTTTTTATTGTTGAAAGAATTTTGGAGTTTGGAGATATAGAAGACCTTTTCTGGATGAGAAATACATTTTCAGAAGATAAAATAAAAGAAACAGTAAAAAAGAGCAGGATACTTTCAAAGAGGACCTTTTCATACTGTAAAGCAGCAGGCTATGCATCTTGAGACAATTAATAGCAATATGCATCTACTAACTAAGAAACTGGGATTTCTTCGCGAGTTTTCATTTTATCTTGCTGGTGGTACAGGATTAGCTTTACAAATAGGACATAGGAAATCCTATGATTTTGACTTCTTTACAGATAAAGAATTCTCTCCAGATAGCCTTGCTACAGTTATTAAAAAAAGTGGTTTCCAGATCAAAGGCGAAATGAAAAGCTGGGGAACTTTGTACTGTATTTTAGAAGACATTAAAGTGTCATTTATTTTTTATGATTGTCTCTTGCTTCTACCACCTATTTCTTTTGAGTCAATAATTGTAGCTGATTGGCGTGATATTACCGTTGAGAAGTTGCGTACAGTAAGTGAGAGAGGGCTAAAAAAGGATTTTTATGATCTTTACTTTGGAATAAAAAAATTAGGGGTTGATAAGCTTTGTGAGATGGCTTATAAAAAATATGGCAGAAGTGTTAATTATTTCCATATTATCAAAGGACTTACATATTTTGAGGAGGCAGAGAAAAACCCAGAGCCAATTCTAATAGACAAAACAGTTTCATGGGATGAGGTGAAGAAATTTTTCGTTTCACATTTTCAAGATTTTGAGAATGCTTTGATTCGATATTATTAGTAGTTAACAAAAGAGTTGCCAAAAGAATTTGGTTCAGAGCTTTCAGGTGGAACATTTTCACAAGGCATGATGCTTTCTGCAATGAATGCAGTAACAGTATGGGTAATTGAACAATCAATTGCTCCAAATGCAGTGAAAACAGGGGGAGCAAGTTCAGAAAAAGCAAATACAAGTCTTGTAGTAAAAGAGGAGTATGTATTATTAGCTAAAAACGATGATGGAACCGTTACAGAATATCCTTCTTTTCTTAAACCTTTAACAATTTGACTATCAACATTTTCGTCAGCCAGAAAATTCATGCAGCTTCTTCTTTTTCAATGACAGGATAAACAATATCACTTTTTAAGACTTTTGCTGCGAATGAAAGAGCAGCTCTTACACTTTCATAAGTTAAACGAGGATGTGCCTCAAGTATTTGTTGGATTGTCTCACCCGAAGCAAGCTTTTCAAGAATTAGTTCGACAGTTATTCGAGTTCCTTTTTATAATAGGTTTGCCCAACATAATTTTAGGGTCTGATATTATTAAATCTTCATACATTTAATTTCTCCATACAATTAATGATAATTTTTAGAAAATATTTTCTTTAATATATAAATTATACAACAAAAACTTAAAGGCTTTTTCATATTGTAATAACATTTAACTTTAATAAAAATGGTTTTTCTCCAATTTAGTTGGTATAAGCGAAGGCATTTTTAATGATTAAATAGAAATATTCTATATCATGGAACCCATAAGCTTTATGTTTAATAACCTTAATTTTATTGTTAATCCCTTCCATACGGCTTGTATGAATAGGAAATCTGCGATGGTTAATAATTCCATAAGCATATTTCTCAAGGGTTTTGGCAAAGGCTATGACAGGCTTTATAGCACTTTTTTCGCTATAGAACACCAGTGTTTCAAAAGCTTTGGCATTATCTGCATTTTTCGGGTTAATCAATTATTCTTAAAAAAGTCTTGTCTGGCCTTTTGTTTCTTGTCTTTTTATCTGTTCAAATATGCTTATTTTTCCGAATTCTCCGTCATATCCTGGAATTATATGAATATTACCCGAGCGTACTCTTTCTATTGCTTCTTTTAGTTTAGGAATCTTAACTTTTCCGATTTCATCCAAAGGGATATTAAGAAGTATGTTAAATTCATTTCCGAGTTTTTCAAGCAACATATAATAATTCTGTAAAACCTTTTTGCTGTTTATACCTGTTTTTAGAACTTCCGCCAATATTTCCATCAGAGGTATTATTGAATAAAAAGGAACAGCATTTTTTATAATATAGCCATCTTCTCTGTCAGCGAGTTTTTCGACTCTGTGCATGACTCCTATTGTTAGTTTTTTATTGCATACAGGACAGATATAGTTATGATTGATTGTTTCTTTTGGTGACATATTTATTCCACAATTTCTATGTCCATCGTAATGGTACTTTCCTTCTTCTGGGAAAAATTCAACAGTACCTTCAAATCCTTTTTTACTTTTTATAGCTTCAAATATTGCGTCATAAGTCTTTTCTTTATTAAATATGTTAGCTTCACGTCCAAGTTTCAAAGGTGAGTGAGCATCGGAATTTGATATAAGTGTTAATCTATCGAGTTCGGAAATCCTCCAGTTCATTTTAGGATCTGATGACAACCCTGTTTCAATAGCATAGATATAAGGACTTAGTTCTTCAAAACAATCTTCAAGTGAATCAAACCCTGAACCTGCTCCAAACACTGAAAAATGCGGAGTCCATGCATGTGCAGGAATGAGCATTGCCCTATCGGATACATCGAGTGCTATCTTAAGAAGCTCTTTTGAATCGAGACCGATTATGGGTCTTCCGTCAGAAGAAAGGTTGCCGATTCTGGAGAGAATATTATTGAACTTTTCCACACTTTGTATATCTGGCATAAAAACAATATTGTGAACTTTTCTGATCTTACCACCTTTAGAATAGATACAACTTATCTCAGCGCTCAGAATAAAATGAACATCGGAGATGCAGGATGTAAATATATCTTTTGTTTTATAATTATCTTTTAATTCAAATAGGTTGTTTGCATTATTGTAAAGTTTTTCTTTTATTTCTTTAAACCAAACAGGGTGGGTAAAATCACCTGTTCCCAGGACTGATATTCCTTTAAGTTGCGCCCATTTCCATAAAGATTCAAGAGTCATTTCTCTACTTGTAGCTCTTGAAAACTTGGAATGTATATGAAGGTCAGCAAAAAAACTCATAGATTTGAAGATTTCTTTTTATTCCAGATTATATAAGCAATTATCAGGAGAATACACCCAATAATTATATACCCGCTCCATTGCTTGCTTATTTGAAGAACTTTCTCCTTGTTGTTGCCAACGAAGTAACCTATATATGTAAGTATAAAAACCCAAATTGCTGCTCCAAGTGCAGTATAGAAACAAAATTTACCAAGATGCATTCTCCATAAGCCTGCTGGAAAGGAAATATAATGCCTTATACCTAAAATAAGTCTTCCAATAAAAGTGCTTATGGTTCCATGCTTCAGGAAAAATTCTTCACCTTTAACAAAATGTTTTTGGGATACACCAAAATATTTTCCATATTTCAGAATGAAAGGTCTGCCCAAATAAACAGCAATGGAATAATTGAACAAAGCACCAAGGACGCTTCCAATAGTTCCTGAAAATATTACTCCGGTCCAGCTCATTTGATTCTGATAAATTAAATATCCTGCTGGTGGTATAACAAGTTCTGAAGGTAATGGAATGAATGTACTTTCAATAAACATTAAAAGTACTATTCCAGGATAACCAAGAGTTCCTATTGTGGTAACAAGCCACGAAAAAAATTCTTCCATTATTATTTCCAGTTATTGAAATTATTGGTCGGGGCGACCCGATTTGAACGGGCGACCACTCACACCCCAAGCGAGTGCGCTACCAGGCTGCGCTACGCCCCGATATTTTATTTGATTTCTTATTGAAGCTGACTCAGGATTTCCCTAAGCCTCTTTTTGACATGCTCCATGGTTATTGCAGGCTGGCGAGGCTCTTTTTCTTTAATCTGAACTTCTTTTATATAACTTTTTTCCTGTTCAGGTTTAAGTTCAGAAATATTATTCGATAGTCCGAGTCTTTTTCTTACACCTTCAATTGTATATCTTTCTTGATATAAAAGCCTTTTTATGGTTAAAAGCAGTTCAACATCTTTTTTAATATAAACACGCTGCCCTGATTTATTTTTGCGAGGTTTAAGAAAATTGAATTCTGTTTCCCAATATCTCAGGACATATGGTTCAACCCCGACAATCTTACTTACTTCGCCTATTTTATAAAATAATTTATCAGGAAAGGGCGAATAAGCTTTAATTGCTTCTGTTGATGTCTTATACATCTTTAATTCCCATCATTGCTTTTAGTTGATTGCTTGCTCTGAAGGTAATAACTCTTCTTGGTGTTATTTCCATTTCTTCGCCTGTCTTTGGATTTCTGCCTCTTCTTGCCATTTTCTGCCTGACATTGAATGTACCAAAGCCTGAAATCTTAACAGATTCACCTTCAATAAAGGTCTGCTTCATTGTGTCAAAAAGAATTTCAATGATTTCCTGAGCTTCTTTTTTTGATAATCCTATCTTCTCAAATATCTTTTCAACTAAATCTGCCTTTGTCATAATTAACCTTCTTTCAATTTTTTTAATTATATTAAGGACATAGATACTTGTCAAGTAGAAATTAGTTGAATATATTATATTAAATAAATTTTTTTGTCAAAACTTTTAGTTAGTATGTTCATTTACCACCCCCTCCTGTTGAATATTATTATTAGGATTCAGAGGATTACCTCCCTCTTCTTTAATTACTTCTTCATATTCAGGAACTACTATACCACGTTTGACCATGATATTGTAAATAAGATTTGCTCTATTTTCAACATATTTACTGCCACCAAGAGGATTATATTTCCTAGGGTTTGGTAAAACCGCTGCCAGACGGGCTGATTCTTCGGCTGTTAAATCATTGGCCGATTTTCCAAAGTAATGTCTTGATGCCATTTCAATCCCAAAAATACCTCCATCTCCCCATTCAGCAACATTTAAATAAAGTTCGAGTATTCTCTTTTTGCTTAAAACTCTTTCCATTCTCCATGTGATTATTGCTTCTCTAATTTTCCTGATCGGATTTTTTGATGGAGATAGATAGAGATTTTTTGCAAGCTGCTGGCTTATTGTACTTCCTCCGAGTTTAAACTTTTTCTCTTTAATATCTTTTTCCAGAGCTTTTTTAATTGCATCAAAGTCAAATCCTTCGTGTCTCCAGAACTTATCATCTTCTGCAATTAAAACAGCTTTTTTAATATAAGGCGACATCCTGGACAATGGCACCCATCTTTGTTGTATTCTGTACTTTTTACCCTGTTCTTTCCATTCTCTTTCTCTATATTCCATAAAAGAGGTCTTTTGGGGATTCACTTTTTTAAGCCTTGAGACATCGGGAAATAAAAAAAGATAGAGTGTAGTACTGATTATAGAGATTATTAAGAGAAATTTAATAAAGCGCTTATAATTGGATTTCCGTGCCAATTCCTTCCTTTGTGAAGATCTCAAGCAAAAGACAATGTGGAACTCTTCCATCTATTATATGTGCTTTTGAGACACCTCCCTCAATTGCTTTAACACATGACTGAACTTTGGGAAGCATCCCGCCTGAAACTATTCCTTCATCTATAAGTTTTTTTACCTGAGATTTTTTTACTGTTGAAATTATTTTTTCGTTTTTGTCCATTATTCCCGGAACATCGGTTAGAATAATTAATTTTTCTGCTTTCAAGGATGCCGCAATAGATGCAGCAACATAATCTGCGTTAATATTCAGAGTTTCTCCTTTTGAGCTTGAACCAACAGGTGAGATTACAGGGATAAAGCCTTCTTTACTAAGACTTATAATTATTTGTGGATCAACTCCTGTAACTTCTCCTACAAGCCCTAAATCTATTATTTCTTCTTCACCTTCATTGCTTGCTTTTTTAATTATCTTTCTTTTTGCCTTAATCAAACCACCATCTTTTCCGCTTAACCCAACAGCTTTACCCCCGTGATTATTAATTAATGAGACGATTTCTTTATTTACAAGTCCGCCAAGAACCATTTCCACAATATTCATTGTTTCCTCATCAGTAACACGCTGCCCCTGAATAAAAGTGGGTTTTTTACCCATTTTTTCCATCATTGCTGAAATTTTCGGTCCACCGCCATGAACTATTGTAGTGCGTATTCCTATAAAATTGAGTAATACTATATCTTTTGCAAAAGATTCTTTTAATTCTTCTTTAACCTGTGCAGCTCCTCCATATTTAATGACAAAAGTTTTACCATAAAAATTTTTGATATATGGTAATGATTCAATTAGAATTTCAGCCTTGGTAATTATATCTTTCATTTATATTTCTCCTTCAAAGCAAGGGATACAAACAATTTTCCCATCTTTTACCCTTGCTCTTGACTCCATCATCTTTTCATTACATAAAGTACATCTTATACTTGGATAGATAACTGCTTCTTCCGGTACAGTAATTCTAAACTTTTTTATATTGAACAAAACACTATCTTTCTCATTTAAAATAGCGTTTATTTTTTTTGACTTTCTTTCATGCACAGCTTTTAAAACAGCTTCAGAACGATCCCCGGCAATATAGCGTTTCCACATTCTTTTTTCTCTGTCAGACTCAGGTGGAGGATTCCACTTAACAGAAATTCTGAGCCCATAATTTGATGGCCTTTTAATGAATGTATAAACCTGTTTGCCATAATCTTTAAAAATCAGATTGCCTTTACCAAACGTACAACCTGTAATCACTTGAACAGCATCAACTGCACATGAATTGTTTTCGACAATAGCAATTAATTCCTCATCAACCGAATGTTTGCCGAGTTTTTTCAGAGCACATATCGATACTCTATAACCAAGAGCAAGTCCAGGACATGCGTGCCCGTGAAAATCTATTACATCAGAGAAATTTTTCATATAAAATGATTTTACCTTAAAATGCTTTAAATTTGTTATAATTAATTTAATTTTTAAATTATAAGGAGATTTCAATATGCCAAATGAATTCAGCAGGTTAGAAGATTTTATAGGTCTTGCAAAACAAGGGAAAACTATTCAGCTCTCAGTTTCACTACGCAAAGAAAAGGTTATATCTACAGAAGCAGATAAGCAAAAAGATATGTATTTACTGATATGCGATTATGATTTTGTTGTTGATGGTCAAAAAATTACAATCTCCAAAATTTATGAGTCAGGTTTATCAAATGAACCTCTTAATGCAACAAAAAAACATATATATATTGCTAATGCAAGACTAAAAATGGATTACATGAGATTAAGGGATGCCAACATACCATTTGAGGAATTATATTGGGAGGAAAGGATTTAGGCTATAAGCTTTGCACTTTATTGTCTCTTGGGAAATATCCTCTAAAAGCAATAACTTTGAAGAAATAAATCAAGTTCTGCTACAGCAGATAAATGATTATGAATGGATAAGGCTTCTTAGTAATTTCTACATACTTGATGTTAATTGCGAATGCGATTGGGTAAAAGTTCAACAAAGATTTCTATTAATATCTGAAAAATTTCCTGAAGAAGTAAATTTTCTTTTAAGCCCTATTTATAATTGCGATTCTAATTTCTTTGTCTATCATATGCCGGAGAGCGGTTATCATAGTTCTTTATAGATTATAAAACTACCATATTGTCTCTATGTATTACTTCATCGGAATATTTATAACCGATTATACCCTCAATTTCCGATGTTTTTTTACCTTTTATTTTATCTATTTCAGCCGAGGAATAATTCGTTAACCCTTTCGCTATTCTGGTTCCTTTCATATCTATACAACTTATAGTATCCCCTATATCAAAGACTCCATCTACACTTACTATTCCGGAGGGTAGAAGACTTTTGCCTTTTTCAATAATAGCTCTTACTGCGCCGTCATCAATTATTATATTGCCTTTTGATCTGCTTGCGTAGGCTATCCATCCTTTACGGGAGGTTAATTTTTTCTGAACTGGCAAAAATAATGTGCCGCATTTTTCTCCCTTCAGAACAGATTGAAGAAGTCCGCTTTTCTTTCCGCTGATTATGTTAACTGTAATACCATATTTCATTGCCCTTTTTGCTGCAAGCAATTTGGAGTACATACCTCCGGTTCCAACAATACTGCCGGCGCCACCAGCTATTTTTTCGAGCTCGGGTGTTATTTTATCAACTGTCTTTATTAATTTTGCCTCTGGATTCTGACGGGGGTCTTCGGTATATAAACCATCAACGTCTGATAGAATTATAAGCATCTCAGCTTCAATCAATCCAGAAACAAGAGCAGCAAGATTGTCATTATCTCCGAATTTTATCTCATCGGTTGAGACTGTATCATTTTCATTAATGATTGGAATAACATTGTGCGAAAGTAAAGTAAGTATGGTGTTTTTTGAATTGATGTAACGTTTTCTATCAGAAAGGTCATCTCTTGTAAGTAATACCTGTGCAACATTTTTCCCATAGCGTGCGAAACTTCTTTCATATGCCCACATTAAACTACTTTGTCCTGCAGCAGCAGCGGCCTGCTTAAGCTTTATGTCACCCGGTTTTTCCTTTAGCCCGAGCTTTTTCATGCCTGCTGCAATAGCACCTGATGAAACTACCACAACTTCATAGCCTTTACTATGAATATCAGAAATATCGTTTGAAAGAGAAGCTATTCTGTCGTTATTAAGTCCCTCAATTTTATCAGCAAGAATGTTGCTGCCTATTTTTATGACAATTCTTTTCAAATAATTTTCCTTTAGCATAAGAATATTCGTCACATGAATTATACAACTCATTCAAAATAATTGTCATCTTTTATTGTTGTTTTCTGTCTGTTTCAAGATCATCTGAATTGTTTGAATCTATGGCTTTTCAATCTTGAAGCAATTTTTCCAGTTCTTTTTTAACCTTTTCGATTACTGATTTCCAGTCACCATATGAAGGCTGACGGAAAAGCCTCATTGTAGGATACCACGGACTATCGTCACGGTTCAGCATCCAACGCCAATCAGGAAGAAATGGGAGTAATGTCCATACCGGCTTTCCTAAAGCACCGGCTAAATGTGCAACCGCTGTATCGACTGTTATAACTAAATCGAGATTCTCTATTAATGCTGCTGTATCAAGAAAATCATTTATATCATCTGTTAGGTCTATTAAATTTGAACCTAATTCGAGATGCTTAATTTGTTCGGATCCTTTACCTTTTTGCAAGCTATAGAAATCTATATTGCTTAATTCAAATAGTGGAGAAAATAAAGATAATGGTATCGAACGGTTTTTATCATTCTGATGCTTTGGATTCCCCGCCCATACTAAACCAATTTTAAACTTTAAACTATTATTTTGTAATTTATTTCTCCATTCAATAATTAATTTAGGATTTACATAGATATAAGGAATTTCAGCAGGGATATTGTTTAAAGTTGTATTAAATAGAAATGGTAAACTAGCTATCGGACATTGGAAGTCAAAGTTGGGTATTTCTTCTCCGTGTGAAATAACTTTATTTACACCTTCAATATTTTTTAATAAAGATTTAAGTGAGTTCGGGCACTCAATAATGACATATGATACAGCTTTAGCAACATAAGGGATATAACGTATAAATTGAATAACGTCTCCCAATCCTTGTTCGGCATAAACCAAAATAGTATATCTACCAATATTACTGGTTTGCCATCGTGGATGAGTGAATTTGCGTTGAAAAAAAATAGTGTCTTTCAACTTTAATCTCCATTCGTATTCTTTTAACCCTTCCCCGTAATTCCCTAACAATAATAATAGTAATGCCAAATTAAAATGTGCCTCAACATAATCAGGTTGAAATTGAATCGCTATCTTGTAATTAAAAAGTGCGGAGTCAAATTCAAATTTTTTTTCATAGCAAACGCCTAAATTAAAGAATGACATTGCATGATCTGGTTGTATCTGAATTGCTTTTTGGTAACAATCAATTGCATCATCAATGCGACCTTTATCTTTTAAACATTTACCAAGATTATTTAGAGATGCAATATGTGTCGGATTGATTTGAAGTGCTTTCTTATATAAAAATATAGCTTCATTGATATGACCTTTATTTTGTAAAAGTTCTGCTAAATTATAATAAGAACCCCAAAATTTAGGATTTATTTTAATAGCCTTTTCAAAATACTGGATTGATTTATCTTCTTGGTTAAGCCTTTTAAAGATGTTACCCAAGTTATTATATGAACCACAAAAATTAGGGTCATACTTAATTGCTTCTTGATAATAAAATATCGCTACTTCATATTGATTAATTTCTTCAAAGGTACTTCCAAGATGATAATATGATGCTGCAAATATTGGATTAATTTGAATAGCTTTTTGATAGCAATCAATTGCTTCATCATATTTTTTTAAATCCTGAAGAACGTTCCCAAGATAATTCAAAATATGAAAGTTGGAAGGATCGATTTCCAGTATTTCTTTAAAAGTACTTTCAGCCTGTAAAAAATTTCCTTGTTGACGATACTTGAAAGCTAACTGAATAAGTTCATTTATATCCATAAAATTTATTTTACCCAAATAGAAATAGATGTTGTTCAAAAATTATTTTTCGATTACATCTCTTTTTTTAAGAAAGAATTTTTATCTCTTGTCTGTTATCTGTAGCTCTGGTATCTATTCCAAGATAATCTGAATTATTTGGATTAATTAGCCGAGGCGTTTTTTGATTTCTATTAGTTTTTTTAGAGCTTCTTCCGGAGTTAATTTTTTAATGTCAATATTCTTTAAATCTGAAATAACACCATCTGTTGTAGAGGAAAAAAGGTCGAGCTGGACAGAACCTTTTTTGGATTTTTTACCTGCAAATCTTGGAACTCCGGTTTCATTGAGTTCTTCTTTTTCAAGATTTGCGAGGACTTCTTTTGCTCTTTTAATAATACTATCAGGCAGTCCGGCAAGCCTTGCTACCTGTATTCCATAACTTTTATCAGCAGGACCTTGTTCAATCTTGCGCAGAAAAATAATTTCATCTCCCCATTCCTTTACAGCAATATTGTAATTTCTAACCCCGTCATGGGTTAATGCGAGTTCAGTAAGTTCATTATAATGTGTTGCAAATAAAGTGCGTGCTCTTAAAGAATTTAAGATGTACTCTGCAACAGCCCATGCTATGCTGATTCCGTCAAATGTGCTTGTTCCTCTTCCTACCTCATCAAGGATGATAAGACTTCTTGATGTAGCATTATGTGTTATATTTGCCACTTCTATCATTTCTACCATAAAAGTGCTCTGTCCTTTTGTAAGAAAATCAGACGCACCTATTCTTGTAAATATTCTATCAGCGATTCCTATTTTTGCCTCGGATGCAGGAACAAAGCTTCCTATTTGAGCCATAATTACTATTAATGCTATTTGTCTCATATATGTTGATTTGCCTGCCATATTTGGCCCTGTGATTATTAAAAGGCGTTCATCCGAATTATCCATATATATACTATTAGGTATAAAACGTTCATCAGTCTGAATGCGTTCAATTACAGGATGTCTTGCATCTTTTATATCAAGAATTCCATTTTCTTCGATATCAGGTTTGACATAATTATATCGTTTGGCAACCACAGCAAGGGAAGAAAGAAAGTCAACTATTGCAATTGCAGAAGCTGATTTTGATATTAAGTTTGTTTCTTTGCTAATTTCTTTAATAATCCCCTGAAATATCTGATATTCGAGTGCTTTTAAACGTTCCTCCGAACCGAGTACTTTTGATTCATATTCTTTTAATTCCGGAGTAATAAACCTTTCACCACCAACCAAAGTCTGCTTTCTTATGTAATTTTCAGGCACCATATGAAGATTAGATTTCGTAATTTCTATGTAATAGCCAAAAACCCTGTTATAGCTTATTTTCAGGGAATTGATTCCTGTCTTTTCTTTTTCTTTTTGCTCTAATTTTGAAATGAATTCCTTTGCATTTTTCGATATATTTCTCAAATCATCTATCTCGCTATTGAACCCGAATTTTATAATCCCTCCCTCTTTTAAAGTTGAAGGAGGAGTTTCAACAATACTTTTCTCGATCAATTCTTTTATTGAGGTTAAGTCAGATAATTCTTCAGCGAGGTATTTTAGATAAGAATTTCTGGTTGATATTAGTAAGTTTTTAATTTTGGGCAAATGAGAAATAGAGTTCTTAATAGCTATAAGATCTCTTGCATTGGCAGTGCCGGCATCAATTTTTGATGATAATCTTTCAATATCCTGTATTTTTCTTAAAGATGTTCTGATGTTTTCAAGTTTTTCAAAATCTTCATAAAAATATTCAACAGCATCCTGCCTTTCCTTTATCTTTTTTATATCAAGCAGAGGTTTAAGAACAGATGTTCTTAGAAACCTCCCTCCCATTGGCGTAAGAGTTTCATCAAGAACATGGAGTAATGTGCCATCTGATGAGCCATCCCTTAAATTATGGGTTAGCTCGAGATTGCGCTGTGTTGCTGCGTCAAGGAACATAAAAGTTTCTTGTCTTAATGGATGTATTTTTTTAAGACGGAATGTATCTTTTTGTGTTTCTTCAATATAGTTTACCAGTGCCCCTGCAGAACATATTGCTGCATTCATATTGTCGCAACCGAATCCTTCAAGAGATGATACTTGAAGGTGTTTCAGCAATAGTTTGTAAGCTTCGGGGTAATCAAAATACCAGTCTTCATAGAAGGTTATGAAAAAGCTGTTAAGCCTTTCTTTATAATATAAATCATCTGATAAAGACCGTGGTATGATTATTTCTCTTGGCTCAAAACGATATAGTTCATCCTGTATGTCCTTATTTGTTTCAAAAAGGAAAAATTCTCCTGTAGAAATATCCGCAATAGCTATTCCGTGTATTCCTGCAAATGGAAAAATGCTTACAATGTAAGCATTTTCTTTCGGATTTTCTGGTGTATGTGTCCCCGGTGTAATGACTCTGACAATGTCCCTTTCAACAATGCCTTTTGCATCCTTTGGATCTTCCATCTGTTCGCATACAGCAACTTTATAGCCGGCTTTTATGAGTTTTGTAATATATGTTTCTGACGCAAAATAAGGAACACCGCACATTGGAATGGGATTATCTTTTGATTTGTCCCTTGAAGTAAGCGCTATCTGTAAAATTTTTGATGCTTTTTCAGCATCCTCGCCAAACATCTCATAAAAATCCCCCAGTCTGAAGAAAACAATAGCATCTTTATATTTTTCTTTGATACTAAAATACTGTTTCATCAAAGGGGTTAGTTCAGACATAATCTATTATTTAATACTATAGATAGGGTAAGTTGCAACTGTAATATTCTGGCATAGGGAGTAAACTGATAAGACACGGAAAATGAGTTTCCCCTATCACTTCTGAATTGAAGATGATAGGGGAATTATATATAAACTATTTTATTTTACTTTTTCTACCGGATAATCTGCTTCAGACCATGCAGTTATACCACCGGGATAGCGATAAACATTCTTATACCCAAGCTTAACAGCCCACATAGCGCCATTATGACTACGTGTGCATTTTGTAAATCCACAATAAAAAACAATTAGCCTATCTTTATTTTTACCAAGAAGCTTCTGGAATTCTTCTTTTGTTTTAGAATCTAATGTTTCCAGTTCTTTAATCGGGAATTCAAACTGAACTGCTCCGGGCACATGTTGTTTTTTATAGCTATCTTCATAAGGCATTGTATCAACGATTAACATATCTTTTTTCTCGTCAATCCATGCTTTTAGTTCCTCGGTTGTAACAATTTTATAATTGCCTTTAATAACATCTTTTGCAAAATTTACCGCAATTTTCTCGATCTCGATTTCTTTACCGCCCCAACCGGCAAGAGAGATTCCCGTCATTGCTATGACAATAAATAAACTCATGCTACCAATTAAAAAAGATTTTCTGTAATTCATATCCTTTCCTCCTTGATATTAGTTTTTAACCGAAAGAAACGGTTTTTATTCAAGTATTTTTTATACGAAAAAATAAAAATAACTGCAGATATCATGATAATATCTCTATAAAAAGCTATCTTAAGGCTGTTCATACCATTTATTTCTTCTTCTGAAAAACAACCGCAATCAACATTCATATTATTGTAGATTCCATATCCTAAAACAGAAAGAAAAATCATGAGCAGGAGGAAGACTGCAAATAAACTTCCACGCAGATTGAAAATCAGTCCCAATCCTGCAATTAATTCTATCGCGGGCAGACCTATCGCAAAATATGGCAATAAAATATCGGGAATTATGTCGTATTGTGAAATAATCTTTGCAAAAGCCTTAGGATCGATAAGCTTAACAAAACCTGCATAAGCGAAAATCAATCCTATAGATAATTTTGCAATTATGTATATCCAATGCAGAGGGAATTTTTCCTTCATTTGAGATTATTTTCTGATAATATAGAATTATATATCCAATAGTTAATATCAATAAAAGAAAAAACAATTATAGAAAATCGATATTGTTCGGAATAAAGTGAGTTATCACAACAACTTTCGGCAAAAAAATAGATATATTAAAACAGTACAATATATTTGACTAAATATGGTATATTAGAAAAAAAGAGTTGTGGAGGTTTGCATATGTGTCTCGATATTCCTTCGAAAATTATTAAAATTAATGATTCAATGGCAACAATTGATGTTTATGGCGCACAGCGCGATATAAGCATTATGCTTCTTGAAGATCAGGTTAAAGTTGGAGATTATGTTCTTGTTCATGCAGGATTTGCTATCCAGAAACTTCAGAAGAAAGAAGCAAAACAGACTCTAAAACTTTTTGACCAATATCTTGATATGTTGAATGAAACAGAAAAATCTTCATTGCAAAACGAAAAGCCGGAAAATAATAAAAATAAGAAAGCTAAAAGAAAAAAACAATTAGTTTCCTAAAAACTTTAGTCAATTTTTCACCCATTGCTATATCCAATCTTGTTTTGCTCGATTTATTTATGTTACTCTTCTTTATTGTTTTATATCAGCAATTTAAGAATTCAGTTTATTTTGTCATTCCATGTTAATTGATGGAATCTAAAATTTTAATAAACATTGATTGTCTTTTCAAGAAAGACAATCAACAATGAAACTAATATTTCAGAAATTTTAAGTAGAAAAGAGGGGACATTATAGTGGTAAAAAATGACCGCTGGATTTGTGAAATGGCAAAAAATGGGATGATTACTCCTTTTAATAGTAAACAAATTAAAAAAGGTGTTATTTCATATGGAGTTAGTTCTTATGGGTATGATATGAGGGTTGCGGATGAGTACAAAATATTTTCGACGGCAGCTAATGCTATAATTGATCCGAAAAATTTTGCTCCGGATAGTTTTATTGATTATAAAGGGAAAGAATGCTTAATCCCACCTAATTCATTTGTTCTGGCAAGGTCATTTGAATATTTCAGGATACCACGTGATGTTCTCGTTATATGTCTCGGAAAATCAACTTATGCAAGGTGTGGAATAGTTGTAAATGTAACACCATTGGAGCCCGAATGGGAAGGATATGTAACAATAGAAATATCCAATACTGCTCCTTTACCTGCAAAAATATATTCAAACGAAGGGATAGCCCAGATTATTTTTATTCAAGCATCGGAAATTTGCGAAAAGTCATATTCTGATAAGAAAGGGAAATATCAGGCTCAAAAAAGTATAACTCCGGCAAGGTTAAAATAAAATGAAAACTTCTGAAAGGATAATTCTTGCTCTTGATGTATCTAACCCGTCTTATGCAATTGAGATAGTAGAAAAATTTAGCGACAAAATAAATATTTTCAAAGTCGGTCTTGAACTATTTACGATAGCAGGACCTTCTATAATTGATGAAATACACAAGCGAAAGAAAAAAGTTTTTTTGGACCTTAAATTTCATGATATTCCAAATACTGTTGCAAGAGCAGCGACAGCAGTAACCATGCTTGGAGTATTTATGTTCAATGTGCACATATCGGGTGGTTTTGAAATGATGAAAAAATGTACTGAAACAGTTGTTGAGATATGTTTGAAGGAAAATTTGAACAGGCCAAAAATTTTGGGGGTAACAGTTCTCACAAGTCTGACACGTGAATCTTTGCGCGATGAACTCGGAGTTCAATATGGATTGAGAACACATGTTAAACACCTTTCTAATCTTGCTATGAAAGCAGGGCTTGATGGTGTTGTTGCATCAGCAAGAGAAGCAGAGATTGTAAGAAATCATTGCGGTAAAGATTTTATTATAGTAACACCGGGTATAAGGCCGTCATGGACACCACCTGATGACCAAAAAAGAACGATGACACCAAAAGAAGCTTTAAAACAAGGGGCTGATTATCTTGTGCTTGGAAGATCTATTCTCAAACAGCCTGATCCTTTAAAAGCAATTGAGTTAATTTCAGTTGAAATTCTTTCAGCTTAATTTGAAAATTATTTTAAATTCAAATTGCCATTAAGTATCTTACAACCTGCAAGAGTAATATTTAACTCAGGATTATTGTATGTCCATCTGATCTGGGCTTTTGCAAATAAGTGATTAACATTTAAATCTATTACCTCACCCCTTGATATTGAAATATTATCGAAAATTTTTATGCCTACCCCATCCCTTGAAAAGTCAATAATGCTTGCATCACATAAATATCCATTATGTTTAAAAGTAAAAGGAAATGCTTTCTTATTCCGCTTTTTATTTCTTTTCTCAAGCCCGTATTTTCCACTATAAACTTCTCCACAATAAGGACATGGTCTGAACGGTTCAACTGCAGCACTATATGAATCTTTTTTGCATGAAGGGCAGTCAAGCCTAATCATTTTAAGGTTCCTCCTTGTTTACATATATATGCTGGATTTATTTCATCATCCAAACTATTCAAACAGCTTTTCGGCATAACTGTTTATTTAGGTCAGATAGGTTATAGAAAAATAAATTTTCCACGCCGTATATATTTTCTTATAATTATCATATGCTTAAAATTAAGATAGCAAACTTTAGAAAAAAATACTATCGTACAAATATATAATATAATTGTAATAATTGATAAAATTAGCTTGTAGTAATATTACTACAATAAAATTTATTATTTGAAATTACTCTTGAATATTAAAGCATTAGTTATAATTTTAGATGTAGAATGAAAAAAGGATTCTATTTAGCAAGGATAATACAGACATTACTTAAAAATTTATCTAACTAATTATTTCACCCTCTATCAAGAGTGGTATGAGTGTTTGTCTGTTATTAGATTTTTAATTTTAAACTTGATGCCTTGTTGGCTTTTTAATGCATCACCGAGTTTATTTATATTTGCTATTTACTCCATACGATGTGCTATGTTAGAAAATCAATTATGTTTCCTGATAAAAAAAGTTTTTTAGAAGTTATAGATAATACCGGAATACCTGTTATTTATAAAGAAATAACTTATTCTTTGCCATATTATATATATGAGCATTTTTTAAGTCCTAATAGTATATTATTTGAAAGCATAAAGGGTACCGAATGTATAGCCAGATATTCATTCATAGGATTCGACCCTTTAATTATTTTAAAAACAAAGAATTTCTTGACTGAAATAACAACTAACACAAAAATTGAAAAATGTAATCAAAAGCCCCTCCAGATTCTCAAAGATTTATTATTCAAATATCCTCAAAAATTTAATGATAAACTGCCTCCGTTTCAGGGTGGTTTTGCTGGAATGTTTGGTTATGATTTTGTTCAATATTTTGAAAAACTTCCTCAAAATGCTTTTGATGACCTTTATATTCCTGACGCACATTTTATGCTTTTTGATAAAGTAATTGCGTTTGACCATAAGTTGAGAAAATGCTGGATTATAGTGTCTCCGGGTGTCCATAAGTTTCTTTTGAATAAAAACTCAAACAGTAAAATAGATTGGTCGGAAGAATATGATATTTCGGAATTTCGAATTCTGGAAATTGAAAAAAAGATTTTGAATAATGAGGGCAGATTGTTTGTTGATCCAGAAAAGCGAGGTAAAAAGATAGACATTGTCTATGAGATGTCAAAGAAAGAGTATATGGATATTGTTAAAAGAGCGAAAGATTATATTGCAGCAGGGGATATATTTCAGGCCAATCTTTCACAAAGGGTATCGGCATATATTGAAAATGAGAATGCGTTCCGGATTTATAAAATACTTCGCAGTATAAATCCTTCGCCTTTTGCAGCTTATGTAGATTTTGGAAGTTATAGAATAATTAGCTCATCACCGGAGAGACTCGTAAGAGTGAGAAATCATGTTATAGAAACAAGACCTATTGCAGGTACCAGACCAAGGGGTAAAACTCTGAATGAGGATGAAGAAATGAGGGCAGATCTTTTATTGAATGAAAAAGAACGGGCTGAACATATAATGCTTATAGACCTTGAAAGAAATGATCTTGGCAAGGTATCCGAATATGGTACTGTTAAAGTCGATGAAATGATGATAACAGAAGATTATTCTCACGTCATACATATTGTATCTAACATAAAAGGTAAGTTAGTGAGAACAAAAGATTGTTTTGATGTTGTGCGGGCAACATTTCCAGGAGGAACAATTACCGGTGTACCAAAAGTTCGATGCATGGAAATTATTGATGAACTCGAACCTGTAAGGAGAGGACCTTATACAGGCTCTCTGGGATATATGGGATTTTCTGGAAATATGGATTTAAATATTATCATAAGAACATTTGTTATCAGAGATCACACAGCTTATGTTCAGGCAGGTGCAGGTATAGTAGCAGATTCTGACCCTGAAAGAGAGTATTTTGAAACTCTTAAGAAAGCTGAAGCTCTAATTAAAACTCTGGAATTAGTTTAGCTGCCTTGATATACTTAGTTTTAATAGTACAAAATTGGAGGTATTCGGTCAATGAAATATATTTACTATATATTAGGTTTTCTGCTTATTGTTTCTGTTCTTATGGGCATTGAATTAAAAAGCAAAAAAATTATAAACAAAGATGTTGCAATTATTATTAATGATAGAATAATTACATCTGATGAATTAAAAAGTTTATATGAAAATCAGCAACCTTGCAAACAATCTAAAGAAGAATTTATAAATTCTCTTATAACAAAAGAACTTCTTATACAAGAATCTAAAAAATTAGGAATTGATAAGGAGGAATCATTCAGAAGTTCTATTCAAAATTTCTACGAACAGTCTCTAATTAAACAACTTATTGACAGAAAAATCTCTTCGACCTCAGTAACTATAAGTGAAGAAGAAGTGAATAATTACGTTAAGTTAATGAATAAAAAGTATCATGTGAGCATTTTTACTTTCAATAGTCCTGAAGAAGCAGAAAAAATCTCTTTTCTACACGGCGAAAAAAGAGTTTTATTATTTGATGACATGTCAGAGGAAATTAAAGAAAAAATTATGAATCTTAACCCCGGTGAAAACACATTACCGATAAGATCCGGGGATAAGTATATTGTCATACGGATTGATAAGATTGAAGAATTAAAAGGTATCACTTTAGATGAAAAAGAAAGGGAGAATATAAAAAATATGCTTATTGATGAGAAGAAAAAGAATCTGATAAATGACTGGATATCTTCTATGAGGGCAAAAGCAAAAATAGAGATAAAAAATGTCAATCCGGTAGATAAAATAGGGAGATAGACATGAAAAGAACCTGGAGGAGAAGAAATTATTTCGTAAAGAAGGACTTACAAGGCAAATATATGTTTAGTTTTTTTGTATTTGTTATAGCAGGTAGTATTATTTTCACACTTATCTTCAGTCTTCTTTCATCCGATACTCTTACAATTGTATATGAAAATTATAACCTTAAAATAGGCAAAACACCTCTTATGCTTTTAAAAGAAATACTTAGCGCACACTGGATCTTCATCGTAGTCGGTGGTCTTGCGGTTTTGATACTTTCTATGTTTTTAACCCACAGATTTGCAGGTCCTATTTTCAGATTTGAGCGCTCAATAGAGGAAATTACAAATGGCAATTTGAATTTTCAGATTAAATTGCGGGAAAAAGATGAGGGGAAAGAGCTTGCCAATAAAATCAATCAAATGATTCTAACGTTTTCTGATAATCTTAAGGAAATAAAGAAAATATCCGAAGAAATAAGGAATGAATTGGATTCTATACAGGAAGATTTGAAGACCCGTAGCCAGAGTGAAAATACTTTAAATAAAATAGATTCTGCAATCAATTTAAACCGTAAACTTTATGATCTTCTGCAGAAATTTTCTCTTAAAGAAGATAGATAATCGTATATTTTACAACAATAATATTCCATGCATAAAACAATTTGCATAATTTTATTTTTTGTCCTCACCCTCCTTCTATTTTTCACATCTGTATATGCTGGTGAAATTAATTCAAGATACACTGCTATAGTTTATTCAAATGAAACACAGTTGCGTAAGTTTAATAAAGAAATTAAATTAGGGAGTCTTTCTTATTTAATGAAGGACAGGACTTCAATTAGTTTTGAGGATGAGATAAAAAATAAAATGGACGTTTTAATAGAAAAAGTAGAATCCATTCTTGAAATGTATCCGCGTCAGATTAAAATCAGCATTGTCCTTTTAGACTCTGAAAAAGAAGTTCAGGGTGTATATTATAAAAAGTATGGAAGAAATGTTGACTTTATCGCATTTTATTCTCCGAAAGACAAAACTATATATCTCTCAATCAATGATGTGGAGCTTGCTGTTCTCGCGCACGAATTAGCACATGCTGTGATTGACCATTATTATGGAATTATGACACCAGCAAAAATACACGAAGTTCTCGCGCAATACGTCGAGACTCATTTATTTGATTGATGTTAGATAAGGTAAGCTATGCTGTTAAATTAAAAACCTGATGAGCTTATGTATCCACCTCCTGGTGTACTGCCAGGGATACCTATTTCTATAGGTGTGAGGCCGGCTCCCAGTGGTGGAGTATAACCAAGTCCTGTTTCAAATGCTTTTGCAAGAACTTCGGGGTCAACTCCTGCCTCAATAGCACATCTTGAACAAACATCCGATGTAACTCCCGCTTCAAGCGCACCGGTTATAATCTGTTCTAAAGTCCCGTTTGCATCAATTGCACATCTGACAACAAGACAGGCGTCGTGACCGAGTTCTATGCAAGCTTTTGTAACCTCTTTGGTATTCATTCCTTCGGAAAGCAACGATTTTACAGTATTACAAATATCTTTTGTTTCTTTATATTTTTTTTGTACATTAGTTTTCATCGTATCATCCGCAAAAGCAGATAAAGTACAACAAAAAACAAATAAAAACAATAACATAATTATGCCTTTTAATCTTTTCATTTTTCTCGCTCCTTAACTTTTTTTAACAAATAACGAACTATTTGTCAAGAAAAAAACCTCAATCAGGTTAAAGGCATCTTTTCAATATTTAACAGGCTGTTATACAATATACAATGCGAAGTGTTTTAGTTATATCGAATGAAGCAAAAGAAATCGCATCATTATTTAAATCCTTAAAGATTGTCGAAGGCAAGCCGGATATTAGAAGAAAAGAAATTTCTACTGGTACCGATTTAATAAACCCCCTCAAATATGATATAGCTCTCCTTGATCTTGATACCGACCAATGGCAACAGAGAATTTCGGAATTAAGGAATTATATGCCTGTAATTGCTTTTTCAACACCGGATATAAAAAAAGCTGTTGAATCTGTAAAACTTGGAGCTTCCGATTATCTGGAAAAACCTTTAAATACCGCGCAATTAGCTGAAATTGTAAAGAAATACAAGAAAAAAATACTTAATACAGAATCCGGGTTTGATGAAACAATAGGAACAAGCAACTTGATGCAGGAAGTTTTTGGAATTATAAAAAAAGCTGCTGTCAGTGAAAGCAATGTTTTGATTACAGGTGAAAGTGGTACAGGAAAAGAGCTTGTTGCACGTGCAATTCATAAGTGGAGTCCACGTAAAGAAAAAGCTTTTGTAATAATAAATTGCGGGGCTATTCCAGATACACTTCTCGAATCAGAACTTTTCGGGTTTGAAAAGGGAGCTTTTACAGGAGCGAATTATACAAAAAAAGGTCTTCTTGAATTTGCTGACGGAGGCACGGTTTTCTTTGATGAAATAGGTGATGTCTCACCATTGTTTCAGGTAAAGATTCTCAGGGTATTACAGGAAGGAGAAGTAATGCGAATTGGGGGATCAAAACATATTAAGGTTGACCTGAGAATAATATCTGCTACAAACAGAGATCTCGATACAGCCCGTAGAAGAGGGTTATTTAGGGAAGATCTTTTTTATAGATTAAATGTAATACATATACATTTACCCCCTCTTAGAGACAGGAAAGAAGATATACCGGCACTTGTACGGCATTTTATAGAAAAACATTCTATTAAAAGAAAAGATATGCTTATTAAAGATATAAGCGATGAAGCTATGAGCATACTAATGAGTTATGATTACCCTGGAAATATCAGGGAACTTGAAAATATTATAGAGCATGCAATATCTTTTGCTGGAGGGCCGAGCATTATACCTGCAAATCTTCCGGCAAACCTTCTTAAGACTCCTTCACAAAAAATTAATCCTTCACCGAAACTTAAGGAAGCTCTGAAGAGTGTTGAAAAGGAATTAATATGGGCTGCACTCCAAAGAACAGGAGGAAATATCTCAAAAGCTGCTTTAGATCTCGGTGTGCATAGGCAACACCTTCAACGGAAATTAAAAAGCCTTAAAGTTGAAACATAATATTGCAGTGAAACAAAATATAGCATAATTAAACGAAAATTTCTAAAATTATCTTAATAATTCAACCATTGTTGCAAATATCGCAAAACGTAAAAGTAAATTGTAAACTGTCAGATTGTCATTCTCCGGCCCTTCGATTCCACCAAACAAATGGCGGACAAGCAAGTCAGAGGGCAAGCTTGAAACTTTAAAGAGTCAGCAGAGGGTATCCAGTGATAAGGCTTGAAACCGGATTCCCCAATCGAGTTGGGAAATGACGTTTATTTAGTTGTCATTCTCGGGCTTGACCCGAGAATCCAGAAGATTTAAATAATGATTCCCCGAGACTGCCACAAAACGGGAGGCGCAGGCAACAAGTCCGGGGATGGCGGTATAATCGGTTATCGTTTCTGTCTCTCGTGTCCGTTTTTATACGAATAACAGGCTATGAATAACGGAATATGGATTCTTCAATATCTGCATTATCTTAAATACATTTTTTGTGTTAATCATCTTTAAAATAAGCAAAAACCTCTATCTGTAACAATATGTTTCAGTTATACTATTAACAATTAATATTTTCAATGAATATCAAATAGTTACATTAATGGCACATCGATTGCTTTAATTAAGATTGATTATAAAGACATGAATTAATAAGCATATGAAGACTGAGAAAACAGTAGATAGAGGAAGCAAAGAAAAGTTATATGTCCAGATATATTCTATTTTTCTGGAAAAGATAGCTACCGGGGAATGGCCTGCTGGTTCACAGATACCTCCGGAAGATGAGCTTTGCAGGATATACGATGTTAGTAAGATTACTGTAAGAGAAGCTATACAGGAACTTGTAAGAGAGGGATATTTTAGAAGGGTACAGGGAAAAGGCACCTTTGTAACAATTCCTGAGAAACCATACGGAATTGTAATGAGGACAAGATTATCAGAAGATTTTTTTAGAGAGGAGGTGGGAACCGAAAAGGTAATTCTTGAGAAAGGAATAAGAAACATTGATGAAGATACAAGGAATATATTTATGACTGATGAGCCATTGTATTATTTCCTTGCGAAGAAAAAAACAGGTGAAAAATCTTATATTGAAGAAATTTATATTCCTTACTACATAATGCCTGTGATTGAGGCAGTAAATCTTGAATCAATATCTTTTTATGACCTTATCGAGGAAAAAGGTTTAAAAAAAATATTCAAAATACTACAGAGTATTGATTTAACTTTTATTGACGACAAAACATCAAAACTATTAAATGTAAAAAATGGAATTCCAGCTTTAAGAGTTAGAAGAAAACTTATTAGTTCCGATGAATCAATAATTGCTTATAGTTCGGCAATTTTGACAGATGGATTTTCAAGTATTCAAATGGAATTTGAAAGAATCAAATAATCTAAATTAAAGGAGGGATTGTTATGAGTTTCCCAAGAAGAATTTATGAGTTTCTCAAGATGGCATCGGTAGCGCATGCTAAATGGGACTATGAAGTATCCATGAACATTATAAGAAACAGGAAGAAGATGTTAATTATACTTATTCTTCTCCTGCCTATTCTTGCTGTTTCATGGATTAATGCAGCTGATATTATTGGTGGCAAGACAGCATATGCGCCTGCCCATTATTCAAACCTAATCTTTGCTGTCTCGATTGCAGTAGGTCTTGCAGCAGGTCTGATTACAGGATGTATCGGTGCAGGTGGCGGTTTTATTATTACACCTGCTTTAATGGCAGCTGGTGTCAAAGGTATTCTTGCTGTTGGAACAGATGTTTTCCATATATTTGCAAAAGCAATCATGGGAACGACTGTCCACAAAAAGCTCGGAAATGTTTCGGTAAAACTTGCTATAGCATTTTTGGTTGGTTCAGCAGGCGGTACTTTTATTGGGGGCTGGATTAATAAAACCCTATACAATAAGGATCCTTTGTTGAGCGAAGCTTTTATCAGTACGGTTTATGCGGTTTTACTCGGTTTTCTTGGTTTTTATGCTCTTGCTGATTTTATCAAATCAACAAGAAAACCGGCAGGTGGTGGAGGAGGACACGGCCATGATGCGCATGGTGGTCCAGCAGGCATGACAAATCTTGCAATCAGTCTTCAGAAAATAAACATCCCGCCTATGATAACTTTTGATGAAGACTTTGGCGGAAGAAGAATATCATGGCTGTTTGTAGCAATAGGCGGTGTTATTGTTGGAATGCTTGCAGCAATTATGGGAGTTGG
>DYFC01000005.1 GCA_020725385.1 Nitrospira japonica | reverse complement strand
TTGCGAAAAAATTTATTTTTCGATACCTTAGTGTACGTTTAAAGATGATTTACCATGAACTTTTTTTATATAACCAAAAAATATCTTTTGATATAAGAATCATCGAGTTAAATAAATTTTTGAGCAATATCTGCATTTCTTGGGTTAAATAAAAAACCACGAAAGCATGTCATTAAGCACAAAACCTTCGTGGTTTACTATTCTCTTTCTGCTACGAACTTCTTGCCCGTAGTTTTAATTAAAGTACCTGATATGTGTAATTTTTGTCAAGTTTAAGCATCATTTACTAAATCTTGGTTTTTTAAAGAAAGTTATTTAATAAGCATTCAAGCTATCAAAAGAAATTCGAAATAGAAATATTTTAAAAAATCTATTTTGTGAGGGGTATTATTCTATAAATTCTGTCGTCGCCATCTCGGGGCTTTCCTCTTCCATCCCTGTTATTCGTCAAAAAATAGATAAGCCCGTCAGTACCCTGAACAACATCTCTTATCCTTCCATATTTATTCTCAAACCACCTTTCCATCCTCAATACTTTGAAACCATTTGAAGACTTTAAAAGCTTTATTCTTACTATGCATTCACTTCTTAAGGTCGCCACGAAGAGGTCATTTTTAAGATGCGACAATTTATTAGCACTGTAAAAAGTCATACCTGATGGAGGGGTTGTCTTTTCCCATAATATCAGTGGATCAACATAGGGTGTCTTTTTCTTGATACCTATCACCTCAGGCCATCCGTAATTTCCACCTTTTTTAATTAAATTTATCTCGTCGTTGCCGAATCTGAGGAATTCTCCGGAAGGTCCGTGTTCTGAGGAGAAGAGTTCACCTGTTTCAGGATACCATGCAAGACCCTGTGGGTTTCTGTGTCCATACGAATAAATAGGTGAATCTTTAAATGGATTGTCTTGCGGAATTTCACCCTCTGGAGTAACGCGCAAGATTTTTCCTCCAAGCGACTTCAGATCTTGCGCAAGATTTGAATCAAAAATCTCACCAGTCGTTATATAGAGCATTCCATCAGGTCCAAATTCAATCCGTCCACCATTATGAAATCTGCCACCGGGAATATTATCAATAATCACTTTGTCAAATTTTCCTCGATCTCCCATATCTTTGAGTCTTATTACCCTGTTTAAAAGCGAGTTGCCTTTTTTATATGTGTGCATTGCATATATATAAGGCTTTATAGGAAATTCGGTATGGACAGCTAATCCCAAAAGCCCTCCTTCTCCTACATGAGCAACGTCTATTTCTGCATAAGGGTTTTTTTGAAGGATTCCATTTTTGATCAATCTGATCCGGCCGGGTCTTTCACTTACAAGGGCTCTTCCGTCTGGAAGAAATTTAAGAGACCATGGTATCTCAAGCCCTCCTATCCAAACTTCAACACCAACTCTGTCACCATCAGCTACCGATATATCAATTGAATCTGCGATAGTATTTCCCGAAATGAAAATTAAAGAGAGAACAAAAATGAAAAGAGATAATTCGAAAATCTTTTTTCTCATGTTTTTATTTTAACAGAAATTAATGAGTCTATTGGAGATAGGAACATATAAGCGATCAACAAACAATTGATTCCTATGTTTAATGAGCAAAGTCTTTTTCATACGATAATTCTCCGCTCTTTGTTAAAATACTATTAAAAATCAATATAAACCCAGCAAGTTACAAAAAAGCATATCATCAAAAACGTTGTCTGTCAATTGTAATCCCTCATTCAGGTTAGGACATCACCAGCAGGTTAAGGGTAACAAGCCATGGGTAGTAAGAAAAAAGAGACCCTTTGTAGCAAAGGATAAAAGAGATGCAAAGAAAATTATAAAATTAATACTTCAAAAAGTAGGCATACCTCCCTTAGAATTCATATAATCTATTTCTAATCTAAAATATATTATTTAAATCAATTAGATTTTATTTCATTTGAAAGGTTATTTTAATTACTATAACGTATGATAAAGAAAATTATAAAAAAAGCTCTGTCAGGTATTATTCTCAATCCGGAAGAAATAAAACTCTTATTCAAAGTACCTTTATTCTCTTACGAATGGGCCATGATTCAATCTGCTTCGAGGCAGATGTGCGAAAATGCTTCGAATGGCTTTGCCGAAGTTCATGCTCAGGTTGGACTTGATATAGCACGATGTCCACGCAACTGCAAATTTTGTTCTTTTGCATCATGTAACAAGGTTTTTAATGAAACCATTGAACTATCCGTTGAAGAAGTAGTTAAACGTTCAATGGAGTTCGAAAATGACGGCGCTAATGCAATCTATCTTATGTCAACAGCAAGATATGCTTTTGAAAAATTCATAGATATATCACAGGAGGTTAGAAAATCTTTAAGACCCGATACAATCCTTATTGCTAATGTTGATGACTTTTCTGAAAAACAGGCTTTTAAGTTGAAAGATTCTGGTTTTTCAGGAATATATCATGCTGTACGGATGGGTGAAGGTAAGGATACAAAAATACCACCTGAAAAAAGAATACAAACTTTTAAAAATGCCAGGGCAGCAGGTTTAACTATCGGCACATGTGTAGAACCCATAGGTAAAGAACATTCAGTTGATGAACTTGTAGAGAAGACAATCATAACCAGAGAAATAAAGCCGGCTTTTAGTGGAGCAATGCGAAGGATACCGATACCCGGTACAGAAAAAGAAAAATACGGGAAATTAAGCGAGGCAAAAATGGCTCATATAGTTGCAGTCGTGCGATTAGCAACAGGTTACAGCATACCCGGAAACTGTACTCATGAACCCAATGTTATAAGTATTTCTGCAGGGGCAAATTTAATCTGGGCAGAGTCTGGCTCAAATCCACGTGATACTGAAAAAGATACAGAAGGGAAAAGAGGATTGACAGTACAACAATGCAGAGAATTATTTAACGAAGCTGAATGGAAAGTCCTTACAGGTCCATCAAAGTTTTTTCAACCGTAAAATAAAATTCTTTTCTTCCTTGTCAGGAAATCTTTGATTTTTGAATACTTTTTGGAAAAACGGCAGGATGTTATAAAAAGGGAAGCCACGAATACTTTCCCGAATCTTCTGATACGGTTTTCGCCTTCGTGGCTTATTCCTTAAACTCTATGGCTTCCCTTTAGTGACAGCACTTATGGTCGTGCTTGTGATGGTCATCATGCACATGTTCGTGAGAATGTTTTTCAGCTAAATGTTTATGTTCATGACCATCGTGAGTATGAGTTATTTCCTTATGCTCATGCTCGTGCTCATGCTTATCTTTATTATGGCAACACATCTATTATCACCTCCTTCCTTTAATTATCTTATATCATTCAAACAACATAAAATCAACATAAATATTATCCAAAACCAAATACAGACATTTTCGGACATCTCTGTTTTTTGTTTAATTCTTTGTGTACCGTCCCGTATCCTGTTTGATTTAAAACAGTGCTATTCTTTGGATTCAGAGCTTGAACCGCTTTTCCCTATAATTCTACCCTGTTTTAATTGCCTCGTTAACGCCCAAATGCCAAATAGCGCAAGAAGAATGCTAACTCCAACAAATACTTTTGTATATCTCGCTACCAGAGGTTTCTTGAAAGATTCCATATAAAGACTTTCATTGACATTAACCTCAATTCTTGCGCCATGCATACTATGCTCCGATTCTCCATATACATTTATTATCCATTTACCCTTCCTATTAGGTAAAAAAGACACAAATCCATTTTTGTCTGTCCTTCCCTTCTGATACGGAATCTTATCTTCAGGACCAAATATCTCATAAGCTGAATAACTCGCAGGGTCATCCTCTGAATAGAAAACTCTTACACTGATTCCCTTATTTTCTACCTGATAATGAACAGAATGTGCTTCTGCCCCTGAATATATCAGGAGCAGAAGAAGCATGAAAAATATTAGTGTCTTTTTCATTTTAAATCGAATGTTATATTAGCACTGAGAAATAATTTTTCAGCATCAGGATCATTTTCAAGTGGTTGTTCAATAAAGGCACTAATAAGACAGAATCCTTTTTCTTTGATTTTTACTTCTGTAAAACCATTCTTATCAGTTTTTGTAACTGCCTCATGCGATTCAGCGGTATTGATTGCAGCATTTTCTACTGGTTTACCATCCAATAAGACTTTTATTGGCAATATATCACCCTGCTTCATAGTCAGAGGATTCTTTAGAGGAAGAATCTCAAATTTCATACCAATCGGTTTCATAAAATTGTCAGTCCATTTAAGATAGTTCTTATGAAATTTTAGAGACCTCTCTGAAACAACTATTTGCAAATTATTTTGTAAAGCTTCACGTTTTGTAAAGTTTTTCCAGCCGTCTGTTGTTTGAACCCAATAACCGTTATCAAAAAACATCGTTAGCATAGCAGGATCTTTAATTTCTCGTATTATTCCATTTTCTTGTGTAACTTTTTTATAGTTTCCGGATAAGTCATAAGACCTAATTTCTTTTATTTTTGAAAAATCATAGGACTCAAGTTTATTTCCATGTCCGTATATTATATGGAAATCAGCACCTTTTTTTTGAATCCACGCATCATGCGCTGAGACAACAACCACGGATGACAAAAAAGCCATAATGAAGAATATAAATAATTTTTTCATATCAACTTTCCTCCCTATAGATTGTTAATTAAATTTCTTGGTAGATCTTTACATATTGTATTTTAATGTTACATAGTATCCTCTCGGGTTACTACTCATATATTGATTCGACCCACTCCAGAAGCCAACAAATTCAGCATACTTCTGATTGAACAGATTTTTTATATCAAATGATACTGTCCATTTATCTGCAAAAGTATGATAAACTGTCAAATCAGCAGTTTTATAACCTTTGTAACTATGTTCATTTGAGCTATCCGTATACCATTTTCCGACAGATCGATACCACAATCTCGCACCCGTGCCATATATCGAATCATATTGTATACCTGTATTCCAGATATATTCTGGAACTGAAGTCACCCAATTGCCATCATTAGTCCCCCCGTCGAATTTAGAATTGTCTAATGTTAAAGAAGAAAAAATAGTCATACCTTCAAAAGGAAAAATATTTACCTCAATCTCGTGACCCTTACGTATTGCTTTTCCTTGATTAACATAATCTCCAGCAATAAAAGCAACAACATCTTCATCACTATAGAAATATGCATATCTTACAAGAAGCCAATCCAAAGGATTTGCTTTTAACCCGACCTCTCTAAATAATAGATAAGTTACATCAGGATGTTCTTCTGCATATTTAAGTTCTTTTCTTGGAAGAGTAAAAGTTGTACCTATATTGGCATATAAACTATATCTGTCGGAAATATTACCAATAATCCCACCTTTGTATGTTGTAACATTATAATTATCCATATCCCTTTTTTCATTTGTGAGATTATTTTTTGTATCCCCTGAAAAATAATCATGTCGTACACCAGCAAATAAACGCAAATATTTATTAACATCGTAATTTGATTTGATATATACTCCGAAATTATTGAATATATAATCATCATCTGTATTAACTGAAGTCCTCACTCTTGCATAAGTATTCCAATCCTGATAATTTGAATCAAAACTCCGCCAGTCAAATCCCGAGTCAACTCTGATTTTACTGTCAGAACCAAAATTTCTTAAAAACCCTATATTCGCAAGAGCACCCCATACACTTTCCTTTGTAAACATTTCTGTTTGTCCTCCACCCCAATCTGCCCATCTGCTCGCCTTGTTTGTTTTATACCAAAAACGTGCTTCAAGAGGAATATCTTTTTTTAAATTCCAGTCAAGATGCATGGAAATTTCCTGCAGTTCTTTCTTACCACCATCGTCTTGAGCAGAATCAAATGCTTGTCTTGGATCATCTTTCCATTGCTCCTCGGTAATATAACCACCAGTTGACCAGTCTGCTTTATAAACATGAGTTTGAAGCCCTAATTGAATTCCACTGAATGGTCTGTAATACCATTTAGCATAAGCATTCTGTCTTTTTTGTTCGCTATTCTCTCTCCATGCGTCTGTATCAAAATACTCTACAGAATAAACTTGATTGAATTTATTATCGAAATGTTCACTTCCGAAACTCACATAAGCCTTACGTGTTCCCCAGCTACCTAACGATAAAGAAGATTTTAAAAAATCCCCACGTTTGCGAGTTTCAATATTAACGATTCCAGCTCTGCCCCAATTGCCATATCTTGCATCAATAGGTCCTTTTATAACAGTTATATTTTCTATTTCCTCTGCAGTCAGTTGATTAAAATCAGGGGCTCCATCTTCTTGCCAAAAATGGTCATTGATTGGAATTCCATCTATTGTGACCAGATTATCGCTGCCATGATTGCTATTGAACCCTCGCATTGTAAAACCATTCGGCACACCACCGTTACCATAATCTCGATAGATAAAACCAGGTATGCGCCTTAGTAGTTCAAGGGAATTGTTAGTTATTTCTTTTCTTAACTGGTCTTCACCAATTACATCAACAGAGCCGGGAAGATCAACGTTAGATACAGTTGCACTTGTAGTTTCGACTACAACTTCCCCTATATTCATAAAAACTTCTCCCGGACCTGGAACTAATTTTTGCTTGCTTTGTTCATAAACTTCTTTTTTATCTTTTTCTTGTTGTATAGATAAGGTAGTGTTTTCATTTACATCCTTGTTTTGTTCTTGAGCAAAAGCATTAAAATCTTTATAACAAAATACAAATAACAATAAGAACCAAACAACAAATAAGATATTAATTTTTTTCATTATGACTTATCCCTCCTCCTTTTTCTTCTCACCCCTTTCTGTTAAAATTAAAAGGGGCGTTGTGTTTCGCAGCGTTACCCGACGGGCAGGGTGTCCTCGCAAAAGACCAACCCTGCCCCGAGTTTTAAATTTTGCATTTATAATTTTTAATTTTATTTTTTGAATATTAAATTTTCTTTGTAATCACCTCCTTCCTAAACCCTCTCATCAAGTCAGATGGTATGTTTAATTGATAAAACTATGTAAGTCTTGTGTCATTAATCCAGTTTCAAGCTTTACCAAGAGTTGATTCAGAATCTCCAACTGTATTTCCCGGGCTATTTATTAATAACCCCTGTATTATTCGAGTTATTTGCCTTCATCATAAAAAATTGGGTGCAGGACTTCTCCCGCACCCTTCATATTCCGGAGGATTAGCATTTGTCCGGATAAAATAATTGTTCTTCTTACTAAGATAGCTATAAATCTGGATACAACCGTCATTACCCTACTTGCCTGCCCGCCGTTTTTGTGGCGGGATCGGCTAACCCAGAAAAAGGCATTGGATTCTCTGGGTATGCCAGAGAATAACAATCTAACATTTTTGTATTTACATTTCATTTTTTGCACTATTTGAACAATCGTTGTATTGTTCGGGTTTATTACTTGATGACTCATGTTACACAATTTATATGTTTCAGTAAAACTTATAGCTCTATATACCATTTTTCAATATCATGAAGAATTCCTGCGGGTGAAGGCACAATGCCCTTAATTTTCTTATGGGCTAAAAAAAGTAATTCTGTATTATAGAGAAATATAGATGCTTGATCTTCAGCAAGAATTTCTTGAACTTTTTGGTAAATTTTTTTTCGTTCATATTGATTAATAGTTTTTCTCCCTTTTTCAAGAAGATTATCTATTACAGGGTTTTTGTATGATAAAAAATTCCATTCTCCTTCGTCTGTCTTGCTTGAATGCCATAAATCATATATATCAGGATCCCAGAGATACGCTCGTGATAGAATAATAGCTTCAAACTGATGTTTGCTAACCACATTATGCCTGAAGGTCTGCCATTCAAAAGTTTGTATTTCTGTTTTTATCCCTATTTTTTTGAGATTATCCTGTATAATTTGTGCTATTTTTAAATTTTCTTTGTTCTCAAAATTTGTGAATATAGTAAAAAAAAACGGAACATTATTTTTGTATAATGCCCCGTTTTCCCCCTTTTGCCAACCTGCATCTTTTAATAAATCAATAGCTTTGGCAGGGTTGTAATCATAATATTTAGCCTTAGGGTTGAAATACCATGCTTCAAGTGGATAAGGACCTGTTGAGGGACTCCCAACATTATTAAAAACTGACTGAATAATCCATTTTTTATCTATTGAATAACTAATCGCTTGCCTTACTCTTTTATCTCTAAATCTTTCATCAAGCATATTTAATCCTAAGAACCCATACCTGAATGAACCGGTCTTATATTTGTTAAAATTATTTGAAATTTCGGGAGAATTCATTACTTGATTAAACTGTAAAGGTGAAATTTCCATTACATCAATTGCGCCTGTTTTCAATTCCATAAGTTGTGTTGATGTATCGGGTATAATTTTTAAAATAATGTTTTTAATTCCTGGCCTGCCACCGTAATAATTGTCAAAAGATTCAAGAATAATCTTTGCCCCGTGTTCCCATTTTTTGAGTTTATATGGTCCTGTGCCAATTGGTGATTCATCGAAAGAGACAATGTTTGTTTCCCCATTGCGAAAGACATGTTCAGGAATTATTCCTATACGCCAGCTTTCAAGGGCAGAACCGTAAGGCTCGTTGTAACGAACAAGCACTGTATATCGGTCTAAAGCAATAACATTTTTTAAAGGACCAAAGACTTCAGCGAGATGTGTTGAAGTCTTTGGTGAAATTACAGTTAGATACGTAAAAATAACATCATTTGAAGTAAATTCAGTACCATCATGCCAGAGAACCCCTTTTTTCAACTTGAATTTAATTTCCTTGCCATTATTGAGAATCTCCCATGATTCAGCAAGATCAGGGATGATTTTCATATCTTTATCAAATTTAACAAGTCCTCTAAAAATAAGCTCGCTTACCGTGAATGAGATGAGATCAGAAAGATAAACAGGATTAAGACTTAAAGGTTCTGAAGAAAGAGCGACAACTAATGTGTTCTCAAAAAATTTTTGTCTTTCTATATTCTCTTTACATCCATAAAGAGAAAATAAAAATACTATTGAACAAATTGCAGATAATATTATTTTCATCTAAAAGACGGCCTTCATTCCTATCCCAAAATTTCTTCCCGCAGCTGTAAAACCGAAGCGTTCCTGATAATCTTTATCAAAAATATTATGTATGTAACCTGTTACTTCAAGATTTTTTGTAATTGGATATGAAGCTTCAATATCAGCAGTTATAAATGAATCCTGCTTGCGAACTCTAAGTTCGGTGTTATAGAGCGTATTGTTATTATATATTACACTCTGATCCGATACATATTTTGCATAAATTGTAAATTTCTCCTTATTCTTCCCTTTATACTGAAATCCCATATTAATTTTATGTTCTGGTAACCCTGGTATTTCATCAAAGTCTCTATCCTCAGAATAAACAAAATTATTTACAAAAGGGTCACCTTCTGTCTTACTTCTTTGATAGGTATAATTGATAAATGCAGAAAAGCCTTTGCCAAGTTGTTGTGCAATTTCCAATTCTACACCATATATTATTGCTTTGCTGATATTATAAGAGACAAAGTTTATGAGATCGAACTGTATGTAGTCTTCGATTATGTAATAATAAGGAGAAACTTCGACTCTTGTCTTTGAAGGGAATTCAGATTTAAGACCCCCCTGTATCATTATTCCATCTTCTTTCTTAAAAGGAAGATTTGATGTATTAACACCTGCATCTGGAGAATAATGCCAGTAATGTTCTGGAGGAGTTGGCATTCTCAGAGCACGTGCAATGCTTAAATATGCCAGTGTATTTTTATCGTAATTGAGAGTTACTTTTAATGAAGGAGCTATTCCGTCCATTGATATTTCTTCAATCCCTTCAGCTTTTCCCGCGGGCCCTACATTTCCATCATATGAAACATATCTCAAGCCTGGAGATATGATAAATTTGCCCGATATTTCATAATCATCCATCAGATATAATCCAACAATTTTTGAGTTTACATAATTGCCATTTCTAAATGGTTCTCTGTAATCATCAGAATAGTTTCTATCACCATTATCTTTGAATCTTTTAAAATCTCCACCAATCGTAATAGTTTGTTTTTTCAAAAAGAGCGTATATCCAGCATCGAAACCGAATGAGCGATCATCATAAAATTTTTTATGAAAAACTCTTCCAAGAGACACTCTTGTGTTGTAAGCTTCCCTGTCCCCATGATTCCACCAGTAATTAAGATTCAAATTACTATTTGAAAAATTCTGTTCATATCCAATATTGATATAATATTTTTCTTTTTTCCACCAGCTTCCTGGCTCAGGATATGCTCCCATTCCTCCATACATTATCTCGCCATCAGATGCTGGATATGAACTGTTAATCGGCTCTTCATAATCAGGGTCATCATAGTCTTTTGATCTTCTATTCGAAACTATAAAACCTTTTTTAACATTTATATATTGCAGACTCCCTGTTATTTTTCCGTTCCATGGCAATTCATAACCGATATTTACATTTGCATTCTTTAGCCAGTAATCACCATTTCTGAGATAACCGTTACTTTCTGAATATCCTCCACTAAGTGAATATTCAAATTTCCCCGGCTTCCATGCATGAAAAAAACTGGTTGTATATGTATCAAAGCTCGCAACAAGTCCCTGAAGTTCGAATATAGGTTCTTCTTTGGGTTTTTTCGTAACAAGATTTATAACACCACCGAGTGTGTTGCTATAACGAGGATCGCTTACACCTTTAATTACCTCAATTTTTTCTATATTATTAAGTGGGATTGTTGTCCAGTCTATAAAATATCCACCTGCTGTCCCTGATATATTCATTGTTCTACCATCGATAGTTACAAGAATTCGGCGTGATCCAAAGCCTCTGATCTTTATTGAATCATCATCAAGTGCTGCACCAACCTCCTGCGGTCTCTGGACGTCAATGCCTGGTTGACGACTCAATGCAGAATCAGGGGTTGAGCCAATGCCCTGCAAAATCAATTCAGGTAAGATTACAGTCATATTCGGTGTTTTTAATTCTTCTTTGATTTCACTTTCTGAAATCGTTATTTCATCGAGCTGAAATATCTTTGTATCATCTCCCAATTTTTGTTCTTCTGCAAAAGAAAATGAACTAATAAACAGCAGAATAAAAAGAATCACGCCTAATTTCATTGTTTCCCCTCCTTAGATTTTCATGAATAAAATTATCAATCGTATTTATTTTCCCCCAGCGATAAACGCAAACCTCTGCAGTACCTTTTTTCAATATATGGCCATTTTCATAAACAAGTTCCGATAAAATAAAATCCTTTTCTTCCTTGTCAGGAAATCTTTGATTTTTGAATGACCAGTGTTCAAATGCTTCTTCGAAACAATGATAAGCATTAGAGCTCTCTATTAAATATTTATCAGTCAAGAAAAGAGAATATCCTTCGAAGTTATCACAAATTGGGCATTCAATAAATTGTTTTTCGGAAACAACAAAAACATTTGAGGCATCAGATAGAAATATCTTTTTTAATGCAGTCATGAATCCATAAAATGTAAGATGCAGGCTGTTGGATGCAATAATAAGATCGTATTTTTTTATTCCATTTAATGGTATATTCTCCCAGCTTCGTGAATCAATCTTGATAGATTTTACACCTTTTCTTGATATTTCTTTTTCGAGAAGCATTCTCATAGCCGCAGATGGTTCTAAAGCAGTTATAACACACCCTTTCTCAGCCAGAGGCAAAGACAGAACACCGCTTCCGGCTCCAATATCAAGTATTTTCCATCCTGGTTTAACAAAGGAATTTAAGATTTCAATAATCCTACCGTGATATCGATTATGCTCCAACCAGAGTTCATACCACTTAGCATTCCTATCCCAGAAGTCTATTGATGCTATCCCGCAATTTTGTTCTCTCATTTATTTCTCCAAAAACAAAAAAGCCACGAAAGCTGATGCATTCATTGCATCTTCAGCCTTCGTGGCTTTGAATTTGTATACTTTAAATTTTCTTCTTTATACCGGACTTCTTGCCCAGCGTGTATTTAAGATAATAAAAGCTGTTTAAATATGTCAATACATAACATTTTAGACTA
>DYFC01000001.1 GCA_020725385.1 Nitrospira japonica | reverse complement strand
TTAAATAAATTTTTGAGCAATGTCTGCATTATTTGGGTAAAGCAGAAAATACACTATTCGGATAAACTACATAGCAACGTATTCTATGGATTATATTTTCTCTACCCTGACTGCACAAATTTTCATTTCAGGTGTTTTGGAGCTTTCATCAATAACAGGATTGAAAAGTTTATTTATACTTTCATCAACATTCATAACAATTACTCCGGCAGGCGTGTCTCCGGTAACTTTTAGAATCCCTTGTTTTTTACCATGTCTTGAAATTACCATAATCCTCTCATCTTCTTCTAAAGCAAAATCATCAGCATCTTTTGGATTCATATATATAACATCTTTCACCCTTAATTTTCTCAAGCCATCTACTTTATTAACAATTACTCCACCTGTAAACAAATCTCTTTCTGTAATCAAATATAGTGGATAATCCATATCTGTTATCTCTTCAGGAGCGTTAAAATGCAGTGGAAAAAGATTAAATTTATCAATTTTTACCTGAAAATCCTGAATGACATTATTGATCTCATCAAGAATATTATCACTGCTACTATATTCAAATCCTTCGCACTTCATCCGTTTAGCAATCTCACATAATATTTCCCAGTCACTCATTGTACCGTTTTTAGAATTTAAAGCTCTGTTAACCCTCTGAACTTTACCTTGAAAATTAATGACACTACCTGATTTTTCAGCAAAACCAGATGCAGGCAGAATAACATCAGCATAACCGGAGGTTTCATTTAAAAACATATCCTGCACAATAACAAGTTTTGACTTCTTTAATGCAGTTTTAACTCTGGATGGCGGTGCAATTGTAGAACCCAGATTTGAGCCGATTATATAAATGCATTTAATTTTACCTTGAATTGCTGCATCGAGTATTTCATTTAAAGTAAGCCCGGGCACTATATTCATACCTTTATTCCAGTAATAACTGAATTTCTTTGATATTTCCCCAGAATCAACGGGCTGATACCCTGGATAGAAATCAGGAAGGCATCCCATATCACATGCACCAAGAGCATTGCTCTGCCTCCACAATGGAATTAGTGAATGATTAAATTGAATATTTCCTGTAATCAACGCAAGATTAATAAGTGAATAAACACTTTCAGTCCCGTGTGAATATTGAGTAATTCCTGTTCCCCAAAATATTATGCCCGGTTTGTTTTCTGAATATATTTTTGCAGCGTCTTCTATTAAATTACGTGATACCCCTGTTATCCTCTCAACTCTTCCGGGAGAGAAATCTTCAAGGGATTCTTTAAATTCATCAAAATTATTACAATAGGTCCTTAAGAAATGCTCATCGTGAAGTCCTTCTTCTAAAATTACATTACACATTCCCGTTATAACTGCAAGGTCTGTTCCCGGGTATGGTTGAAGCCATTTATAAGCATAACGGGTCAGTTCGGTCCTATTCGGGCTTATTACAATAAGCTTTTTACCATTTTCAAGAGCTTTTTTTATTCTGATTCCCAAAATAGGATATGATTTTGTAATATTTGTACCTGCTAAAATTATGCAATTTGCGTACTCAAGAAAGTCCTTTGTTTTTTGAAGAAGGTCAGGTGGTTTATTCGGATCTTCATAAATCATATCAAAATCCATCCAGTTGCCTGTTTTTCTCAAAGCAGCAAGTGTGGGGCCCGAACAGAGACGAACAGGAGTATCAATATTGTTACTTCCCATAACAACACGCGTAAATTTCTGGGCAATATAATTTTCTTCATTTGTACATCTTGGAGATGCGATCATTGCAAAATCATCACCTTTATATCTTTTGAGCTTTTTAGATATATAATCAAAGGCTTCATCCCATGTTACTTCTTTTTTCTTTATTATTGGATTGTTAAGACGTTCCGGTGATGATACGAAATCAAGTCCGAATCTTCCTTTCACACAAAGAATTCCATTGTTTATATGATTTAATTTGTCACCTTTGACACTAACTATCTGATTATCTTTTATACCAATATACACTCCACATCCAACACCGCAATGAGGACATACAGTCTTAATTTCTGTAGAGGGTTTTCTTGGCGTTCTAAGAACAAGAGCCCCCACAGGACAGCGCACAACACACTCCCCGCATGATACACATTTTGATTGAGTTACAGGTTTATCACCAAAAGTAGCTATCTTGGCAGTATTCCCCCTTCCCGCAAAATCAATCGCATTTATCTTCGTAATTTCCTGACATGTTCTCACACATATCCCACACAATACACATTTATTATGGTCTCTTATAAAAAATGGATTTGAATCATCAAGAGGCAGATCTTTTTCAGGCAGACGGTAATTTTCTCTAATCTTCTGTTTGTCAATTTTCATGAAAGCCATTATGCGTTGCAATGTACAATTTCCTTTTTTAAGGCAATTCTTACAATCCATATGATGATTAGAAACAATCATTTCAACTATAGGAAGTCTAATTCTTTCTATTTCAGGGCTATTTGTTTTGATAGTCATTCCTTCTTTAACAGGCATCCTGCATGATGTCAGAATTTTACCGTTATCAAGTTCTACAAGACATAATCTGCAGGAACCGGCTGGTTTCAAATCAGGATGGTAACAAAGATGTGGAATAAATATTTTATTTTCAAGAGCACTCTCAAGAATGGTTGAATTTTTTCTTGCTATAATTTCCCGTCCATCAATATTTATGGTTATAGTTTCCATAAAATTCTCCATTTCTTTAGTTCATTACATCGCACAAATTTTTGCAGGACATTTTTTATCATTTATATGAGCCTCATACTCATTCCTGAAATAACGTATTGTTGTTAAAACAGGGTTTGGAGCAGTTTTGCCAAGTCCGCATATTGAACCTTTCATAATTGACTCGCTAAGTTCAATCAATAAATCAATATCTCCTTTTCTTCCTTTACCTTTTGTTATATCATCTAGAATTTTAAACATCTGAACTGTTCCAAGCCTGCATGGAATACACTGTCCACAAGATTCTCTCTGCGTAAAATCAAGAAAATAACGCGCAACATCAACCATACAGGTATCTTCATCCATTATTACCATCCCTCCGGAACCCATAATTGTTCCTGCTTCTTTAAGAGAATCAAAATCTACCGGCATATCAAGCAAATCCGCTGGAATACAACCTCCTGATGGTCCTCCTGTCTGGACTGCTTTCAATTTTTTACCGCCTGCAATCCCTCCTCCGATTTCATATATAATTTTTCTTAAAGTAATACCCATTGGAACCTCGATCAAACCACAATTTACGACTTTTCCTGTTAATGAGAAAACAGCAGTGCCTTTACATTTTTCAGTACCTTTCGAAGAAAACCATTTAGCCCCATTATTGATTATTAAGGGAATATTTGCGAACGTCTTAACATTATTAAGCAGAGTTGGCTTATTCCATAATCCTTCTTCTGTAGTATGTGCACGGGGCATTGGTTTTGGCCAACCTCTTTTGCCCTCAATAGAGCGTACTAAAGCAGTAGATTCACCGCATACAAATGCGCCTGCACCCTGAAAGATTTCTATATCAAAACTAAAGTTGGTATCAAGGATATTTTCTCCTAAAAATCCTTCTTCACGTGCCTGTTCTATCGCAATTTTCAACCTTAAAACAGCGAGTGGATATTCTGCCCTTACATAAATAAATCCTTTTTGAGCTCCAACAGCGTATCCGGCAATAATCATTCCTTCAATAACTGAATGAGGATTCCCCTCCATTACAGAACGGTCCTGAAAAGCGCCGGGGTCTCCTTCATCAGCATTGCAGATAACATATTTAATGTCCCCCTTAGCATTTCTGCATAATTCCCATTTTCTTCCTGCAGGAAAACCGGCTCCACCAAGTCCCCTGAGTCCTGATCTTTTTACTTCATTAATTATATTTTCAGGACTCTGTAATAAGGCTTTATTTAAAGCTTTATAACCGCCTATTGATATATAATCCTGTATATCTTCGGGATCAATGTCTCCACAATGTCTTAAAATTTCTCTGGTTTGAAGTTTATAAAAAGGTATATCATTATATTTTGGTATAGGTTGATTGGTTAATGGTTCATGATAAAAAAGTCTTTTTACAGGATTACCATCAGGTTCAAGTGATTTTAAAATTTCTCCGATATCATCCTCTTTTACTTTCGTATAAAAGAATCCATGAGGTTCAACAACAATAAGAGGTCCTTGCTGGCAGAAACCATGACAACCTGTTTTTTTGACAATAACATTATGATTGTAGTCTGAATTATCTAATAATTCATTAAGTTGATTAAAAACTTTATCTGCACCTCCTGATATGCAACCTGTTCCCTGACAAACATGTAGCAAGACTTTTTTGTCATTCATTTTCTGCCTCTTTATTATTTTCAGAGAATAACAATTCTGCCTTTTCAGGCGTCATTTCACCTGACACATCTTTATTAATTCTTATGCAAGGTGCAAGTGCGCAACAACCTATACATGCTACGGTTTCAAGGGTGTATTCAAGATCTTCAGATGTCTCACCCTCTTTTAAATTTATCTTTTGCTCAATTGTTTTTAGAATCTGTGGAGCACCTCTGATATGACATGCGGTTCCTCTACATACAGCAATTCTTTTTCTTCCCAATGGAAGTAATCTGAACTGTGCATAAAAAGAAGCAACTGAATAAACATGACTTTCGGGCACTCCTATAAATTCTGCTATTTCTGTCATTGCTTTCTCAGGCAAATAGCCAAGATTGTCTTGAACCTCTTGAAGAATAGGGACAATCTCACTGCGATTGCCCCTATAACCTGAAAGTATATCTTCCAAAATTTCCTCTTCCATAATATACCCTCAAACAGCAATTTACGGTAAAAAGAGGTAAGATTCCTCAGTCGCCTATACTCCTTCGGAATGACAACACAAATCTTCTTTTCTCTATTATTCCGAATCCTTTACTCTCTGTCATTCCGGGCACCTTACTTTCTGTCATTCCGAGCAAAGCGAGGAATCTTACGCCTTTCAATATTCAACGTGAATTGCTGACCCTCAAAATAATTGTCTTACTTTTTTCCAAAATCCTCACGCATCCATGGTCTTTTCCTTCTTAGATTTTTATCAAAACTCAGAATCGAACACATTCCCCTGCAAATTCCACATCTATTGCATTTATTTGTATCAGCATATACATTATTGTCCTTCTCAGAAATACTTATTGCTCCGGCAGGACAACTAACCATACAAAAAGGTGAAGCACAATATTTATAACAAATCAAATTAAGCATTTTTTCCTCCTTATCCTAAAATATTTTCAACTTCTTTCATATCTGCATCCATAAGATATGTTATTCCAGATACATCTGCTGCCTCACGTGTCAATGACATAATGTCATTTCTGTCAATATATTGAAGAGCAAACTTTCTTGCCCCGGCCATTAACTGTTTTAAACCGACTGAAAGTCTATCATAGTATGTCCATATTCCAATTGCAGAAGGAGGTATCTTTTTAAAATCTTTCCCGTATTTTTCTTTTAAGGAAGCAGCTCCATTGAAAGTTCTAAGAAGGGCTTCTTCATACTCTTTACCTTTACCATACGCTTCTTCTATAAATTTGCCCTGTGTCTTACCTACCATCCCTGCTGTAAGAGTAGAGCGTCCCATACATATTGCTTTTACAAAAGGAGCGCCAAGAGCTATAGCCTTAAATATATGGTCTTCCAGCGTAATACCACCTGCTATTGCAACAGGAGGTATATATTCACCCTTTTCCTGTAATCTTTTAAGATATTTATAAAGAAGACTCTCAAGATAAACCGTAGGAATTCCCCATTCATTCATCATACGCCACGGGCTCATGCCTGTACCACCACCTGCGCCATCAACAGTAAGAAGGTCAATTTTAGCTTGAGATGCATATTTAACTGCTCTTGCAAGATCAACAGGTCTGTAAGCTCCGGTTTTCAATGTTACATATTTAGCTCCTATCTTTCTTACTCTTTCTACTTCCTTCATAAAAGATTCTTCATCTACCATCCCAAGGCGTGAATGACGTTCAAATTCTGCAATGCCTCCGAGTTTATGCGCTTCCTGGACTGTTTTATTTTCCGGGTCTGGCAAAACAATATATCCTCTTGATTTCAATTGTAATGCTCTGTCCAAAGTTGGAAGTTTTACCTCTCCGCCTATACATTTTGCACCCTGTCCCCATTTAAGCTCTATACCTTCTACACCAAGTTTTTCAACTGCATATTCAGCAACCCCTAATCTTGTATCCTCTACATTGAGTTGAACAAGCATTGTGCCATAGCCATCATACCAATCCTTGTAAATCTTCACTCTTCTTGCAAGTTCCGGAGAATTGACAATTTTTCCATTCTTAATTTCAGCTTTCGGATCCATTCCACATACGTTTTCTCCACATACCAATATTGAACCGCTAATCGCAGCACCAATCGCTGTTCCTTCCCAGTTAACACGTGCAACTTCTGTTGAACCAAGCGCGCCTGTAAAAACAGGTACCTTCATTTTTATTTTGTTTCCATTAGCTCCGTTTATTTCTGTTTCAACGTTTACGTTTGGGAATGTCGCCTTATCTGAATCAGCATCAGCACCAACAGCTCCTACGCATGTTCCATGAATATTAAAGTGAGAAAAGTCAACAGGATAATCTTTTTCAGAGCCAGAAATTACTTTTCCAAATGGTTGGGGATAAATTATTTCCCTTCCTCTTAAAGCCGACCTCCCCACCTCACAATATCCGGGGCATCCATCAACACAGTTGACACATAACCCGGAAAATGGTGATGGCGAGACTCTTGTTGTTGTCACAGTTGCAGCACTTGCATTAGGTTTGCTTAAACTCATTTTCGTTCCTCCTTTTCATTAAGTATTTCTGATATAAAATGTTATATAAATTAAGTATTTTTAATTGCTCGGGACAAAAAAATACTTGTAGCGGTATTAAATAAAAAGAGATTAACTGATTGAAAAATGGAACAAAAATCATAGCAGATTTGGAATATTTAAATGGAAACATCAAATTACCTCATAGGTAATAGGTTGCCGATTGCAATAAGTTTATTAGTATTCCTGAATTTTGTCAAGTATTTTTTGGTATTATTTTTATCTGTATTTAAGCTTTCTGGATTCTCTGGGCAAAAGGCTGTGTCACTTTTATAATTTCGTCCCCTTCCTATATTAATCCGTATCCTTCACTATCTGTCATTCCGAGCGGAGCGAGGAATCTTGGAGCTTTATAGATTCATCTTAATTGCTCTACATATCGATTTCTATTTAGTTTTCATAGAAAGCAAAAGATTCTGGTAAATCCAGAAAAGGTGGGATTTTAAGAAAAGATAAGACTCTTTAATAAAATTATCGCTTCTAATTTTTCTAATAGCTAAAGGAATATTTATGGACAGGGGGCAATTCTTTTTACATCTTCCGCATGTAAGGCAAAAATCAAGTTTTTTATTTACTTCATCTGAAGAAATACTCTGATATGCAAGACCCTTTCCACCAAGATATTTATCCTCGGCGAATTCAGTGCCGACAGTATTATACATAGGGCAGTGCAAAAGGCAGTTTCCGCAATCAATACAATAAAGAAGCTCCTTATAACCTTTTTCAATTATTTCTGTTCTTTTATTATCAAGAAGTATGAGAATTACATCACGGGGTGGATGCACTCCCTTAAAAAACTTTTTCTCCACATCAGCGGTCTTACTCATACCGCTAATAATTTCAACAAAAGATGGAATAAATGAACCGGTTGCGTTAAAGCAAATTATCTTGAGCATATTGATTGCATCTTCAATAGCCGGATATATTTTATCTATCCCTGTAATAACAATGTGTTTTTTCTTTCGCAATACTTCAAATATATTACCTTCATTATGCGCAAGAATAATAGAGCCTTCCTCGGCAGTAATAGCATTGGCGCCTGTAATGCCAATATTAGCTTTTTCGATGTATTCTCTAATTTCTTTTCTCATAAACTTCACAATCTCTTCAGGATCATCACTTATTTTTTTGCCATAATATTCTGAAAGTCCTTTAGAAATTGTTTTTGCTGAAAGATGCGCAACAGGCCCTGTTGGATGGGAAGGCTTACATTTCAGAATCTGCATTATTCTATCGCCAATATCTGTTTCTATTACTTCTATATTCTTGTCTTTTAATTCATCGGAAAGTCTGATTTCTTTGGTAACATTAGATTTTGATTTTACAATAAGTTCTTCATGACCGATTTCCTGAAGCACAATTCCTATCGCATCTTCACAAGTTTTTGCAGTAAAAACCCTGATGCCATTCTCTTCTAATTTTCTTACAGACTGTTTTAGAAGATCACTGTTACCGACAGAAAATTCCCTTATTGATTTTAATTTATTTTTTCTATTTTCAAAATCAGGAAGTACTTTATTTTTCTGCCTTTCTTTAACAGATTTAAAGGCTTTTCTTAAAGCAACTATTTCGTTATAATTCATATAATATTTTACAACTTATATAATTATTATGGATATACGCAAATTCCTTTTATCAACGTTTTTATTCGACTCTTTTTCGGAAAAAGAGATTGATTTGCTCGTTAATTTTGCATCAATTAAAAAAGTAAATAAAGGAGAGCAAATATTTTCTGAAGGACAGGAAGCATCTGCATTTTTTATAGTTATATCCGGCAAAGTTAAAATTTACAAATTATCTCCTGACGGCAAAGAGCATACTTTGCATATTCATGGTAAAGGAGAAACTGTAGCAGAAGCCGCAATTTTCGATTCAATGGATTATCCTGCTTCATGTATGGCAATTGAAGATTCTGTTCTTGTAAGAATATCAAGAGAGGGAATTCTTTCATTAATCAGAAAATACCCTGAACTTGCATTTAAAATGATGAGCGGCTATTCAAGAAGGCTCAGGCAATTCGTTCAAAAAATAGAAGAATTATCACTTAAAGATATTAAATCAAGACTCGCCGGTTATCTGCTTGAAAATAGTTTTGAAGAAGGTGGCGCCTTGATTTACAATCTTTCCTGCTCAAAAAAAGAAATCGCTTCTCTTCTCGGGACAATCCCTGAGACACTATCAAGAGCACTGGCATTCCTTAAACAAAAAAATCTCATCTCCGAAAAAAATAACACAATAATAATTAAAGACCCTGAAAAATTAAAATTATTCTCCGGATAACACGCTTTATTGATTTAAGTCAAAGACTCTTCATTTATTTTGTTTTATCTTAAAACCAAGGCTAATTAAATGGAGGGTTAAGATGAAAAGAAAAATTATTACAATTAATGAAGAATTATGTGATGGTTGTGGCAATTGTGTAAGTGCATGTTCTGAAGGAGCTTTACAGATTGTGGATGGAAAAGCAAAATTAGTCAAAGAAAATTTTTGTGACGGCTTCGGTGACTGCATAGGTGAATGCCCAACAGGTGCGCTAAAAATTGAAGAAAGAGAGGCAGAAGCCTTTGATATTGAGGCTACAAAAGAGTATCTCTTAAAAACAAAAGGGAAAGAAGCTGTATGGCGTATGGAAGAAGCTCAAAAAAAGCATGAACCTCATGAGCATACCCGAAAAACCACGCTCCCGTGTGGCTGTCCGGGAAGCATGGCGCAGACAATAAAACCTCCTGAAACACATAAAAGCACTTTGGAATTAAAAGTTGAACCGCAACTCAGAAACTGGCCTGTTCAGATCCACCTTCTACCATTACAGGCACCATATTATAATGATGCTGATTTACTTGTGGCTGCTGATTGTTGCGCTTATGCATATGCAGGTTTTCACGGAGATTTTATAAAAGGCAAAACACTTGCCATAGGATGTCCAAAGCTTGATAATTCAGAAGCTTACAGAGAAAAATTAACGACTATTATAAAGAATAACAATATTAAATCAGTCTCAATCGCATATATGGAAGTACCCTGTTGCACCGGACTTGTAAAACTTGTTGAAAAAGCAGTTGAAGAATCAGGTAAAAATATCCCGGCTGAAAAGACTAAGATTGGAATCAGAGGACAAATATGTTAGTATTTTAAATGCCTGTAATCAAAATTAACAAAAGAAACATCAAAGAGAGTATAGACATAGCAATTGAAATACTCAAGAAAGGCGGCATTATCGCCTATGCGACAGAAACATTTTATGGACTCGGAGTTAAATATGACGTAGAAAATTCACTAAAAAAACTTATTAAATTAAAGAAAAGACCGTCTGAAAAAGGAATACCCTTGATCATTGGCAATAAAGAGCAACTTCGTTTAATTGCTGAATATGTGAATAAAAATGCGGAGAAGCTAATAGAAGAGTTCTGGCCGGGACCTTTAACTTTACTTCTTCCAGCTAAGAAAACTTTATCTTCTCTTATTACCGGTGGAACAAATAAAGTAGCTGTTAGAATTCCCGGTGAGTCTTTTGCTTTACATCTTGCAAAAGCATTGGATTTCCCGATAACGTCAACTAGTGCAAATCTATCCAATCTTCCACCGGCTAAAGATGCTGACACGGTCTTTAAATACTTCCGGGATGAAATTGACATGATTTTCGATTGTGGCACTTCCACCGGGTCACTTCCTTCAACAATTGTAGATGTAACTAATAAAAAGATAAAGGTTATACGGGAAGGCTTAATCGGGAAAAACCAAATAGCATATTAAACATTTAAATTTTTTTCTGATTCCGGAAGAGACGTTTCTTCTTTTTCTTTCCTTGAAGTCTTTACCCTCATCCATGAAGAAATAATCAAGCCTGCTATTAAACCACATAATGCCGATAGAAAAACTATTATTGCAAGGGATGCTTCAAATTTCCAGAAAAAGAAAGTTATAGCAACAGGCAATGCATTCTGTACCGAAAATATTGCAACTATTATAATTACAAATAAAAGAAAAATTAATGTAAACATTTATCCTCACTTTTTAGTTTATGTATTTAGATTATACATTCTGTTCAGGCAAACAGCAAGTATAAATAGTTTAGTATTTTAATGTTAAAATATCTAATGTTCGATAAAAATTGTACGGGCTTACTTGTTAGAGGTGTCAACTGGATAGGCGATAGTGTTATGACACTTCCTGCAATTCATTTTTTAAAAAAAGCGTTGCCCCAAGCAAAAATCTCTTTACTTGTAAAACCTTGGGTCTCGGCAATTTTCGAGGAAAATCCTTTTATTGATGAAATAATTCTCTACGAAGATCTATATAAAGGTTTTACCGGCAAATTTAGAATCTCAAATATCTTGCGTAAAAAAAATTTTCCATGCGCCATTTTATTCCAGAATGCATTTGATGCAGCATTGCTCACTTTTTTGTCGGGAATTAAAGAACGGATTGGATATAATAGAGACGCACGAGGGTTTCTATTAACAAAAAGAATTCCCCTACCTGAGGATTATGAAAAAAAACACCAGATATTTTATTATCTTAACCTTCTTGAAAATATCGGAATAAAAACCGGTTTAGTTTATCCTTATATAAATTTGCTGCTTGAAGAAAGACTCTCTGCAAGGCAAACATTACTTAACCTTAAGAGACCTATACTTGGTATAAATCCCGGAGCAACATATGGTTCTGCAAAGAGATGGTTTCCGGAAAGGTTTGCTGAAGTCATAAACTGGTTTATAAGTGAAACCGGAGGAAGCGTTCTTATTTTTGGGAGTAAAAATGAAACTAACCTTGCCGATGACATTTATAAGAAAATTCTGCCAGATTTTCGTTCCAGTAAAATAGTACTCAATCTTGCAGGAAATACTTCCCTGAGGGAACTTATTAGTCTTATTTCCGAATGCGATGTTTTTGTAACAAATGATTCCGGTCCAATGCATATTGCTTATGCGGTGAGAACACCAATGGTAGCTATATTTGGTTCAACCGACCCTAACCTTACAGGTCCTCCACCATACGCCCTGATGAACAACAATATAGTAATTAAACCGGAATTATCTTGTAGCCCGTGCTTTAAAAGAGAATGTGACAAAAATGATCTCAATTGTATGTATGCAATAACTTCCGATGATGTATATCTTGCAATCAAAAAATTACTTCCATTCAGACCCGCTGTGTTTTTCGATAGAGATGGAACTCTAAATAGAGATTCAGGATATATAAATCGATATGAGGATTTTAATGTTTTTGACGATATAAATTCAATCTCGAAACTTAAAGAACAAGGTTTTAAAATTATCGGAATTTCAAACCAATCCGGAATTGGCAGAGGAATTGTTAATGAATCATTTGTTAGAGAGATAAATAGAATATTTATTGAAAAATACGGTTTCGATAATTTCTATTACTGTCCACATCTTCCCGAAGAACACTGTTCATGCAGAAAACCCGAACCTGAAATGCTTTTTCTATCAAGAGCTGAATATAAGATTGATTTAAAGAAATCATATATTGTTGGAGATAAAGAATCGGATATGCTGCTTGCAAAAGCTACGGGTTCAAAAGCTATTTTGGTTCAGACAGGGAAATTGCAAAAATCACCAAATGCCGATTATACTGCAAAGAATTTAACAGAAGCGGCAAACTATATACTTAATCAAAAAATACATTATCAAAGCTAACTTTTATGCAAAGAATACAAATAAATTCACCGGGAAAAATTCTTATTATTAAGCCAAGTTCTCTCGGCGACATAATTCACAGTTTATCTTTTTTAAATATTTTGAGGAAACATTTTCACGAATCTGAAATTCATTGGGTTGTCTTCAAAGAATTTGAAGGAATTCTTCAAGGACATCCCATGATTGATAGATTATGGGTAATTGATAAAAATTCATGGCTAAAGATTAGTATGGCAGGAAATGCTTTCCGGGATATAAGATTCTTTTTAAAGGCTTTAAAAGAACAAAAATACGATCTGGTTATAGATTTGCAGGGATTGCTTAGGAGTGGAATTATTGCATTATCAACAAATTCACCATTAAGAATTGGTTTTCAAGAAGCAAGAGAGGGCAGTAAATATTTTTACACCCATAAAGTTCGGGGCGGGAAAAATATTCACGCAGTCGATAGATACCTAAAAATAGCTGATTTTATCGGTTGCGATATATCTGAGATAAATTTTCCTTTATCTTACAACATGACTGATTCAACTTTAACGAATTTCACGTTCAATCACGAAGAGTATGTTGTAATTGTACCGGGTGCGAGATGGAAAACAAAAATATGGCCTCCAAATAAATTCGGCGTTCTTGCATCTTTTCTTCCTTTTAGATCTATTATTGTCGGAACCGATAAAGATTCAAAAGCAGCAGAAGAAATTGTAAAAATCTCAAAAGGTAAAGCCATCAACCTTACAGGTAAAACTACTTTAAAAGAATTGACCGGAATAATTAGCAAAGCAAAATTTTTAATAACAAACGATTCAGGTCCAATGCATATTGCAGCAGCATTGAATGTTCCTGTTTTTGCTATTTTTGGTCCAACCGACCCGGTCAGGACAGGTCCTTACGGTAAAAATAATACGATTATCAAAGCTGATGTTCAATGCAGTCCGTGTTTTAAGAAAACCTGTAATGATTTAAAATGCATGAATAATATTGAAGCCGGGAAGGTGTATGAAAAGATAATTGAGAAATTAAATAAATAAGTTGTGCGTTACTTCTTTACACCTTCTCTTGCTATTGCTATCTTACCTGTTCTTACGAATTCTTTTATTCCCATAGGCCGCAGCAGTTCGATCAAAGCTTCTATTTTCTTCTCATCCCCGGTTACCTCTATTGTATAAGTCCTTTGACTTGAATCAACAATTCTACCCCTGAATATTTCAGCGATTCTTAATACTTCAGCCTTGTCTTCCTGACGGGGAGCAACTTTTATTAAAACCATTTCCCTTTCAACATGATCGAGTTCTGTCATATCAACAACTTTAATTACATCAATCAGCTTATTCAGTTGTTTGGTAATCTGCTCTATAATCTGGTCATCACCACTTGTAACAATTGTCATGTTTGATATTTCAGGGTCAATTGTTTCACCAACAGAAAGGCTTTCGATATTATAACCTCTACCGCTAAACAAGCCGGAAATTCTTGAAAGTACTCCAAACCTATTCTCTACAAGTAATGATATTGTATGACGCATATGTTCCCTCTTTTTATTTTTTATTTTTATTTAACAGCTTTAAGTTTCTTTTCCGCTTTTTCGGATTTCTCTTCAAAAAGCATATGATCAATAGGAGCACCTGCCGGGACCATCGGAAAAACCTTCTCTTTCCAGTCACATATAAAGTCCATAAATACAGTCTTCTTTATTTTAAAGCCTTCTTTGAGAACTGGCTCAACCTCGGAGGGTTTTGTTGCTCTTAAGCCAACTGCTCCATATGCTTCGGCTACTTTGACAAAATCTGGAATTACTTCGAGATGCGTGTAAGAATATCTCTCATTGAAAAAAAGTTCCTGCCATTGTCTTACCATGCCAAGATAATGATTGTTCAGTATTGCTACTTTTACAGGCAATTTGTTTATAACTGCTGTTGCAAGTTCCTGTATATTCATCTGTATGCTTCCATCACCTGCAATATCTATTACAAGCTTATTTGGATGTGCAATCTGTGCGCCAATTGCAGCAGGGAAACCATAACCCATTGTTCCAAGTCCACCTGAGGTCAACCACATTCTTGGCTTATCAAATTTGTAAAATTGCGCTGCCCACATTTGATTCTGGCCTACTTCGGTAGAAATTATAGCATCACCTTTTGTAAGTTCATATATTTTTTCAACAACAAATTGGGGTTTTATAACTTCATCACTGTATGTATAAGTCATCGGTCTTTCATGTTTCCATATATCTATTTGTTTCAACCATGCTCTTCGAACTTCGGTCCATTGTTCTTTAATATCTTCTTTTAAGACTTTATTCAGAACAGTTAAAACTCTTTTTACATCTCCAACAATAGGCACATCAACCCTTACATTTTTTCTTATTGAAGTGGGGTCTATATCAATATGAATTATCTTTGCATTGGGTGCAAAAGCATCTATCTTACCCGTAACCCTGTCATCAAATCTCATTCCTATTGCAATTAAAAGATCGCTTTCCTGTATAGCTTTGTTTGCATAATAAGTCCCGTGCATTCCTGGCATTCCGAGAGAAAGTCTGTGAGTACCCGGAAAAGAACCAAGTCCCATTAAGGTCATTGTTACCGGTATTTCTGTGAATTCAGCAAGTTCTTTTAATTCCTTCGAGCCACCGGATAAAATAACGCCGCCGCCTGCTATAATAAGAGCTTTTTTCGATTTTGCTATCATATGCGCTGCCTGTGTAATCATCCATTTATTGCCTTCATACGTCGGATTGTAGCTTCTGATTTTCACTTCAGGCCATACAAAATCTGCTTTTGAAGCTGTAACATCTTTAGGCAAATCTATTAATACCGGACCGGGGCGTCCTGTAGTAGCAATATGAAATGCTTCTCTAATTATTCTTGATAGATCTTTTGTATCCTTAGCAAGAAAATTATATTTTGTGCAAGGCCTCGAAATACCAACAATATCGGCTTCCTGAAATGCATCATTACCAATTAACATTGTTGGTACCTGCCCCGAAAAAACAACCAGAGGAATGGAATCCATTGATGCAGTTGCAATTCCAGTAACAGTATTTGTTGCACCGGGACCTGATGTTACAAGAACAACTCCGGGTTTGCCTGTTGAACGTGCATATCCATCAGCAGCATGAACAGCGCCCTGCTCATGGCGTGTGAGGATTAATTGAATATCTTTATCATCATAAAGCAGGTCGAAAATATTTAGAATTACACCTCCGGGATAACCAAAAACATGCTTTACTCCCTCTCGTTTAAGACACTCAAGAAATATTTCAGCTCCTGTCATTTTCATATATTAATTTGCTCCTTATAAAATTTACATAAATTTTAACACAAAATATGTAAGAAGATGTATATTATTAATAGGAATCAAAATATAAATTACAAATAAAGATTTTTTATTATTGAAATATTAACACTTTATTGATTATAATAATATTCAAGTAAAATATAATATTATAATGTAATTTATTTAATTTACTATTCAATTTTTATTTCGAAATATTTTAAAATATTTTTTAAAAAATTACATGTAAGGGAGTTATTATTCATGGGGAAAACAAAGAAAAAACTTGAAATGGTTATCGGAACAGAAAAAAGCAATTTACCACTTTACACAATTGGTGTAGTAGCTGACTTAGTCGGGACAACAAATCAAACTTTAAGGCTCTATGAAAAACATGGTTTAATAAAGCCATCACGAAAAAATAAAAACAGATTTTATTCAGAAAATGATGTGAGATGGCTAATGTGCCTTAGGGATTTAATTCATGACAAAAAATTTAGCATTGAAGGCATTAAGAAGCTTCTTGAATATGCGCCATGTTATGAAATAACAGACTGCCCTGCTGGTAGAAAAAATGAATGTCAAGCTTACATTGACAGAACTAAACCATGCTGGGAATTGAATAAAATGTTTTGCAATCGCAAATCTAATGAAGGTTGCGAAGATTGTGTTGTCTTCCTATCAAAGAGCAATAAAGGAAATGGTAAAAATGGCGGCAACGGCAATGGTAGATTGAGAGAATTCTAATATTTATGACATAAATCCCCATACTTGTAAAATTTACATTTGTGGGGATTTTTTATTCAAAAGTTTTCACAAAATAACCTTACACATAATTCAAAGCATATAATTTGTTTTAATTCACAACACCAAATTCTACAACAATAATTTTGTAATATATTAGTTTACATTAGGTAGACAAATATTATATTAAAGTTTATAATATTAAAAAACATGCTAATTTTAATTTTATTTTGCTTTTAATTTGAGGATAATATGTCAGTAACAGTCGAAGGGGATTTTTGTTCACTTGTAAATAAACTTATGGTAGAACCGAGGGTATTTTTCCTCATTAGCTCCGGTATTTATCTAATAAGCTCTAAAAAAGACGATAAATTCAATAGCTTAATTGCGTGTTCTTTAACTCAGGTATCAGCAAATCCGCCAAGATTAGTTGTAAGCATTAATAAAGAATCTCTTACACATGAATATATTACATATAGTAAAATTTTCAGTGTTTCTGTTCTTTCAATAGATACCCCTAAAAAATTTATTATGATGTATGGATTCAGAAGTGGTAGAACATTTGATAAATTTAAGGAAATAAATTACAAAATAGGCAAATCCGGGGCACCCATAATTATTGATAATTCTATAGCTTATTTAGATTGTGAAGTTGACGGCACATTTGATTGTGGAACTCATACAACTTTTTATGGAAAAGTTATAGATGCCGAGTTATTAAAAGTTGATAAACCCATGACTTATAGTCATTACATAGAAGTTTTAAGGGGCAAAACTCCCACTTCTGCACCAATTTTTATAGGTTCATGTTGAGCCTAAATATATCCTGCATGGGATGCAGGTATAAATCATCCAATGTGATAAACAAAATTGTCTCCTTCTTCTTCTTTAACAATCTGAAAAAAAAAGCATTGTGTACATTCCCATTGTCTTTTATGTCTTTTACCTTTAACTTTAATATCACATAAAGTTCCTGACATTAACCAACATGCCCGTCCCGCATTTTTACCTTTATTCAGACCATTGTATTTATCATCTATTGCAGCAGGACAAACTCCTAATTCATTGACCTTATCACCACCCGGTTCTCTTCCACATTTTTTAAATTCCCAACAATTTACAATTTTCATTCTAAAAACCTTATATTTATTTAATAATTAAAAGTTTTTTAAAAAAATTTTTTGTAATCAAATTTCTAATAATGCTTAAATTAAGTTAAGAACTCTATTTATGATTGAGTAATTGTATATATTTACTTTTAAAAATTGATAATTAAAAATCACAAACAACTTTTTTATATTTTTATTGTTTTTAAATAAATAAAAACCGGTTTAGTTATCAAAACCGGCTTTAAATTAATTTAGTAAATTTTAATTAAATTTTATTTACTGTGGTCTCATATTGACAAGACCCCAGAATGCAACTATAAGAATGAAAAAGGCAATAATAATAAGGTATTCAACTCCTTTTGTTGCGAATATATCTGTATAAGTGAAGAGTTCTTCCATTATTTAAACCTCCGTTTTTATTTTCACTAATGAAGTTTTCTTGCCCATGCAGGTGGTTCTTTTAATACCGGCATTCTGTTTACTATCCATCTGAATGCCCAGATTTCTGTCAGAATAATAGATGCTGTAATTATCAACTCCATCGGAGCAGGCCAATATTTCTGACTCAAAGGCACATACCAGTTATATGCTATAAATGTGTAATTCAACCTATTAATTATAATCCCGATCATTGTTATAACAGCAGCAAACTTTATTGTTGATGTATTTCTTTGTTGCGCACCGTGAGCAAACATAAAACATGGCACAAGTACAAATCCTATTATTTCAAGTAAGAACCAGTAGCCCATGGGTGAATTAAGATAAGGCACTGCGTGCTCATGAACAAGTAGTATTATTTTAAGGAAGAAATATCCAAACATTGCCACCGAACATATTCTTGCCAGTCCGACAAGAATATCATCGTAATGTTTATGGTGAGCCTCGTCTATCTGGTCGCCAAAAACCTTGTGGCTTATAGAACCTTCAAATATAACCATCGAAAGACCTGCAAAAATACTGGAAACAAAATAAAGAATAGGTATGAATTCCGTGTACCATAAAGGATGAATCTTATTCTTTGCCATTATCATAAGGGCTGCAAGTCCTGACTGATGGAGTGTCGAAAGACAGATACCAAATACAACTGCACCCAATGTAAGCGAACCGAGAATTTTTCTTAGTCTTTTCATCCCGAGCCATTCAGCAATGGTTGGAGAGAATTCAACAAGTTCCGCAAGCATATAAAGGAAAAAATGCCATGCAACAAGGAACATAACAGCATTTACGCCAAATGAATTTCCAATCATTGGATTATATATGTTCCACCAACGACCAATATCAAGCACAATAGCGCCGGCATAAAAGAGATAAGCAAGAAAACCATTAAGAACCGTTGCTCTTATAATGGCATGATACTTTTCTGCACGCAAAATATATACAACAAAGCACAAAACATATGCACCACCGGCAAAAGCAACTCCTGTAACAACATCGAAACCTATCCAAAGCCCCCAGGGGAAATCCTGATTAAGATTTGTAATTGGTTTTCCAAGCCCCGCAGCAAGTCTGTAAACAATAAAGATATAACCAAGAATCATTATTGGAAGTGAGATTAAGTTGAATGGAGTTGCAATATTCCCTCTTGGTTTTAACTCTTTTTTAAGGAATGTCCAGAAATCAGAAAGATTTTTTATTTTAGGGCTATCATCTTTTTCTTCAACTATTGCTACAGTATCTAATTTTTCTCCTGCCATGCTTTATCCTCTTCCTTTCTACTAATGTTTCCCTTTTTCATGTTCTTTATTTTCATGGTTTTCGCCGTGCCCGCTTTCATCATCTTTTTTAGTAGCACGGTTAATTCCAAGCATTGCAATAGGCCAGAGCACAAATATAAATGGAACTGCAAAAAGAAAGCCCGTACTATATTCCGGATAAGGAACTGTTCCAAGATCTTTTCTAAACCCAATTTGTTCAAAAGGAACAGATGATAGATATAAATGAGATGTTCCACCTACTTCATATTCACCATATATATGATTTACATATTTATCCGGGTCTGCGGCTATTCTTCTTTTTCCTTCTTCCAGTATCTGTCTTCTTGTCCCAAAAACAAGCACCTGTGTTGGACAGACTTCCACACAGGCAGGGATGCCTCCTTTTTTATATCTGTCATAACAAAGATTGCACTTTTGTATTCTTGGCATTGCTTTAGTATATTCGAATTTTGGTATATCAAAAGGACATGAAACCATGCATAATCTGCAGCCAATGCAATTAGCATCCCATGTAACATGTCCGGATGGACGTTTTCTCATGGCTTTAACAAGACAGGCAGCAGCACAACCGGGTTGATTGCAATGCATACATCTCTTTGGCACGTAAATTGGGCCTTTTTCAGTATCGTAGCGGTTAATTATTGTATATTGTGTATCGGATGTCCTTCTCATCTTTTCAAGAACACTTTTGTTTGTTAATTCGTCAATATCAGGAACCGGAAGCCCATTAGCTTCAGCACATGCTTTTTCACAACGTCTGCATCCGATACATCTTGTTGTATCAACCAGAATTCCATAAAATTCTGTTGCCTGATTATCCTCACTGGCGTTAGTTTTTGCCGGGTTAAGAAGGTTTCCTGTTGCCGCTGTAGCAACGCCTGATCCAAATATTTTTAGAAAATTCCTTCTGTCCATCCTTGCTCCTCTCTATTTAATTAACCTTTTTCCTTAAACCAATTTACCTTTATTCAGGGTGCCAGACATTAATAATATTTGTCGTATTCTGTTTTACAACACGGTCATTTTTCATAGTAATTATTTCTGCCGGTCCGCCAACTTTCTTCTTGTGGCATGCCCCGCATCTATCGCCTTCCTCGAAATTAAAACTGCTTCCCTTCTTTATCTGCATTTGATCATGACATCCTACGCACTGTCTGTGATATGCTGAGAGCAGTCTTGTTTTATTAGGATTTTTTCTGTCGTAGGCGACCATGTGGCAATTTTTGCAGTTTGGCGGTGTATCCTGCTGGGCCTCTGCGCTTATATTACTTCTATGATGACAGCCTTCGCAAAGTGTTTTAGCATTTCTATGGAAATAAGTAGCCATTTTGTTATCATTGGATATTTTTACGAGTTTCTTAATTACCTCAAGATGAGGGAATTTTGAAGGTTCATATTCGTTCTCGAGAACTTTTATCTCAATCTCTTTCTTTACTTTTTCAACCGAACTCATTGGAATAGGTGCAGCAGAATATTTTTCTTTCTGTCCGCTATGGCAAGTATTACAGGTATCTTTTTTAGGATTAAGTGAATCTACATCCATTACGGGAATTGCATAATGACAGCCCGCACACTCTTTTGTCTGCTTATTTTTATTATGACATCCTGTACAGCTATGCTCTGAAAATACCTGATGATATGCATTAGCAAGATTAATTCCATTGCCCTCAGGCTTGCCTGTGAGTGTGTGGCATTCTTTGCACGCTTTTAAAGTTTCATGATGACATGAACGACAGGTTTTGGAAGTCATTTCATGATTTTTATGATCAAAAGGAACGCCTTTCATTTTTGAATTTTCAACGGATATAAATATTCTGTCCTTTTGTTTCCTGTCCGGTCTGGAAACCTTTGAAAGCTCTTCAACAGTTTTATATTTCCCTGTATGGCACTTGATACATTCAGTTGGTCCTGTCTCTTTATCACCCTGTTTCTGATATTTCAAATGACAGTTTAAGCATTGCTGATGTGATGCATTCTTTATTGTAAGTCCTTTTTCTGCAGATACTTTCGTTATAGCAGTCAGCTCGGGACCTCTCTTTTTGTTAAGATCATGGCAATAATAACAGGATTCTTCGGTACCTTCTTTATAAACTAATTTTTTCTCTTCCAAGCTGTAGAAGTGATGACATTGTCCACAGTCATCCTTGCCTATTTTTTCCTTTAGCTTTCTTACATGTTTATCATGATAGGAAAAATCAAATTCTGCAATAGGATATTTGATTTTGATCTTATCGTTCTTTTTATTATGACAATCGGCGCAGGTAACAGGCCCTGATTTTTTATTTTCGCTACTTTGTTTCTTATGGCATTCAATGCATTCATCATGGAAAGCGTTCATTGCATCTGTTTTGCTTTTACCCTTAACTTTTTTGGGAAAGTCAAATGAAATGACATTATCTTTCTTAACCGGATGGCATGCAGCACATCCCTCGGCTTTCATAGCCTCGACATGTTTGCCGTGATCAAAAATAACTTGAGGACGTTCAAGTTTTCCAAAAATTTCAGTGTGAGCGATTGAAATTTTGTTTTGAGGTTCGGCAACAGGAGTTTCCTTAACATGAAGTGTAGCTTCAACAGTATACACACCGTACAAACCGATCGCAATTAAAATGAGATAAGCTATACTCACTAAAAAGTAAATTAATTTTCTATTCATTTCTTATCCCTTCCCGATTTATTTTTGTATAATTCTATTCTTTCGGTAACTCGATACATTGTAAAAGTAAATCTGAATAAAAAACAGCATGCATATCCAATTTGTAATGTTTTATAAGATCCTCAATTCCACTGTGACAATTGTGACATGGAGTAATAACAATATGGGCGCCTGTTTCTCTGAGTTGTTCTGCTTTTGCTCTATTTCCTTCCATTCTGACCATTTTCCATGGTGGGCCACAGTTTATTACTCCACCACCAGCAATACAACAGTAATTGTGCATTCCATTTGGATGTGGATCAATCACATTTTCACATATCGCATGAAATATATACTGTAAAATTTCTTTGTAGCCAGCATTCCTTACTATATTACAAGGTTCTTGATAAGTAACAGGCTCTTTTATCTTTCTTATTATTTTGAGTCTGCCATCCCGTATAAGTTCATAATAAAATTTTGTAGCGTGTATATACTCAATTGGTGCTTGTTTCCATCCTAACCATTGGGGAGCCACGTAACTCGCGGCATTAAATGCATGCCCTCACTCACACATCACAATTCGCTTGACTTTTAATTTAAATGCAGCTTCAAAATGTTTCCTTTCAACCCTTGACATTGTCTCAAAATCAGCAACATGCATTGAAATGTCACTATTATCCCACCCATCAAATGATGGCATTGTCCAATCAACACCAGCAGCATGCATAATTTTAGCGGTTGCAGCGAGAAGTTGTGGTTTGAATTTAGGTTCAGGAGCTATTGGAGTATACATTACTTCTGCGCCTTCTTTATCAAATGGAATCCTCGCAGTCTTATATTCCATTCTGACTTCTTCTTCCTGCCATTGAACTGTATCTATCCAATCATCTTGTTTAAGCCACATCATGTTTAAAGTAGCAGCATGACTATAATTAGTATCCATTTCATACTGTGGAACAACTTTTAAAAGAAGGCAAATACGTCGAACTAATGCAATTAAATACCATATATCAATACCATAAGGACAATAAAGACTGCATCTACGGCATCGGTTACATTCAGTATATGCAATCCTTGAACATTGAGCTATAAAATCAGGGCTGACATTCCCTTTGTTCTTTACCATTTCCCACAAAGTTAGCTTAACTTTGGCAACAGGAGAATATGTTGGATTTTTACCATGTGAAAGATAATAGTGACAGGCTTCTGCGCATAGTCCACAATGTATACATGTATCGAGATATGCTTTAAGTCTTGCACCTGTACCTTTAAGAACATTATTAATAGTTTTTGTTATCTTTTCAGGCGTTAATCTTTTTACTGATTCATCAATGCCGAGGTCTGCAATTTCCTTCCTCTCATACTTAAGCATCAAAAATCCTCCTACGTATTAATGTAATTAAATGCTACCAATCTGTACCTTTTCTGAATGCAACCTCTGAACCTAAATATGCTCTTGTAAGGAAAAAATAGAACATATGAGCTAAACGTGTAAAAGGAATTGCGATTAACATTATACAACCAAAAATCATATGGAAAATTACCATAGCTTTATAAGGTAATAGCAGTTGATGATATGCAAAAAATCCTGTCAAAAAAGGCATTAGAGCGATAAAAAGAATCAGATAATCAGATGAAAAAGTAACAAATCTTACTTCTGGGGCAAAAAGCCTTCTGAATAGGAAAAATAAAGAGGTTACTATAACTGCGATAGTCATTATGTCAGCTAAGGTTTCTGGTAATGTCCACCATGTTATCCCCCATGATTCATTCCACAACACATTATGAGAAAGTAAAAAGATCGGAGTAAAAACCAAACATATGTGAAAAATAAAAGTCATAAATGTCATTACCCATCTCTTTCTCCAGTTCGTACTGCCAAATGGCAATATCCAATGAATAAGTGAACGAATACTAGCCTTAAGATCGAGAAATGGCAAGATTACCTTTTCTTTCTTAGCAAGAATAATGATTTGCCTTATCTTATAAATACTTCCTCCAATGAAGCATATAAAGGCTATCCATACTAACGGTCCTCTAACGAGATTATAAAATGAAGGGTCTTTTATAAAATCAATCATATTTTAACTCCCATTCTTAAATTTCATTTACAGGAACAATACGACGATAATATTTACCATTTTCAATACATTTAATAAGAACCTTTTTACCATCAGGACCGAAAACAGGGTCCCAAAGAGCATCGTAACCATTTTTACCTATTTTCCCATCAACAACTATATAATATTTTTTATTTTTCTCAGCCTTTGCTATTACCTTATCGCCATTTGGACTAAAAACAGGGTCCCAAATCATATCAAAAGTTTCAATCCATGGTATCCCATCAACTGCTATTGTCCAGCGATTATCTTCCTTAACTATTGCAGCAACTCTTCTGCTATCAGGACTGAAATGAGGGGCAAGCACTGTTTCATTCCATGTCCTGCTCCAAGCATTACTTTCAACTGCTATTGTCCATTTGGTAAACTCTGTTGCAACTGTTGCAGCAAGTTTTTGTCCATCAGGACTATATTTCTGTCCCCAGATTTGGAAAAATTCCCCCCATATGGGCTTCCCATTCATTGCCAGTGTCCATGTTGCGCCTCGCTTTACTGGTGCAACAACATCATGAGTACCTGGCTTAAAAATAGGTTCCCACACACACCCAAATACTTGGTCCCATGGTTTCCCATCAACGGCTATTGTAAAAGCTCCTACGTCAAGCATTACTTCTGCAGCTACTTTAGTACTATCAGAACTAAAAGTAAAACTCCATATACTCATGAAATTTCTATCCCAAGGATTACCATCAATTGCAATTGAATATATTCCTTCAGCAAAAGCAAAAATATCTGCAACCTTAATAGATTTTGTTTGAACATTTGATGCTGTCTTAGTACCATCAGGACTTATAGCAAGATTTCTTGCATCAGCAAACCTGTTTTCCCAAACATTCCCATTAAGTACAACTCCATAAGTTCCATCTTTCTTACAGTTCGCAACAGCTCCTTTTCCATCAGGTGTTAAAGTAAGATTCCAGATAGAATCAAATTTTTCCTCCCACATTCCATTATCTATACCAACTCCCCACTCATAATCTCTATAAGCAAGCGAATAAAGTTGATTTTCGTTATTGAATTTAAGTTTCCATAATCTTTCGAAGGTTTCCTCCCATACTCCGCCGTTATTACATATTGTAAATCTACCATCATTATTTTCAACAACGGCAGCTATTCTTTCACCGTCATCACTTATGGAAATTTCACGAACTGCTTTAAATTTTTTCTTCCATTCATTGATATCGGCGATATATTTTTCTTTTGTATCCCAATCCCAGTTATTTATTTCAGCCATTGATGATTTTATGGGACCTCCTTTGCATTATTTTAAACTTTCAAAATTTAGATTAATTGTATATACAATTTTATTTTATGTCAAGTATTATTTTATATGTATTATGATTTTATAATTTTAATATTATTAATATTTTATTTTTGTTTTTTTTAAATTAATTATTTATATATTTTCTCATACTTTTTTATTAGTATAACAATAATTATTAATAATTTTAATAATATTGAAACTACTTGTTTTTTAAGTATTATTTTCGTTGTTATTATTTTTTCCTCCTTTTTTTAACACATATTTTTCAACCACATTGAGCTTCTTTTTTCATTTATTTTTATAAAAGCATTTAATGTGATATAGAAGATAAATTATTTAAAATTTTAATTAATTAATCTCAGAAAATAATTATCAAATTTTCATACTATTTTTTCTAAAATTTTAGTTATAATATTAATTACAATTTAAATTTTTATGTAAGTGATTTTATGCTATCATTTAAAAAAAAGCAATAAGAAAATTAATTTTCACCTAAAAAAATTTTTATAAATGAAACAGGCAAAAATAAGTAAAAAAAATTTTTGGAAAGACAAAAAAGATATGCCTTTATATCCTATTGGTATTGTTGCAGAACTTATTGGCACAACAAAACAAACTTTAAGGCTTTATGAAAAGCATAACTTAATAAAACCAGCAAGAAGAAACAAAAATAGATTTTATTCTGAAAATGATATTCGCTGGTTACAATGTTTAAGAGAATTATTACATAAGAAAAAAATAAGTATCGAGGGAATTAAAAAACTTCTTAATTATTTACCCTGCTGGGAAATGACAGACTGTACCAAGGAAAAAAGAAATTCATGTTCAGGTTATTTAGATAGACTCAAGCCTTGTTGGGAATTGAATCAAATGAGATGTCAAAGAAATAATAATTTAACCTGTAAGGATTGTATCGTTTTTCTTTCGAGAACTATAAAAAAATAAGCCCTGCCTTTTAAAGCAGGGCATCACATATAAAACTATTTAGTCTCCTGCATTGCTTGTTCAAAACTTCTTGGAAAATATTTGGCAAATTTTGTAAGTATGATTAGTGTTTTTTGCACTTCAGAATTCATTATTGCAGAAATAATCGTTTTTATACCTGGTTTAACTGGACTTGCTTTTATATCAGCCATTGTAGTCTCAAGGCACTTATCTACACCTTTCACTAATGCTGCAACATCCTTATTCAATAACATGTTTGTTATAGTATTTAGCGTGCCATTCTGATTCAATTGCTGGAGAAATCCCATTAGATTATCAAATACAGGAAGCAACTCGGATACCTTTTGCAAAAGTTTAAGATTTTCATTCACCCTTATGAGAAGTGCTGTCATCTCAGGTTTGCCTAACAGTTCCAGCAAAAGTATAAGGACTGGAACATCATCTCCGAGTTTCTCAATCATCGTGAGAGTTTCCTCATTCTCAAATTTCTCACGTAACATATTAATGGTAGGAACAACATCATGAGAAATTTTACCAACTACAGGCATCATGTCTTTCATCATGCCTTTGGCAACATTCAGCATATCCATCATACTAAGGAAGAACGGGATATTATCTCCAACCTTCTTTAATAATTCTATTGTCTCTTCTCTCTCAAAACGCTCCCTGACATCCTTTATCACCGGCTGTGCATCGTGCATTACTTTG
>DYFC01000027.1 GCA_020725385.1 Nitrospira japonica | reverse complement strand
TTGATATAAAAATCATCGAGTTAAATAAATTTTTGAGCAACGTCTGCATTATTTGGGTAAAGCGTAAACACGTAAAACGTAAAGTGTGCGGTTTGCTTTTTATAATTTATGTTATGTATTTTTCGGGTTAAAGTTTGTTTATCTGATTTTTTATCGAGAAACCTTTCAGTACAGGAACCCCTTCTCCCTTATACTGTATCATTACTTTATGCGTTTCACCTATAGTGCCCGGAAGAATCAGACGTTTTATTTTAGCTACCTCAAAAAGATAATCTTTTGAATTCCGGTATAATTCAGAAATAATCTGGTCAATTCCAAGTGAGACAAGATAAGCTCCTTGATTAGCAAAGCCAATTGTCTCAATTCCAAATTCCTCACCATATTTTTTAACAGAAGAGAAATTTACATGAGCTGTAATGTCTTGATTTCCAATATTTATGTAAGGATTTTCGGTAAACTGATGCCGGTAATAACACATCAATGTCCCTCTATTTCTCTCCTCGCTATAATATTCACAGGAAGGATAACCATAATCAATTGTCAATATAAATCCTTCAGCAAGTACTTCATTAACTTCTTTAATCCAGTCTTTTATTTTTAAATTAATTTCGGTTCTATATCCATAAGGCAATGAAATAGAAAATTCATCTAAATATTTGTTTAGATCATCAGAAGATGGTATATCCTTAATTTCTATGAAATTATTATCTCCCTTAAGGGTAATATAAATTTCTTTTAATTCATTTTCCATCTCGACTAAGTGGACAGGAAAAGCATCTAAAAGCTCATTAGATAATATACAGCCATTTATATTTTTAAGTTCTTTAAGTGATGCAGTCCATGCGATTTTATTACTAAACCTCTTGAGTAAATTTTTTTGTTTTTGTTCCATGAAAGGGTGAGGCTCAACTATTATGTATTTAAGTGCATCATATATTTCTTTATCTTTAAGATAATTAAGTATGTCATTGCACATATAGCCTTCACCTGCGCCCTGTTCTACAGAATAAAAGGTGGAAGGTTTGCCCATAAATTTCCACATTTCAATAAGTTGCTTTCCGAGCATTGCGCCGAAGGCAGGATGAAGATGCTGGCTTGTGTAGTAATCTCCCTCTTTACCAATTTTTATTCGATCAGAAGAATAATAACCTAATTCAGGCTCATAAAGAGCCATTTGCATAAAGGTTTCAAAAGTTATATGGCTTTTTTGATGTATTAGTTCTTTAATTTTCTTTTCAAGCAAATTCATTGAACTTCTATATTAACAAATATTTTATCACCCTCTGAAAGTTCTCCATCCATACCAACTTCATTTCCCCATTCATCAGTTATAGATTTGATTGAAATACCTTCTTTAAGAATTTCTGCACTTATTAATGCATGTCTGACTTTCATGCCATGAATTATTTCTACTGCTTTGTTATTAACATAAACTATCATCTTATTTTGTTGAAATAATTCTACCTTCCTTCATAGGTTGAATTTCACCTTTTTTCATTATATACTCAACCACAATATCCCTGAGCCACTTTCCGGGCTCATTATAGATAAGTTTTTCACTTTTAATTGCGCCACCTGTAATTGATAAATCTTTTGATGATTTGAGAACCTTTCCAAAAACCTTATAACCATCACCACCTGCAACAAGAAAATCATTGGTTGCCACAGAATATTCTTTATCCATATCAATGGGGTTGCCTGATATGTTTATAAAAGTGACTTTTTCTCCGAAATTGGCTTCCGGGTTATATTTAAAAGACATACCCGAAATTTGTGGGAATCTTCCTTCATTTTTTTCAACCGCAGATATCCCGTGTTCTAATGCTTCTCTAATTTGTCTGCCTGTTAGTTTTATAGCAACAATATAATTATCAAAAGGCAATACTGAATAAACATGCTTAACTTTTATCTCTCCTTTTTTAATCCCTGTTCGTATTGTCCCGGCATTGAGTAACGCCACATCTGCTCCGGATGTTTCTTTAATAATATCAGCAATGAAATTACCAAGATTTGTTTCGTCTTTTCTTACATTTTCACCATCAAGATCTGTTAAAGCTATACCTATTGTTCTATCAAGAATTTCATCAACTCTTCTTTTATATTTTTCAACTATATCCTGAACTTCTTTATTTTCCTGACCGGAAATTGGCTTAATTTCTTCGAGATAGCCTATTGAATTAATAATCTTTCCATCTTCAAAAGTAATATCAACAACACCAAGTGCTTTGGCATATTCCCATGCTTGAACAATTAAAGTATTATTTATTTTTACAGGATTTGTAACTTTTGTATGTGAATGTCCGCCGACAATTAAATCTATTCCATTAATTTGTTTAACAATTTTCCTGTCACTGTAATATCCAAGGTGGGAAAGCACAATAACTATATCAACCTTTGCTCTAATCTCATTTAAATATCTTGATATAGTTTCCGTAGCAGGCTTAAATCCCAAACCTGTTACGTTTCGGGGGTGAGTTGATTCAGGTGTATCTTCTGTTATAACTCCAATAATTCCAACATTAATTCCCGAGATATTTTTAATTATATATGGTTTTAATGATTCAATTCCTTCAATATTCGCTCCAAGTACGGGGAATGAAGCTCCGGATATTCTTTTCTTTAGAATTTCCTGCCCAAAATCAAATTCATGATTTCCGACAACCATGGCATCAAACTTCATTATATTCATTAATTCAACTACAGATTCGCCATAAAACAGATTAGTCCAATTATTTCCATAAATCATATCTCCTGCAGCTATTAATAGTGTAGGTTTTTCATTCCTTAAAGAATTTATTTTTGATGCAAGAAAAGCAACTCCTCCTAAATATTCATTAGAACCAAATGGTTTGTAAGGTTCGGCAAATCCATGAAAGTCATTAATATGCAAAATTCGTATTTCCTTAATTTCAGCAAACGAAGTGGAAAGTAAGAATAAAGCTAAAATTATTGTGCAGATAGATAAAAATATATGCTTATATTTCATAACCATTCCTTTCATGTAATATTGAAAAGTTGCCTAAAATTTTTTTGAGCAATGCCCGCATCTTTCGGGTTAACTTACTTCGAGCATCCTATCAAGGGCTTTTTGGGCAGGAATACGAATATATTCGGGCACCTTAACAACGAAAGTATTTTCACTCAAAGCCCTATAAACACTTTGTAATGTTGTCATTTTCATATTAGGACAAATCATATCTTTTCTGAGTGGATAGAATGTTTTATCAGGGTTTTCCTTCCTTAAACGGTACATTAAACCAATTTCGGTGCCAACAACAAATTCTTTTTCAGAAGAAGACTTTGCATATCGTAACATTCCTGAAGTGCTTGTTACACAGTCAGCCATCTCAAGAACATCAAGTCTGCATTCAGGATGTGCCATTATTAATGCTTTCGGATGCTCTTTTCTTGCCCTGCTTATATCATCCACAGTTACTCTTTCATGTACATGACAGAATCCATCCCATGAAATAATTTTTTTCTTCGTATGTTTTTGTGCCCAGGCTGAAAGATTTCTATCAGGAACCGATATAATAATTTCGTCCGGAAGTGATTCAATGACTTTAATTATATTAGCCGAAGTACAACAGATAAAACTTTCGGCTTTAATATCAGCGGTAGTGTTTACATAAGAGACCACAGGTGCATCCGGATATTTTGCCTGAATATCTCTAAGTGTATAATATGCGGGAAATATAAAAGGAGGCGGATTTTTAAACCCCGGAAAGCTTTTTCTTTCAATGCGCGGCGTATCAACATGTATCATATCGGCCATGGGGCAGCCAGCGTTTTTTTCTGTAAGAAGTACCGTCTTATCAGGATTTAGAATTGATGCGCTCTCAGCCATAAAGTTTACACCCGCAAAAACAATCACATCACATTTAATCTCGGATGCGGTTCTTGAAAGTTCAAGAGAGTCTCCTGTAAAATCTGCTATTTCCTGAACTTCGTCACGTTGATAATTATGGGCAAGAATTATTGCATTTCTTTTTTCTTTAAGTTTTATGATTTTTTCAACAAGCTTTAAATTGTTTGGGGGCATTTACAGTTTATTAGGATATTTCGAAAAGAAAGTTGAATTTGTAAACATAATCGTTCCATCATCAAGTACTACTTTATAAATAGGATCGGGTTTTTTTACTTTTTTATCCTGTGTATCCGGATTGCCTGAATTTTCGACCTGATATTGTGTTGGTCCATTATATAAGGAAAGGACTTTGTTAACATATTGTTTTGTTTCTGTAATCGGAGGTACATATCCATATTTTTCAACCCTCTTCGGACCTGCGTTATATGCAGCGAGTGCAAGCGTAAGGTTTCCGTTGAACTTCTCTAGTAGATATTTGAGATATTTTATCCCGCCCTCTATATTTTCTTCGGGATCAAAGGGATTATGCACATTAAGATCATTTGCAGTAGATGGCATTAATTGCATTAGACCCATCGCACCTTTTCTGGAAATAGCCCTGCTATTATAATTTGATTCGGTTTTAATAACAGCTTTAACAAGTGAAGGGTCAATATTATATGCATTTGCTTTCTCATGAATTATTTCATGGTATTCAGCAGTCCGCACACTATTGGATCTGTTTCTGCTTTGTGCCTTTTCCTGTGCCAATGATTCATCGGTAGTTTTCTGTTTATCTTTATGGATTCTATCAGCTTTTTTGTTTATAGGCAGGTCTGTATAACAGATTACACCGTTTTCATCAATATATTTATAAATGTCAGCATAACTGATTGACGATGTAAAAATAAAAATAATTAAAGCAGATATAATAAATTTCATATTAAAAATATTATCATTCACACTATTTTCTGTCAACTTTTTTACTTTTTCCAAAAAAATGTGGAAAATTTTTCCACATTCTTGTAAAAATTAAAACACTTTCCTTTATCATATTCTAAACCTAACACTATAACCTATTGTTTTTATTACAAATTTAAAATTGATTAAAATAAATGCTTTTATTATATTAAGCAATGTTTATGCCAGAAAATTGTCTAAGAAACTTAATTTGTTTAATATTAATCAATACGTTATACTGCATTAAAAATATTTTCCACCAATCCTTCAGGAGTTGAAGGTATTTTTACTGCAGGTATTCCGGTAGCTTCTTTAAGATCACTTAAAGTAACATCGTCAAGAAACTTATCTTCAGAATTTAAAGTTACATCCGGCACAAATATTTTATCATATCCATCCGTTCTATCCAGAATTGATTTGATAATATCCCTTCCGGAAATCAATCCTGCCACAGTAATTGAAGGGCCAAAAAATCTGTTCTCTACTTCCAGTAAATCGATAGAAATCTTCTCTTTCTCATTAAGTCTTTCAACAAATTTATTAAGGAAAGGATAAAAAGATGTTCCTGTAAAAGTAAGAAACTTCTTCTTTGGAATAAATGTTCTGTTTATTTTAAGCTTTTTTACTTGATTAAGAAATAGTGGTAACATGCCAACACCATTTTCAAGCTGATATAGTTCCCTATATTCTTTTAATGGAGGAAAAGGGATTCCGGCTTTTAAATATAGTTCGTCAGCACCATAGACTATTGGGTTACCATGTTTTTTTACAAACCTTCTTTGAAAATATTCGATTGTTTTCAGAGCATTTTCAGCATCTGCCTTTTGTACAGGATTAAGATTCTGTTTATGATATACTGTTAAACCGACCGGCACAACAGCTATAGACAGAAGATAGGGATAGAATCTAAATAGATTATTAATAGTCTGATGTAATTCTCTGCCATCATTATAGCCTGGACAAAGAACAATTTGAGCATTGAAACGTATTTTATTATCAGCAAAAAATTTTAATTCTTTCATTATATCGGGTCCTTTAGGATTCCCGATAAGTTTGTTTCTGAGCCCTTTGTTAGTAGAATGAACGGAAATATATAGAGGGCTTAATCTCTGCTCGACTATACGTTTTTTATCTTCTTTGGTAATATTCGATAGTGTAATATAGTTACCATAGAGAAAGGATAATCTATAATCTTCATCCTTTACATATAAAGTCTTTCTTAATCCTTTCGGGAGTTGTTTGACAAAACAAAAAATGCAATTATTTCTGCATGTTCGAACTTTAAAAGGTTTGAATTCTATTCCAAATCCTATTTCGTCTCTCCTCTTTACTGTGACAATTTGTATCTTCTCATTACGTTTAACTTCAATATTTAAAATATCATCTGAACTGTAATACATGAAATCAACCGGATCTCTTAGTGGATGTGAATTTATAGACAATATAATATCTCCCGGTTGCATTCCGGCTTGTTCGGCAAGGCTATTGCTTTCTATTTTACTTATTTCGATACCGGTTTCAGACCGCATGTGTTAATTTCAAACCTTTGTAAATATAATCAAGTCCGGATATTATGGTGACACAAGCTGTTATTATGAAAAATAATTCAGGAAATCCTTCAGAAAGTGGAATATTAACATCTATTAATATATATGCAATGAGCAAACTCTGAAACCATATAGTTGCTTTTCCAATAATTGATGGCTCAACCCTTGAGATTCCTGAAGTAAAATAAATAATTAACCATCCTGTTATAACTATTACATCCCTGCTAATAACTATTATTGTAAGCCACTTTGGAATCCAGCCATAAACAGTAAAAATTATAAAAGATGTGACAAGAAGAAATTTATCCGCAATAGGGTCAAGGAATGTACCCAGTTCGGTTTTCTGATTTGTCAGACGGGCGAAAAGTCCGTCAAATAAATCGGTAAGGGCAGCGATTATAAACAAATATAAAGAATAATTGTAACGCTTATATATTATAGAAGTAATAAAAACTGGAATAATCAAAATACGTGCAACAGTAAGTGTATTAGGTATATTTAAAACCCCCATAAAACTCCCGATAAATTAAGGTATATTGAGCGGTATTTCTCTCAAATTAAGTTCGATACCAAGATTTTTATAACAGGATAAATTTACATTGCCTTTTGTAAGTATAGATTTTAATGTATTTGCATAACATTTTTCTATAGCAAATTTATATCTAATCGCATCATTTAATGCTCTTTCAATATATTTATTAGCCAGAAGTGTTCTTCCGTTCAGCAAAGATAGTTCTCCTTTAGCAAGTTTACAGTAAATCATACCACGCGGATCTTTTGTCTTTTTAAAATTCAGAATAGCTTTATTGAAAAATCCATTTGCTTCTTCGTAATTCCCGATCATCTTATGTGATGTTCCAATTCCCCATAGCGTATAAGAATAACTAACAATATCCCCTATTTTTTCATATGTTTTTGAAGCTTTTCTGAAAAATGCAAACGATTTTTTAAAATCTGATAACATTCTATATGCGTTACCAATTCCGCAATATGAATAAGCAATTCCAAATTTATCTTTTAATTTCATGAATATCCTGTTGGCAGCTTTGTAATATTTCAATGAATCCGAAAAATTGCCTGCAACCCTTGAAGTTCCACCGAGCCCGCACATGCAATATCCTGTACCATGCATATCTTTTAAAGATTCAAACAATTTCATGGATTCTAAGAAAGTGTTAATTGCTTTTTTAATATCTCCTTTTATTCTGTATGTTCCGGCTTCAGCCCAAAGGGTAAAAGCAAGACCTTCGGTATCATTATTCTTTCTATAATATTTTTTGGATCTATTTAAATGAAAAAGGGCATCTTTCCAGTTTCCGAGAGCACGCATGGAGAGCCCCAAACCAACACCGGCATCAGCTTTCATGACAGCACAATCTTCAGAATTAGAAATATTAATTGCTGCAAGATAGTTGTCCGCAGCAAGGTTGAAATTGCCTATCATCCTGTAAACATCACCAATTGCTGCATAGGAACGAAATATGTTTGCAGTATCATTTAGAAATATGTATTTCTTTAAAGCCTTCTTAAAAAAAACAAGAGATTCTTTGTATAGACAATTTTTTCTTAATGATTCTGCTTTGTTAAAGATTTTATCTGTTGTCTGCGATATTTCTGATTTTTTTGACAAATGTTTCATAGTCTCCTGAGTTGAAAAATGCCGAACCCATTACAAGAATATCAGCACCAGATGAAATTACTTCTAAAGCGTTATCGATTCCTATTCCTCCATCAACTTCTATTAAAGCATTTGAACCCTTTTCGGTTATAAGGTTTTTTAATCTTTTAATCTTATCGGTAGATTTTTGAATATATTTCTGGCCACCAAACCCCGGATTAACCGACATTATTAGAACCATGTCAATATCATTAATGACTTCCTCCAGACTATTAATAGTAGTTGAAGGATTTAAAGATACCCCTGCTTTAATTCCTTTCCCTTTGATATACTGAATTGTTCTGTGTAAATGTATAGAAGCTTCATAGTGTATTGTTAAGTAATCGGCACCGGCATCTATGAAATCTTGAATATACTTTTCAGGATTTTCAATCATAAGATGTACATCCAGAGGTAATTTAGTAACCTTATCTATTGCTTCAACTATAGCAGGCCCGATTGTAATATTAGGAACAAAATGTCCATCCATTACATCTATATGCAATAAATCAGCGCCAGCGATCTCAGCAGCTTTTATATCATCTCCGAGTCTTAAGAAATCGGCAGACAGAATTGAAGGAGCTATCTTTAACATATTACCCCCGTATTTTTTTCAGAATATATAATAAATATAAACTTAGATAAGCTTCAAGTAAATTGTGTCACCACTTTTTATTTGTCTTCCCGGCTCGGGATTTTGTGATTCTACAATTTCTCCTTCACCGTTTATTATAAGTTTTAAATTAAGTTTTGTTATAAGAAATTTTGCCTGTTCAATTGTCATCCCTTTGAAATTTGGACAAAAATATATTTTTTCATAAGGTCCCATACTTACAATTACCGTAATTGTATCGCTGACAGGATCATTTGGTTCTGGTCGCTGGGCTATTATAAGATCTTTTTCAACAACATCCGAATGTACCGCGATTATTTTTCCAAATTTGAGTCCTTTGCTGGTAAGCAGGGATTCAGCATTTCCAATGGTTTCATTTACAAGCAATGGAACAGAGTTGATTCGTGGACCCTTGCTTATTAAAACCTTTATACCTCTACGCTCTTTGACTTTATTCCCTGGAGGCACATCCTGTTTGATTATTCGACCCTGGGGAATTTCGGAATCATAATCTTCTCCTTCTATCTTTAAATACAATCCGGCATCATTTAGAAATTTATTTGCTTCAACAAGACTTTTGCCCCTAAGTTCCGGCACCTCCACGGTTCTACTAAAACTTAATATTTTAAATGTAATAAAGCCAAAAAAAAGCCCGAGCAATATAAATGAAAATATATACAATGGAAAACTTAATAGCTTGCTAATTTCTTTCTTCATTGTTTCCGCGCAAAAAACCTCACAGCTTCCTTTATTTTTTCAATATTTACCCTTGTGTTTATACACGGTCCGAATGGTCTTTCGTTCGGGATACCGATAACAGGCATTGGATAAATATCCGCAATGCCACTGCTTAAATCATTTTCACATGCTACTGCAATAACAGCCTCGGGTTTGACATCATGAATTATTCTTCTTGCCAATGATCCTCCTGTTGCAATAAAAATTTCAAGGCCGCTTCCTTCAGCCAAATAAATCAGATCCTTTATCGGGCATTTGCCGCAGCGTTTACAATTGTTTATATTATACGTCAATCTTATATCACACTCATTAATTTGAAGGCAATGAGGAAGAAGAAGGAGTATTTTTTTTGGTAATGGCTTTTCTTTTATTACAAGTTCGTTATTAAGCCCGATGATAAAATTCTGATAGCTCTCTTTTTTACTCTTTATAAATGAACCTGCCAGCATAAAAAGAGGGTAAAGAATTTTAAGTGTAAATCCCCTTGCAATCTTAATAATTGCCAAAAAAGTCGCCTTCTTTCAGTCTTCTTCCAATAATAAATTCTTTTGCATTCATTATTCTTTTCCCTTCAGGTTGAATCTCAATAATTTCGATTAAACCATTTCCTGTACCGATAATAAGTTTATTTGAAATACTTTCAATCCTGCCGGGAATGCCCTGTCCTTGAATAGGTTTTACATTTATTATCTTTAATCTTTCCGTGTTCAAATTGGTAAAAGCTCCAGGCCATGGATACATGCCGCGCACAAAATTCCATATATCAGTAGCAATCATATTCCAGTTTATTCTTCCGTCTTCTTTTTTAAGTACAGGAGCATAAGAAGGTGTACCATGTTGTGGAACAGGGTTTAGATTGCCTAAATCAAGACCTTCAATGGTTTTTATTAATAATGATGCCCCTAATTCAGAGAGCTTTTTTGCAAGAGTTTCTGAATTATCTTCTTCTTCGATTTTAATGCGTTCCTGAAGAAAAATATCACCTGTATCGAGTCCTTCATCCATTAACATTGTGGTTACACCGGTTTCTTTTTCTCCATTTATAATCGCCCACTGAATTGGTGCAGCACCTCTATATTTAGGAAGTATAGATGCATGTACATTAATACATCCAAGGCGTGGAAGATTCAGTATCCGGGGAGGCAATATTTTTCCGTAAGCTACAACTACAATTATATCAGGCTCAAGGCGAGATAATTCCTCAATAAATAAGGGAGAATTTATTTTTTCGGGTTGTAACACCTTGATATTTTCACTTACTGCAAGTTCTTTAACCGGTGGAGGAGAAGGATTCCCTAACCGTCCTCTTCTCTTGTCGGATTGAGTTACTACCGCAAGCACTTTATTGCCTGAAGCAATAAGTGCTTTAAGAGATGGTATAGCGAATTGTGGAGTGCCAAAAAATACGATTTGCATAATATTTAAAAAACTACGAATAAGAACAGAACATGGAATTATTTTTCAGTCTTTAATTTTTTTTATATCTCTCAAATATTTTCTTTTAAAAAATTCTCTTTTAATAGGACTCATTCTGTCGAACATTAACATACCTTCAAGATGGTCAATCTCATGCTGTAATGCCCGGGCAAGAAGTCCTGTCCCCTCGAGTTCAATTGGTTTGCCATCTCGATTCAAGCCTTTCACAAATACTTTCTCTGCCCTTTTTATCGAAGACATATAACCGGGCAGACTCAGACATCCTTCTTCCGCATCAACCGAGCCATCTGTTTCAACTATAACAGGATTTATGAGAATTATAAGAGGTATCTTATTATCTTCTTTTAAGCTCAGGTCAATGACACATAACTTCTGAGATACTCCAACCTGGTTGGCTGCAAGCCCGAGTCCTCTGACTCTATGCATTGTTTCGAGCATATCATCAATAAGTTTCTGTGTATCTCCATCAATATTCGATAATTCTTTTGTCTTTTGTTTTAAAATTTTGTCAGGATATTTTTTAATTTCAAGTAACGCCATAGATTATTATAATCTAAAATAGAATGTTTTTTTAATATTCATATTCCCCGAGCTTGTTTCAAGAAATGGTTTATTCTCTATGTTTAGTATCTTATATAATCCAAATAAATTGTAATGTGCTTGATTATAACAGTAACCCTTCAAAACATTAATCTGAAAAATGCAGTTGTAAATTCTGAATCTACCCCTAAACAAGTTTAGGGCATGTTTTATGATGACGATTTTTAAGGTTTTAAAAATTGTCATGCTGAACTTGTTTCAGCATCCACAGTATTTAAGAGGCGTTAAGACATTGTCTGAATTTTTGGGTTAATTTAATGTTATAGGTAGCAGACCGGAAATTGTTCCACCTTGTCCCTGATACCCGAAGAACCCGGGGAAACCTGACAATACTGAGCCGCCAGGGATACCGCCTGAACCTGCCAGTGCATTACCTGCAAAATCTACCCTTAGACGATAAAGTAAAGAACCATCTGCGCTTTCAGCCTGGATTGTCCTGCCTATGAGAAAATCCTCATAATAGTCATTATAATAAGGCCGCCTCTGTCCATCACTAAATCCAACGATATAACCATTATTATCAGGTCCGCCTACATTAAAAAATCTTGCTGGTGCTGGCTGTATTGTCCCTAAAACTGTGATCGAGCCTGCATTGCCTCCTTTTCCACCATTCCCGCTACTTTCACATCCTCCAGATACTCCTTTTCCTCCAAGTGAACCTGTTGAAGCATAATATATATTTTGCACTCCTGTCTCTGGAATAAAAATCGTTGATACAACTGTCTCGACATCTGCCCCTGTTATAATGTCAATGTCCTTAAACGTGATAATTCCATTTTGTGTGCTTATAAAAATATCCCCTCCATCTCCACCTTCACCACCGTTATTGTTAGAACAATTATCAAGAAGTCCTGAACCGCCCATACCTCCTGAAGTGAGTATCCCTCTATTAAAACCAATCTGTTCGCCAGGATTATATATCGCTTTATTTAAAGCTACTCTCTCTCCAGGATCAGGTTTTGTCTTCCCAAAGCTCCCCAGATTGTATGGTGGAGGTAAAGGTAATGTATCAATTGGAGGTGGACCACCAGCTAATATTATATCGGCATTGATAGAAGTGATGGTAACATCACCACCTCTGCCTCCTTTGCTTAATATTTGGTCCCTATGTATAGCAGCTTCATCTGCATCTCCACCCCTTGTTACTATCGTTGGAACTTGTAATAATATCGGATATGAGGTCTTGATAGTTACATTGCCTCCGTTTCCTCCACCTTCTGAATCAGCATTCTTTCCAGATGTGTCTATCACACCATCAAGTTTCACAATCCATTCGCTTTCAACTATCAATGTGCCACCGTTTTTACCATTTTCCACTCTTATGAGTCCGCCTTCGTTAAGGAAAAATCCGTTTGACGTTCTTAGAGTTAAAGAACCCGTTGCTTGCACTGTCCCATCTATCTGAATTGTTACATACTCATGAATCCCTGAAAGTGCCACTGTAGTACCAGCAGGAACTATTAAAGACCCTGTGGCATTAACAGGTTGAATCACTGCATCTGCCTGTATAGTTACATTGCCGCCCCTTCCCGCTAGTGATAATCCATATGAGTCTCCTCCCGATGTATTGATAAGTCCAACTGTACGGGTGGTCATCATGCCTATAACTTTACCAATTACTGCACCTTCTTCTTTACCAAGTGTTCCCCTGAATACAAGAGTGTACTGTTTCTCAGAGGCTCTGGAAGATATTGAAGAAGGAAAATTAAAGGTATATGTTCCCCTATCAAGATAAGGTAAAACAATATTTGTAATTATATTAGAAAGTCCGTAGGTATATTCTGTTTCGCCCTGTAATTTATATCTATAAGCCACCATTAAATTGCCTTTCATTGTTTCATCAACTGTAAGGTTTGTGACTCTTATTGTTATCCCTGTGATGTTTCCTCCGGCATCCCTTTGCTCTTTAACATAGGACCCCTCCATATTCCCTCTGAAAAAATAATTCAGTAACCCCGCAGAATATCCAACTGCTCGGGGAATTAGCAAAGATGCATAGTCTTTATAGCATTCATCATCCAATGAAACAGGAAGATATTCTTCATATTGCGGAAAATATCTCCATCTATAAAAATACATAAGGCTTGTGATTGCTAAATGATTTATAGTATCACCGCTTCCAGTTTTTCTGAAATATTTCCGATTATTACTATCAGTCCATAAAATTGTATCAATAGTTCGAGGGAAAGAGAAATTATGTAAAGTATCTCTTTCAAACATTGTATCCTTACTGAGAAAATTTGCATTGGTGTATTCAGATATACCTACAGTCTGTTGAGCAGGTTGAAGATCAACATATATGGTTTTTGTAATATCTGGATTGCTACCTGTGTATTTATCCGTATCAACTATTCGAGAAATAGTCACAGGAGCAGATGGGTTTGTTGAAGAAATATTTAATATTGATTCATCAAATGTGATAGGATTCTTAAATAATCTATCCCATAAATAATCATATTTTTCTTTCTTAGTTCTAAATTCTTCTATCTTAGCCTCATATGCTGGCAAAAGATGAATATCATTTCTTACATGCTCAGGAACAGAGGCATCTTGCACAAGATGCATTAATTGACCTATTGCCCTGAATGTATATGCATAGTATGAGTCTCTCTCTTGTTTTGTTCTTGCTATTTCTCTGCCATCAATGTCTCTGCCTGTTAATGCAATATAGAAATATCTTCGTGCATCTTTCCATGACCACTTACCTCCAATATTTTGATTTGGATTCTGTGCCCATAGCACCTGTGATTGTCCAGTGTAAGATATTCCAAGAACAGTATCGTTTAATCCCGCATCTTCCCATTCTTCAGATGATTTTAAAGGATTATGAAAATGGTTA
>DYFC01000026.1 GCA_020725385.1 Nitrospira japonica | reverse complement strand
TTACAGTCTGCTCCCTTTGGCCGCTCGGGAACCTCTCCTTGGAGCCACCGAAGGGAATCGAACCCCCGACCCGCTGATTACAAATCAGCTGCTCTGCCTGCTGAGCTACGGTGGCTTCACCAATTTTCAAAAATATATATAAATCAGAAAAAGACAACAATAAGCCCTTTTAATTAGAATCTCAATTTAACAATATTTATTATAAAATGGTCAACCTTAATTATGCAAGAATATAGAAATTTTTTAAGGAAAAACTCTTTTTTTCTAAGAATTACTTCTTCTTTGTCTTAATATCTCAAATAATATAATTCCCGCGGCTACTGAAACATTTAATGAATTAACTTTTCCGTACATAGGAATTTTAACCAATACATCGCACATTTCTTTAACAGTCTGCCGGAGCCCTTTACCTTCAGAACCCAGAACAATCGCCAATGGTATATTTAATTGTATATCCCAAATAGATTTTTGAGTATCATTTTCAGCGCCAACTACTAATATATCATTTTTTTTCATTTCAATAATAGCATTTTTTATATTCGGTACTATTGAAACAGGAACATATTCAACTGCTCCGGCTGAGACTTTTGACATGTCAGCGCTTAAAGAAACAGACCTATAAGATTGAATGATAACGCCGTGAACACCTGCTGCATCAGCAGTTCTCAGAATAGCCCCGAAATTTCTAGGGTCTTCAATACAATCAAGCACAATAAATAAGGGGGGTTCTCCTTTTATATGAGGGGTTTGAAGCAATTCGTCCAAAGGCGTATAATCTTTGGCCAGAACTTTTGCGGCAACTCCCTGATTCGAGGTACCAAAGTTTCTGTCAAAGAAATCCTGGGCTGCTGTCTTTATCGGGATACCACGGCTTTCAGCTTCTTTAATAAGCCATTTAGGTATCTGGCGTCTTCCAGATGATATATAGAATTCTTTTATAGTTCTTCCTGCTCTAAGAGCCTCAAAAACAGGATTTATGCCATAAATCCATCCATTAGCAAATTTTAACCTTCCAGTTGGTCCTATCTTTTTTATCCTCAAGAATAATCCCCTTTTCTTCAAGTTCTTTTCTTATTAAATCTGCAAGTTTCCAATCTTTTCCCTGCCTTGCATCATTTCGTTGTTTTATCTTTGATTCAATTTCCTCTTCTGTTAAAGCTATTCCTTTTAATTTCATTAGAGAAACATTCCATTCATGCGCTGTTCTGTTAAAGATATTCAAAACATTACCTGTCTCGGATAAAAGTTGTTTAGTCATTAATAGAAGTTCTATATCTTTCGAGCCTGCTGGTTTTTTATCGAGAAATCTGTTAACCTCCTTTATAAGTTCGAATATATGTCCAAGAGCAAGAGCAGTGTTGAAATCATCATCCATTGCTGATACAAATTTTTCTTTGAAAGAGAAAACAAAATCAGAAAATTCATTTCCGGCTTTTGAAAATTCTTTATTTTCCGCATACTGTCTTTCTATTACATCATCAATTCTCGTCAAAGTAGTATAAAATCTATCCAGGGTACTTTCAGCTTCTTTGAGTTGTTCATCCGAAAATTCGATCGGACTTCTGTAATGTGTTGATAGAAGAAAAAATCTGAGAACCTCGGGGTCAAATGTATTGAGCACTTCCCTTATTGTAAAAAAGTTTCCAAGAGATTTAGACATCTTTTCTTTGTTGATAGTGATAAAACCATTATGAACCCAGTATTTTGCAAATGGCTTTCCTGTATATGCTTCTGATTGTGCTATTTCATTTTCATGGTGGGGAAATAATAAATCCGCACCTCCTCCGTGAATCTCGAAGCTTTCTCCAAGATGTTTAAGCGACATAGCAGAGCATTCAATGTGCCATCCGGGTCTACCCTTGCCCCATGGACTCTCCCAGAATGGTTCTCCTTCTTTTGACTTTTTCCATAGAGCAAAATCCATTGGATTCCTTTTGTTTTCATCCACCTCGACCCTGGCTCCAGCCATCATATCTTCCATATCTCTTTTAGAAAGTTTTCCATAACCCTTGAACCTCTCAACAGAAAAATAAACATTTCCATTTATTTCATACGCAAAACCCTTATCAATCAATCCTTTTACTATTTCTATCATTTCATTGATGTACTCTGTTGCTTTCGGTTCTATATCAGCCCTCGCAACACCGAGTCTATCCATGTCTGCATAATATTCATCTGTATATTTTTGAGCAACAACATTCCATGGAATATCTTCCTCATTTGCTCTTTTAATAATTTTGTCGTCAATATCGGTAAAATTTCTCACATATGTTACATCATAACCTCTGTATTTCAGATAACGTCTTATAACATCAAAAACAATAGCACTCCGGGCATGACCTATGTGACAGTAATCATATACAGTCACTCCGCAGGCATAAATTCTTACCTTATTCGGCATAAGCGGTATAAATTCTTCTTTTTTACCTGTGAGGGTATTATAAATTTTCATAGATTATAGTTCCTTAAGATAATTTGATTTTATGAATTATAACTTATCCTAAACACAATGTTAATTTTAACCTAAATAATACAGACATTTCTCAAAATTCGGTTACCATGTCCGTAAAATAATTTGGTTCTTCTCCAATTTAGTTGCTCCAAAACTCTCTTTTGACACTTTTACGAAAACCTTCTGTGTCATTCCCGCGAAAGCGGGAATCCAGTTTCTTTATAATTTTTCATATTTTTCTGGATTCCCCGATCAAGTCGGAGAATAACACAATGCCCTTTTTTATCTGTAATTTCAAATCCCTCTCTGTTATTTCGAATCCATCACTCTGTCATTTCGAGCGAAGCGAGAAATCTCAAGGCTTTCAAAATTCGCCGTGAATTGCTATCGGATTACGGACAACGTTATTTTTTTATGTTATTATATTTGCAATGGAAAATCCAAAACCTGAACAGCAGGACTTAAAAAAAATGATAGCAGATTATATGGAAGCAGGCATGCTGGATAATATTATTGACATGTTCAAATATGACTCCAGTCTTTATGATTACATAGGTTATCTTCTTACCGATGAACGAATGCGTGTAAGAATCGGAACAACCGCACTTCTTGAAACTCTCAGTTCTGAAGACCCAGAAAATTCAAAAAAAGCAATACCTCAGGTAATCTCATTATTAAAAAACTCTGACCCTGTTTTAAGGGGTGACGCTGCTTATCTGTTAGGAACTATCGGAGATGAAAAAGTAATTCCCAACCTCAAAGAACTTATTAATGATGAAAATGAAAACGTAAGAATCATCGCATCAGAAGCTATTCAGGATATCGAATCAAGAAACAAATAATTTTATCCCTTCATAAGCAGCATTGCGCCATTACTAAGACCGAGTTCTTTTGAAACCACACCGCATTTTGACTGGAAAAGAAAATAAATATTCTTCCTGGCATGTAGTAGAGTCTCAAAATTACCCTGTCCTTTGCTTATAATCATTTGTGCCCTGTTAAATTCATCCTGAAATTTTTTCGATGTCCATTGGAGAATGGTACCAACTGCATCGGAACCGTTGTCAATCACTTCACAAACCTTTGTTAGTCCAGATTCTTCTGCATCTAAAATTGTTGCATCATTTATAACAGGAGAGCCCTTTACAACAGCTTTAACTTTCTTTTTATTTTCAATCAATGCTTCTATCAAGATCCTGTCAAAAACTATCTCACCAGCATTATCAAGAAGATAAAGTATTTCATCCGCATATGATAATGACTCTAAAAAGTCCTTACTATCATCTACATTAAGATTGTCATTCATCGCCCTGTTTATTGTGCTTTCAATATCAATTGAAGTAAAAATCCCGAAGTCAATAACATTGCCGGCTATCGCAAGTTTTGATGCTATTACAAGTGGCTCTTTACTTTCTGATACTATAGTTTTAAGTTTGCTATAAAGTCCAAGAGCGATTTTATTGTATTCTGTTTTGATATTGCTGAAAGGATCTCCTCCGAGCATTTGACGTATCTTCCTGTGGATAAAAGTGGTAGTGTATGCCGGAGGCATAGAAGTATCGGCAGCCTTAATATAATCCATTATATCCTTCAGAATAGTTTCCTGAAGAATTTCATCACTTGTTCCAAGTCTGAGTGCAATTAAAGCCTGTTTAAGAAAACAAGGGAAACAATCGAGGTGAACTTTCATTTCTTCTTTTTTAGGTTATTTGCTTTTTCTTCTACTTCAATTGCCATTTGTTTTTTATACTCTTTGAATTTTTTCAAAAGTTCCTTATCCTTACCAGATAAAATCTGTATAGCAAAAATTGCAGCATTTTTCGCACCTGCCTTTCCTATTGCCATTGTAGCAACAGGAACTCCGGGCGGCATCTGCACAGTTGAAAGCAAAGAATCAAGTCCTTTAAGATGTGAAGATTCTATAGGAACACCTATTACAGGCAAAACAGTATGTGCTGCAAGAACCCCTGCAAGATGTGCGGCCATCCCTGCTCCTGCGATTATGACACCAATACCCTTTTGTTCTGCGGTCTCAGCAAGTTTTATCGCACGTGCCGGCGTTCTATGTGCAGAAGCTATTGTCATCTCATAAGGAACTCCAAATTTTTCGAGTATTTCTCCTGCGGATTCCATTACGGCCAAATCCGATTCACTACCCATTACAATCAAAACCTGCGCTTTCAATTAATCCTCCTTTAAAATAAATTCTTTATCTAAATCATACTTCATTCCCTTAAACTTAATTTTACTCAAAATTGACCCGGCTTTTTCTATTAATTCATCTTTACTATCTGAAACAACATTAACACTTAGAACCTGATCGCCATTTGTTACAATGTCACCATTTGAAAAAGATGTATTCTCATGAAAGATGTGAATGTTATCATCTATTATATCTTCAATACCGGATATTACATTTCCCCTATCTTCATTTTCTGAAAAAACCATTGTAGTCAGAGAGAGTTTATCTTCCAGTTTAATATCAATTTTATCGAGCTTCTCATCCATAATAGCTGTGAAAATATCCATCATATCTGTCTTTATTAATGGTAAAATTGTCTGGGCTTCCAAACAATCAAATGTGCAGTTTACATCATGAAAAAATATTTGTTTATCATTCAAAAATAAATCTAAAGAAAATATACCTTTAAATTTAATTCCTTCAGAATTAACAGCATCAAGAAAAGGAGCGATAATCTTTTTATCCAATGTATCGTCGATACCTTCAAATATACTCTGTTTCTGACTGAAACACATAAGTGTCTTCGAAAAAATGCTGTTTGTATTTTTTTTCCTGACAGTAGCAAGATGTCTCAAATGATTACCATCGGTCAAAAAGACAAAAGAAAATTTTACACCCCGGGGAATTTCACTGATAATTATGTGATTGCCTGCGTCATTGAATATTTTTTCATTTATAATTTTTTTTAGAGCATAGATCGCATCATCAACTGTCTGAGCCTTATAAATTCCTATATTCTGAATATGTCCGTCTGTTTTTATTAAAACAGGGGCACCTTTCAGCATTATATAATCAACAGCATGCAAAAATGCGGAAAAGGCTTTATAATCAGGCAACGGTACCCCGTAAAATTTAAATAAGTCATGTGAAAAAACTCTACTTGATTGCAATTGAAATGCTTTTGAATCAGGACCTATTACCCTGCGACCTTCCCGCCGGAAAAGACTGACCGCATCCTGTGTAATAAATTTTTCTGAACTGACAAAAACAAGGTCTATCCATTCATACTTTACAAAATCAGCAAGAACATCAAGTGCCCCGTTATTCAATTCAATACATTCGGCATATGAGGTAATTCCTGCATTACCCGGACAACAATAAATTTTCTCAATATTTCTGCTCCGGGAAAGTTTCCATACAATTGCATGTTCACTCCCCCTGTCTCCTAAAACAAGTACTTTCAATTTTTATTTCCTGTTTAGCTTTCACTCACCTTACCAAGATATTCTGATATTATTGTATCGTATCTTGATGTATGTCGAAATACTTTTGTAGCAAGTTTAAGTCTTGTCTTATAACTTATATTACCATTACTATTTTTCATTTCATTTATTACTTTTTCATAATCAGCAGGGTCAACAATCACAACAACATCTTTGAAATTCTTTGATGCAGAACGCAGCATTGTTGGACCCCCAATATCTATATTTTCTATAGCATCATCAAATGTAACATCCGGTTTTGAGATCGTCTCTTCAAAAGGATAAAGGTTCACAACAACCATATCTATCAGACCTATATCATGTTTTTTTATCTCTTCCATATCTTTTGGATTATCCCTTCTGCAAAGCAATCCTCCATGTATCTTTGGATGTAGTGTTTTTACTCTACCATCAAGCATTTCAGGTGAGCCGGTATATTCAGATACTTCTTTTACCTTAACACCCCCCTCTTTCAGTGCCTTTGCAGTACCTCCTGTTGAAAGTATCTCAACCCCGAATGCGCTCAATTCTTTTGCAAATTCAACTATACCTTTTTTATTCGATACACTGATAATAGCCCTCTGAATCCCTGACATAAAACCCTCCTTCTCTCAATATTCATTTTGTCAAAACATGCTCACTTTTCTGGATTCCCGGGTCAAGCCCGAGAATGACAATATTTAAATGTCATCCTCCGATTCAATTCTCTTACACCATATTTTCCCAGGAAATTTTTAATATAACCTGAACGTTTAGATTTGTACAAATATTATCAACTATGTAAATTATGTAAACTGTGTAAACCGAGTAAACTATTATTACTTTTTTATATATCCTTTTTCCATCATACTTGTAAATTGGTTATCACCTATAATTATGTGATCAAGTACTTTTATGCCTAAAATATTGCCTGCATTCACAAGCTTTTCAGTGATTATAATATCATCCTTGCTTGGTGCAGGATCCCCGCTTGGATGATTATGGACAAATATTACCGATGCTGCTGACTCTTTTATTGCATCTCTAAATGCTTCCCGGGGATGTATTAAAGAATTTGTTAGTGTTCCTTCTGATATGCGGTAATCCTTTATAATCCTGTTTTTAGCATCAAGCATCGCACAGTGAAAAACTTCTTTATTTGTATTCCCGATTCTTTGTTTATAGTATTGAAATACTTCATTAGCTGATAAAAATTGAGAACCTCTCTGAATACTTTCACCCGTAAATCTTCTACCAATTTCAAGAGCAGCTTTTATTTGAGCGATTTTTGCGTTTCCCATTCCTTTAAATTTAGAAAATTCATGAACAGATGCTTGCTCCATATCCTTAAGATTCTTAAATTTATCTATTAATTCCAAGGCAAGATCAATCGCACTTTTTCCTCCACCACCTGTTCTGAGAATAATTGCAAGCAACTGTGCATCGGATAGAAATTGAGGTCCGTGTTTCAGAAGCCTTTCTCTCGGCCTTTCATCTTCAGGCCATTTTCTAATGCTCTTATACCTCATAAAAACAAAAAATATTAGCATCTATTAAATATATTGTAAAGAGATATTTAATTCCGAGATAAATTCAATCTCTTCTCTGCAGTCTGTTATCTGTTTTCTGTTTTCTGTTATCTGTGTTCTTTTATCTTTTGTCTTTTGTCAGTTGTCTTTTGTCTTTTTTCTGTAGTCTATATTCTGTATTCTGTTTTCTGTTGTCTGACTTCTGTTATCTGTTTTCTGACTTCTGTCCTCTGTTATCTGTTGCAAAATGTCTAATAAGTGTTATCATAATATTTATAATTGAATTTTTCTTTAAATTTAGATATTAGTTATATTTAGAAAGTCTTAGGAGGTTTAAGTGATTCAAAAGAAAGATAACAGTATTGTTAAAAACAAAAAAGGGTTTACTTTAGTTGAATTGATAGTCGTAATGGTTATACTCGGCATGCTCGCAGCATTGGTTTTCCCGAAATTCATTTCCAAGGTTGGAAAAGGGAAAGTTTCTGCTGCAAAGACCCAGATTGAATTACTCGGTCAGGCACTTGATCAATTTAGAATGGAAACAGGAAGGTATCCAACCACCCAGGAAGGTTTAAATGCACTTCAGGTAAATCCGGGTGTAAATGGGTGGGACGGACCATATTTAAAAAAAGGAATACCAAATGATCCATGGGGAAGACCTTATCATTATGAATCTCCAGGTCAACATGGTGACTATGACCTTTACTCTTACGGAGCCGATGGCAATCCCGGTGGTGAAGGAGAAAATCAGGATATTAATAGCTGGGAATAATTGTCCCAGTATGTAATTTTTATTGACAATTTTTGTCAATATTTTGTTTTTTGTTCAATTTTGAGCTATATAATATTAAAGAAAAAACTTATAGTATTAGTAGAAGAATCATTAACAAACATATTGATTGTTTTATAATTTTTTAGTATATTAAATATTGCAGTCCTCCTGATTTACTTTCTGGCATAGTGATTGCTTTATTAAAAGTAACGAAATTAAAGGAGGTGGTGCAAAAAGATATAAAAGCATGTGAATTTCTGTCATTCTCTGGCTTGACCGGAGAATCCAATCAGAAAAGGTTGAGATGGCAATTATTTTTTAGTAATAACTCTTAAATTAAAACAAAAGGGGGAAAGATGTTTAAAACAATTCAACAAATGAAGGAAAGGGATCAAAGAGGTTTTACCCTCATTGAATTGCTCATTGTCGTTGCAATCATCGGTATCCTCGCAGCAATCGCAATTCCTGCATATCTTGGCCAGAGAGAAAAAGCAAAGGTTCGTTGTGTTATTGCAGGCGCAAAAGGTGCTGTATCAGAATTACAAAGCTGGCTTGATGCAGTTGTCTCGGGAGATCCATATTTAATTTCAGGAGCTGGTGGAAACGCAGAATGTTACGAAGCACCCCAAGCAGACCCTGCCAAAACCTGTGCAGCAATGTATAATGGCATGACGGCTACTGGCACTTATACAGCAAGTGCTGATGACGTTGTAGATAAAGCCATTGCCCATCATGCAAATAAAGGTGAAAGAAGCTGCTTTGTAGGGACAATTAGTCTCTTTGCTAAAGGAGCAGCCCAAGCCGGACAAATTATACTTGGAGCACCAAATAGTACTACTATTACAATTGAAGGATACGCCCAGGATACGACAAATCCTGTTTTCAGCACAACTGTATCTGCACGTTAAAAGAACTTGCATAAAAAGGCGGGAATTAAATCCCGCCTTTTTTTTTAATCTGATATTTAGAGAACTGTTAAAATAAATTCTATGTTAAAAGTAAAAGAATCATACAATAAGAAAACTTTAATATTTGGTTTTCTAATTTTTACCATTGCTTTTCTAATTTATTTACCTACTATCTGGAATAAATTTGTTTGGGACGATATTCAATTAATAACACACCCTTTAAACCTTGGGGAAAATCCTTATTCTTTCTTTTTGGGTGGGGGAATATATTACAGGCCATTTCTACATCTTTCAATGGCAATAGATTATAGTTTCTGGCATCTCAATCCAATGGGATACCATCTGACAAATGTCATTCTTCACAGTATAGCTTCTTTACTTGTTTTCTTAACAGGGTTGTTGATTACGAAAGATGGAAAAATTCACAATTACCATAGCAATTTCGATGATAAAAACATAAAAAATATTATGCCTGCATTATTATCATCAATTATTTTTGCAATACATCCTGTACATACAGAGTCAGTAGCATGGATTTCCGGAAGAACCGATATACTCTCAACAATTTTCTTGCTACTTGCTTTTCTTTCATTCCTTATCTATAGCAAAGAGAGTAAATTTTCAGGACTTGTTCTGACATGTATTTTTTTCCTCTTTTCACTATTTAGCAAAGAAAATGCAATTTCCCTGTTCTTAATTATATTAATCTATGGTTTGCTAACAGGCATGCCGCGTAAAAAAATAGCGCTTTCTTTAACTTCATTATCTTTCGTCATTATAATTTATTTTATCTTAAGACAAAGCAAAGTTATAAATATGATGCTTTCAACTCCCGGCACTGATAACGCTTTTTTCTCTGCCAGCATCCGTATGGAAAATTTTTTCTCTATTTTATCGGGAGCTATTGGTTATTACTTCCAAAAACTTATATTGCCATTTAATCTGAATCTTTTACCGGATGTGCCAAAAAATCCTTTATTTTTTGTAATTGCTCTTCTACCGTTTACCCTTCTAATTTTCTTATATTTTAAAAAACGTAAATTTGAATTCTTTCTAATATCATGGATTATTCTTACATTGCTACCTTCTCTGATTATTTTAGTTTCTCAAATAGGTTCTCCAATTGGAGAACGATATTTATATCTACCTTCTGCTGGTTTTTGTATTCTTGCAGGTTCTTTATTTTCGAGAATAAGCAATAAGAAATTACTATTTACATCTTTTGCAATGATAGTAATCTTAGGTTCATTTTCCACATACGAAAGATTAAAAGCATGGGAAAACGATTTGACATTATGGAAAGATACAGTTGCAAAAAGTCCTTCATCTGCAATAGCACATGCAAACTATGGCAGAGCTTTAATGGAAAAAAATGATTTTGAACAGGGCAGAAAAGAATTGCTTGTTGCTTTACAGCAGAAGAAAATAAGCGCGGAGCTTGTATCAATTATCATGGATATGCTTGGAGTAGCAGAGATGAGAAATAAAAACTTTCAAAAAGCCGAAGATTATTTCAACGAATCTTTAAAGGCTAATCCAAAAAATATTACAGCACTCAGTAATTTCGGAATCTTATACTTAAGAATGTCAGAATCTATCAAAAACGAAGAAGAAAAAAAACCGGTGATAGAGAAAGCTATAAGCAACATCGAGAAAGCACTGTTAATTTCTCCGGGATTCATACAGGCAAGGTTTAATCTCGGGTTATGTTACCTTCAGATAAAAGAATATGACAAAGCTCAAAAATATTTTGAATCAGTAATTGAGTTAGATCCAAGAGGCACTTTGTCTAACGAAGCCATGCAGCTTCTTCTAATTGTGGAATTTGCAAAACGGAATATTCCGATGGGCAAATAATAATTTTTACTTTGGGAAGCAATTTAATGCCATAAAGTTTTAAAATAAATAAAATAGTAAAATAAAGCTGTATGACATTTGGGATATTTTTAAGAAAGGAGTCAATATGAAAAATCCAATATTTAACAAAAGTTGCCGGCATAGTTCGAATAAAAATGGTTTTACTTTAATCGAACTTTTACTTGTCATTGCTATTCTTGCTATTCTTGCAGCAATTGCCATACCAACATATTTGGGCGAAAGAACTAAAGCAGCGCGCACAGAAGCTCAAACTAACTTAACATCATTAAGGCTTATTCTCGAACAATATTATGCTGAAAATGGCTGCTACTATAAATCAGGCGGAAATTGTGCTAATGGAACTCTTACTTTCTCCCAAATTAAATCTACTTATAGTATGTTTAAACCGGGAGATGAAAGAGCACTAAAGTTCGATTATAAACTTGTAATATCCGGAGACCCTTCAGCATCTGGTTTTATTGCTAAGGCTATGGGCAAATCCAATACTATAGTAAAAAATACAAAACTTTGCCTCAATCAGAATAATGAAATGACAGGAGGGGATGCCTGCACATGGTAATTGAAAAATAAAACCGTAAGATGGAAGTTTTTCGTCTATGCAAAAATAGAACCCGGTATATCTTTTTCATTCTCATTATTTCACAATTTATTTTTTTTCATTCCGAAGTTGTAAAGGCCGGCAACGATGTTACAATATATTTTTTTTGGGGCAAAGGCTGTCATAATTGCAAAGAAGCAGACCGTTTTTTAAAAGTTCTATTACAGAAATATCCACAACTCAAAATTAAATCTTATGAGGTCTGGAACAATACTGACAACTCAAAGCTCTTTTCGAGCATGTCCGATGCTTACGGGATAAAAATTGAAGCTGTTCCCGCTATTTTCATCGGAAACTTTGAACCATTCGTAGGATATTTAAGTGATGATACAACGGGAAAATCACTTGATTTAGCTGTCAAGCACTGTATTGATTTTGGTTGCATAGATCCGGTTGAAAAGATCCGGAATTCACAAAACCGGAAAATAATTCCCCAAACAAATATATCTGCTTCAGATCATAACATTATCGAACTACCATTTTTAGGCAAAGTAGATTCATCTAAAATATCGTTACCGGTCCTGACTATTATAATTGCCGGAATAGATGGATTTAATCCTTGCTCCTTTTTTGTATTGTTAATCTTGTTAAGTGTTCTGGGACACGCTCACTCAAGAAAAATTATGTTATTAATAGGAGGTATATTTATATTTTTCTCCGGGCTCATTTATTTTGCTTTTATGTCAGCGTGGTTAAATCTTTTCTTGATTTTAGGCGGCATGAAAGAAATAACTATTTTTGCAGGAATAACAGCTCTGCTAATCGCTTTAATCAATATTAAAGAGTTCTTTTTTTTAAAAAAAGGGGTATCCCTAACTATTCCGGACAAGGCTAAACCGAAGATATATGATCTTGTAAGAAAAATAGTAAGAGAAAGCTCGCGGCCGGCTATGATAACAGGGACAATTATACTTGCTTTTACAGCCAATATATACGAACTTTTATGTACCGCAGGATTTCCCATGGTCTATACAAGAGCTTTAACTTTGAATAATATTTCGAAATATTCTTATTACATTTATCTGATTTTCTACAATTTGATTTATGTAATTCCTCTGATGACTATTGTCTTCATTTTTTCCATAAGTATCGGCAAGCGTAAGCTCACAGAATGGCAGGGAAAAATCTTAAAGCTTATTTCAGGAATAATGATGCTTTATCTTGGCCTTTTACTGATTATAAATCCAGATCTTCTTAACAATTTTCTGATTTCAATAGTTCTGATACTGGTATCGTTATTTACTTCCTGGATAATAATATTCCTGTCAAGAAAATCCGGGGGAAATGTAATATAAAAGTTATATTGTTTGAATCTAAAAATGCAATTGAAAAATAAAGATATTGGAAAGTACGTTCTCCATAATCCGTTGTTCGTTAATCGCACAAAAAACAGACACAGACAACGGACATGGTAACCGAATATATTGTCATTCCCCGATTTGCCTGCCCGCCGTTTTTGTGGCGGGATCGGGGAATCCAGTTTTAAGTTTTCTGGATTCTCTGGTCAAGATAGAGAATGACAAGCTAAAGATATGTAATTTATTTTTATGTTTTCAAATTTTTAGAGCAATGTTAGTATTAGTTGGGTTATCATAATAAAATTTATATGATTTCATATTTAAAAATACTTAGAACAAAACACTGGATTAAAAATCTTTTTCTCTTTGCTGCTCCTTTTTTTGGAGGTGTATTATTTACAGAAAAAATAGCATATGCCGGGATTCCTGCTTTTATAGCCTTTTCATTTTGTGCAAGCTCTGTTTATATTTTTAATGATATATGGGATATTGAAAGAGACAGGTTTCATCCGAAAAAAAGCAAGAGACCTATTGCATCGGGTCAAATTAGTAAAACTTCTGCCTATTTATTATCTTCTTTTTTAATCTTAACCTCATTAATTCTATCTTTTAAAATTGAAATCCATTTCTTTTACTTTATTATCTTATATTTTCTCATACAAACCGGATACTCCATCTATTTAAAAACAGTGCCAATCCTTGATATTTTTTGCATAGCTTCTGGCTTTGTGATAAGAGTTCTCGCAGGTGGCGTGGTTTTTAACGTAGAAGTATCCAGATGGCTTTTACTTACAATGTTTATGATATCACTTGTTCTTGCTACAGGCAAAAGGCTTGGAGAGGTCTCATTGCTTAATGAGAAAATAGCAGAACACAGAAAAAGTTTAACCTCTTATTCAATATCAACCCTAAACGAAATATTGCTTATCTCATCATCAGCGGCACTTATAGCATATTCCTTATATACAGTTGAACAGTTCCACAGGCTTATTTATACAATTCCAGTTGTAACTTTTGGATTGTTCAGATATTTGATGATTTCAAAGCAGGGTATGGGAGATCCGACAGAAGCTATGACAAAAGATTTTCTCCTTATTGTTACCATTATATTATGGATTTTATCTATTTTTATTATTAGGTATTCACATCTAGCTGGATATTGATTTGGGAGGCACTAAAATAAATACTTGTAGAATTTGCGATAACGACGAAAACAACAGACTATTTACAGTTCGGGAAACTATGTTCGGTACCGGAGATTGTTTTACTTATTTCCAATGTTCAAAATGCAAATGTTTACAAATTCAGGAATTCCCTAAAGATTTATCAAAATATTATAGCTCGGATTATTATAGCTTTGAATCATCGTCACAATATTTTAAAAACCCGATTGAAAGGTTAGCAAGAAGGTTAAGGGATAAATATGCGGTATTAAATAGAGGGATTATAGGAAAACTACTTTATAATTATTTTCCCAACGAATCCTTAAGAAGTTTATCAAAGTTGAAATTAACCAAATTCACAAAAATACTGGATGTCGGCTGTGGTGCAGGTTTTTTACTTTATTCACTTACAGAATTAGGTTTTAATAAATTATTGGGAATCGATCCTTATATCGAAGAGGATATTACATATGAGAATGGCCTTAAAATTGTTAAAAGTTCAATATATAAACTCAAAGGTGAATGGGATATAATTATGTTTCACCATTCTTTTGAGCATTTGACAGATCCTCTTGAAACTTTGCTACATGTTTCAAAACTCCTGTCAGAGTATGGAGTCTGTTTAATCAGAATTCCTACTGTCTCTTCTTATGCATGGGAACATTATGGTACAGACTGGGTACAACTTGATGCTCCGAGGCATTTATTTCTTTATTCAATTGAGAGCTTTCAAATATTGGCCGAAAAATCAAATATGGAGTTATATTATATATATTATGATTCCAACGAGTTCCAGTTCTGGGGAAGTGAGCAAAATCGAAAGGGCATAGCTCATTTATCTGAAATTTCATATAGAATCAATCCATCGAAATCGTTTTTTTCAAGATCCGATATATATAAGTTCAGGGAGAAAGCAAAAAAGCTCAACCTTGAGAATAAGGGTGATCAGGTTGCTTTGTACTTAAAAAAGTCTAAAAAAATATGAATATTTGCTTTTTCAGGCATTCACTTTTAAGTAGAGGTGGCGATAAAATGGTAACAGAATACGCTAATTATTTGAAATTCAAAGGCCATGACGTTACTATCCTTACCAATATTGTTGATACGGTCTTTGATATTCAGGCGAAAGTAGAAAACATTTCCCGAGGCAAAAGCAAATTAAGTACAATAATACATGCTTTATTTTTTAATAAAAAATCAGATCTCATAATCGCAGATATCATAATAATGACATTATTGCTCTCGTTTCGGAACCGTAAAAATTTACTCTATTTTGCTCAAGACTATGATGAATCATATTATAAAAGTTCTATAATGAAGCTTTTTATTCGTTTAATATATTACATTTGTCTAAATTTCCTTAAAATACCCACGATTGCTGTTTCTGAAAAGCTTGGGACTTTACTTAAACAGAGATTTTCTGCAAACGTTAAAGTTATTAATAACGGCGTCGACACAAATCTCTTTTACCCTGATAAAGATGAAGTTTATTTGTCTTTAAAAGGCAAAAGTAAAGTTATTTTAATTTTTTCTAGAAGTGATTTCAGAAAAGGTTTTGATTTGGCTATAAGAGTGTTAGAGAAATTCAAAAATCGGATAGATGCTGGCGAAATATCAGTATGGTCAGTCGGTGAACATATTCCAGTTTCGTTTCCTTTAAAATATTTTGGTTTCGTTACCCCTGAAATTTTAAGAAAATTACTTTCATGTTCTGATATATTTTTTTATCCATCAAGACATGAAGGGTTGCCACTTTTTATACTTGAAGCAATGTCTTGTGGATGCCCTGTTGTTACTACTGAAGCTTCAAATATTGTTAAAGATGGATTTAACGGGCTGGTCTGTCCTGTTGAGGACACAGAATGTCTTGAAGAAAAAATTAAATCAATTTTTTCTAATAAGGAATTAGCCAATATTTTGATAAAAAATTCAAAAGATACGGTATCCAAATTCGACCTTAATAACTCAAAATATTTATTTGAAAACACCCTGATACAACTCATTAATGGACAGAATAGAAGTTGTTAGATTCATAAAAAATTTCATATATCTTCTTCTTTCACAATTGATTTCATATGTCCTTAATTTTTTCATAGCCCTGATAATCGCAAAAAAAGTCGGTCCAACACATTTCGGCGAGTTTTTCCTTATCGCAACAATACAGAATTTTTTCATTCTAATTGCAGATTTCGGTATAAATACCCTATATCTAAGAGATATTTCAAAGAAAGGAGAGTTACTAAATACGTATCTTAATAACGTTTTATCAATAAAGTTGTTGCTTTTTATTATTGCCTATATTTTTATGCAGACATTTGTCAGCATATCAGGATATTCTGAACATATCATAAGACTTTCCTTCATCTTCGGATTATCAATGTTGCCAATAGGAATTACAAACCTTTTCATCTTCTCTTTCAGAGCTACAGGTAGAATGGACATAGAATTACTTGTTTCTTTTTTTAACTTACTATTTACAGGAATTTTCTTGTTCTATATATACTTTTTTGAGGTAAAGATCGACAAAGTCATAATGTTATGGGTTCTTAATAATTCAATCTTAATGTCTTTCTGTTTTTTTGTCTTAAAGAAAACTTCTCAGATAAAACTCAAATTTCAATCAAACATATGGAAAAATTTGCTTTTAGAATCAAAATATTTCTTGCTATATACACTGACTTCATGGATTTATGTTCAAATTGATACTATTATATTATCGCACTACACCTCTATTGATTCGGTTGGATTATATCAGGCAGCTATAAAAATAACAGTAGTCTCTGTATTTCTTGGAGATGTCATGTTAAACAATCTTTTCCCTTTTATATCAGCAAAATTTCTAGAGAGCCCTGAAAAAGGTAAATATATAATTCGCAAAGTCAGTGATATTACTATAGCTCTGGTTTGGCCGATCCTTCTTATGGTTATTTTTTTCAGCAAAGAAACTCTTTCTATTGTTTACGGAAAGGAATACTTAGGGGCATCAACTGCCCTGATTTTGCTCGGGATAGGCTACCTTTTCTATTACGGTCCACCTTATGGTATTATTCTCCCTGCAATAGGGTACCAAAGAATCAATTTCCATATAGCTTTTGGGGCAGCAGCTACAAATGTTGTAATAAATCTTATTCTTATACCCAAATTCGGGATCATAGGCGCGGCTATCGCGACGATGCTCACTTATGTGGGAATGAAATGTGCTTATTTTATCGTTTTTGCTAAATTGCAATTGCCATTTTTTTCAGCAAAGAATATTGTTTTTTTTATTATTATTTTATCGAATGTTATAATAATGAACATATCAGACAATTATTATTCTATAGGCCTTTTAATTTACATTTTAATAGTAATATGTTACATTTACAATGTATTATTGAAAGATTTCAGAGATAGCTCTATGTACAGCTTTTTGAGAAAAATATGAAAATAACGAATGCAATAATTCTAGCTGCAGGTCTTGGCTTACGTTTAAATCCCATAACACAAGATATTCCTAAATGTATGATAAAAATAAATAATGTTTCCATTATAGAAAGAAGCATTTCTATTATTAAAAAATATGGTATTGAAAAAATAATAATAGTCTTAGGATTCCAGAGTAAAAAGATAATTGAATTATTGGGTCATAGTTTCAAGTTATCGGATTTTGTTTTAATTGAAAATCAAGAATATATGTCAACAAATAATATTGTGTCCCTCTGGTTAGCACGTAAATACCTTCAAGATGGAGCTTATATTATTGAAAGTGATGTTATTTTTGATGAAGAAGCTTTTAAAAAACTCTCATCAAATTCTGATAATTCAATGTGGATGGTGGACAAATTCATTAAAGGTATGGATGGTTGTCTCCTGACAGCGGACAATGCTGGTAGAATTATATCAATTCAGATTGTAAGGGAAGAACTTAAAGAATATAATGAAAATATGTACAAGTCTGTTGGAATTCTCAAAATCAACAGTGATTGCGGAAAATTATTTTCTGAATTTCTTGATAATGAAATAACAAACAATAATAAAAATATTTATTATGACCTCGTTTTATCGAAATATATATCATCCTTGAACATTTCAATCTGTAATATAGAAGGTTATAAGTGGGCTGAAATAGATAATATCCATGATCTCAATTACGCAATGAATTTGTTTTCATAAGATGGAAAAGGAGAAAATTAAAGATTTCTGGGATAAATGTCCTTGTATTTGTAACGAAAATCCTTTATTAATAACAACGTTATCCTTTGAAATCCCTTATCACGCTGTTTATAGAGACAAAACAGAAAAAAATATATTATTTAAAATAATTAAACTTAATCCCGATCTTATACTTGCAGATATTGGTTGCGGGACTGGAAGATGGACTCTCGATTTTGCCGGTAAATGCAAAAAAGTTATTGCAAGCGACATATCAGAAACGCTTATAGAAATCGGACGTACAGAAGCTTTAAAAAAAAAATTAACAAACATTGAATGGAAGCAGGAATCAATTTCTGATTTTACACTTAACGAACCAGTTGATATAATTCACATTGGAGGAGTGCTTCTCTATGTCCACGATTCGGATTTCATTAACATTATTCGAAGATGCAATGAAAAACTAGTTAACGGAGGGTTGCTTATTCTCCGAGAAAGCATAAGTCTTACAAAAGAGATTATGGTTGAAGATTTATCGGTAGCAGGAAATAAATACTCTGCTTATTATCGCCCAATTGATCGTTTTATTAATCTCCTTGAAAAATATTTTATAATAGAAAAAACATGCGAAACTCATTCTTATGTGTTTCCTGTACCTTTTTTTCTTTATGTAGTTCCAAAATTTTTAAAAAATTCAAAATTTATCAAATCATTTATGAAGTTATTATATGAAATTCAGTGGAGAATGGATCCTTATCTTTTACGCATTAAATTTCTTACTCATTTAAAACATTCGAGACTAAAAAAAACAAAATATCCAGTGACGCAGTATTTTTTTATTTGCAGGAAAAAATAATAAATGTTTTCTCTTAAAGACATCAAGTTTCATTCTGAACCTGTTGGGAATTGGTCAAAATGGATTGTTCATCCTTTTTCAGATAGGGCATTACTTTTAATAGCAAATTATTCTTCTATTACACCAAATAATCTGACAGTTATATCTTTTCTTATTGCACTTATATCAGCTGCGTGTTTTTATCAGGGAACTTGGGGGTATCTTATCGTTGGGGGATTTTTATATGAAATCTCTTTTGCTCTCGATGCAATGGATGGCACACTTGCACGTCTAAAGAATAAAAAATCAAAACTTGGAACATTTATTGATCCTTACTTTGACATCTGGAAAGGATTTATTCTTTCTAATGCTTTAATTTTAGGGCAATATTATAAAAATCCAGACATCCACTTGCTTTTCCTTGAAATTTGGTTTATTTTTATTTTTTTATCGCAAACTCTATTTCATGAATTCAAGCAAAAAGCATTTGCAGACAAAAAGGAAGAAATAATAAAGAAAATTAACACTAAGATCAGTAAAATTAGCATTAAAAATAAATTTTTAGGCAAATTTACATATCCTTTTACTATTGTTGAATTTCAGACAATAGTTTTCTTTATTTTCCCTATTTTTAATAACGTTAAAATTGGATTTATTATTTCCTCTCTAATGGGTACAATAAATATGTTACTTATTGACTTTTTATTCATCCTGTCGTTAATCTCATATGAAAAAAGAAAACAATAGGGCTAGTGCTTCTATCTTTATAATAATCGTAAACTGGAACAACTTTTCAGATACAGTCGAATGTATTGATTCACTACTTCTTAATAAATACAATAATAAAAAAATTATACTCATTGATAATGGTTCTTCTGATAATTCAGTTCAAAAAATAAGGGAGTGGATAAAATTAAAAAATTGTGATGATTTCATCACAATTTTGCAAATAGAGCAGAATATAGGATTTGGAGGTGCAAATAACAAAGGGATTCAATATGCGCTCGACAATAACGCAGATTTTATTCTACTACTTAATAACGACACTGTTGTAACTGAAGACTTTATTGATAAATTAATAACGACTTCACTTATAAATAAGAAAATTGGAGTGATTGGGTGTAGAATTCACTATTATAATAATAAGGAACAGGTATGGTTTAGCGGAGGAATTATAAATTATTTTAAAGGCGCTTTTTATCATAAAACCGATATCTGTTCTAATCTAATAGAATCTGATTTTATAACAGGATGCTTAATGTTAATACCTTCTGAAGTATTCAAGGCAGTAGGATTCTTCGATGAGAATTATTTTTTGAACGTCGAAGATATTGATTTTTCATGCAGAGTAAAAGAAGCAGGATATTCTCTTATTGTTAACTGTAATGTTATTATATATCACAAAGTAAGTGCATCCATAGGCGGATTATATTCCATGCGAAACCAATACTATTTTCACAGAAATAGAATGTATTTTTTTAATAAAAGACTACCTTTCTTTAAAAAGTTACTATTCAATCTTGTTCAGTTCTTAACATTAATACCAGTTTGGATTACAATACAATTATTTAAAAAACGTTTCAAAGCAGTACAAAGTGCTTTATTTGGTTATTTCGATTATTTAAGAGGTATTAAAGGTAAAAGTACCTTTTGTTAATATTAGCCGCCAGATGAATTTTACATGTTTTATTGCTTCTTGTTAAAAGAAAATTCGAATAAATCCTGTATCGGCAGGCTTGCTGAATATAAATATTACAACATGGATCAGGTTGTAAAAAGGGCTCTTGAAGTTTTTGAGAAAATTGTTAGAGAATCATAGATAATTAAAACACTAATGTATTTTTATATTAGAGTAATCTTTCAAAAAAGCATTTATCTCTTTTATGAATTGTTCAATGTCAGATAAGTTATTTTTGACAATTTGATAAAGTTCCAAAGGTGTCACTTCTTTATAAAAATGAACCATTCTATTTCTATAGCCTGCCATCATTAAAAGGGAATCGGATAATTGTTTTGTAATTATTCCTTTATTACCCAATTCCTTTGCTATCGCTTTATATTCTAATTCTTTAAAGCCATATGTTTTTGCCAGAATATGTCTTCCGATATCAAAAATTGCCTCAAGTGACCTTCTTAGATAACTTTCAACAAAAGGTGGATTCTTTTTATCCGAAAGGAACTCTTCTTCAGAAAGATCGGCAAAATATTTTATTTCTTGGAGACATGTTTCGATAAATCTAACGAGTTCTAAGATACGGGTTGTATTCAAATTCGAAATAACCATCTTCGATTGCCTCCATTATATCCTTATAAAATTCTTTTTTCTTGAATGACAAGTCCTCAGCTTGTTTCATTATTGTCTCTTCAAAATTATCAGCATATTCTTCATTTATTGAATAAATCCTAATTCCATTAATAACTTCATATTGGAAAAGTGGACTATGTTCATGCATAAAGACAAGATCTATTTCAAAGGGATCGAAGAGCAGGGAGAATTCTTTAAAAACAGATGCATAAGTCTTTATATTTACTCCCTCAGTATTTTTAAAAGCAACAGCAATATCAAGATCTGATTGTTTAATAGATGTTATCTCTTCACCTTCTAAATATTTTTTACCTTCTTCAGCTTGCGAACCGAAAAGATAAATCAAAGCAATTCCATATCTCTCTGCTATTTTTTGAAGCTCTGTTTTCATATGTAACATCATGATATTTAATTTGATTTATTTTAGCCTATGTTTAATGAAAGTACAAGGATTCGAAAGGTGACATAAAATAACGTTGCAAAAAGTTTCTTTCATTCCTATAATTTTATTAAGAAGGATAGGATTATGCAGTTAACTTTAGAAAAAAGTAAAAAAGTATATACTTATCAGGATTATGAGAAACTCCCGGAGGGTGCGCCCTATCAACTAATAGGAGGACAATTGATTATGACACCTTCACCTGTTCCTTATCATCAGGATATTGTAAGAAAAATAAGTATTAAACTTTCTTCTTTTATTGAAGAAAAAAGAATCGGTAAAATATACATCTCACCTCTTGACGTATATTTTTCAGAAACCGAGATTTATCAGCCTGACATTATTTTTATATCAAAAGAAAGACTCCATATAATCGGAGAAAAGAATATTGAAGGTCCGCCGGATCTTATTATAGAAATTCTATCGCCTGCTACTGCATATTATGATTTAAGAGTGAAAAAAGATACTTATGAAAAAACCGGAGTAAAAGAATACTGGATTGTTGACCCTATTCAACATATAATTGAGGTTTTTCAAAATAAGAATGGGAAATTTGAGATGATACAATCTGTAAGAACAGAAGGAGTTGTCAACTCTTTACTTTTACCCGAATTTAATTTGGAAGCTAAAGAAATTTTTAGTTAGTATTTTATCTTTTGAAATTGCTTTTATCTTAAAAAACACTTGAAATATGCTGATGTTGCGAAATCCGTTATCTGTAATTCGTAATCCGTTGTCCGAATAAAAAACAAACACTATTCCCGACTTCCCCTCTATAAAAAGTGGTGTGGGGGTGTGTAGCTTCTATCTTCTTTTGGCTCTTTGCTTTTTTACATTGAAAACTAGTTTGACATAGAACTTTGAACAGTTGTTTGACCTTGAACATTGAACGTAGAACGGTAATTTTTAACGTCTTAACGTGCTCACATGCTTACGATTTACGTTTTACGTTCTTTAAGCAATGTCTCAATTATTTGGGCTAACTTCCAATTGGGACGCTATATTCCTGATGCCATAAGGTTACATTTTTGCTATACTAAATCAATGAGTCTAAAAGAACTTCAGGATATCCTTATGCCTGTATTTGAAAAATATAGGAAGCATATTATATTTGCGTATCTGTTTGGTTCATATGCTAAAGGTGAGTTAACTCCTTTAAGCGATATTGATATAGCCGTTTTTCTTGAGAAGGGGACGAAGCACTCATATTTTGATTTAAAACTTTCTATACATGCCGATTTTTGCAGGGTATTGAAAAGGGATGATGTAGATGTGATTGTTCTTAATACTATAAATAATTTTGTTCTACTAGATGCAATTGTGAGGGAAGGAAAAATTCTTTTTGAGAGAGACAGGGTTTTAAGGGAAGATTTTGAAATTAAAACATTACATCAGTCTATTGATTTTAAGGAGCACAGGAAAGCTATAATAGGTGCTTGATGGAAGAGAGGATATACCAAAAAATTGGAAGGATTAAAGAATATCCTAACATCATCAGGTCAATCAAAGATGAATGTATGAGTCGCTTCAAAACAGACCCCATATATCGGGGCGCATTATTACACTATTTGTATTTATTAGCTGATAGCTGCCTTTCTCTTGCCGAAATAGTGATCAAATATAAGGGATTAAGAAGACCTCAGTCCTACCATGATGTAATTGATATTTTGGGAGAAAACAGAATATTAGATCCTGAATTTGCTTTTGAATTCGCCAAAATTGCAGGCTTCAGAAATTTTCTTGCTCATGATTACGAGAAGATTGAAGCAGAAATTATCTATAATAAAACCATTTCAAGTCTTAAAGATATCGATTCCTTTATCAAACAAATTGAGGCATCATTGCAAGCTTCTGGCTGATCTGGGTTCCAGACTTAAATTCCTTAACTTCACAATCACTTAAAAATTTAACCCCAATAATGCGTACATTGCACGAGAAATCGTTCTACGCGTCCGTTCATCGTATCAGTTTTTTATACGGTCAACAGACACGGTAGCCAAATTTCCACTTTACGCCTTAACGTGTTCATGTGATTCCGCTTTATATTTGTTATCTAAGCAATATCAGTATTATTTTGGGGTATAACCTTTTTCTAATGCTAATAAATTCCATTACTTAAAAATAAATCTCATTTATAATAACTATATGAATAAAATAAAATTTATTAAAACAATTGATAGAATTGCAGGAAAATTTTTAATCTCATTTTTAGGAAACAATATTCCTGCTGATAAATATAACATTTCAAATTTAAAATCAATACTTATTATCCGTCCCGGCGGCATCGGTGATGCGGTGCTTTTACTGCCTGCGATTAATATACTTAAAACAGCTTTTCCGTATTCAAATATAGACATATTGGGTGAGAAGAGAAATGCAGGGGTATTTGAGCTTTCTGACAATATTAAAAGTATTTTTTTATATGATCGGGACTTTGAACTTTTTAAGTGTCTTCGCAATATATATGATGCTGTAATAGATACAGAGCAATGGCACAGGCTTTCTGCAATAGTTGCCCGTATGATTAAATCACCCTTAAAAATTGGATTTGACACCAATGAAAGAAGAAAGCTTTTTACCCATAGAGTAGTTTATAGCCATGAAGATTATGAAGTTTATAGTTTTTTGAATCTAATCAAACCGTTAATTAATTTCGCACCGCAATTTAATCTGGATGTTCCTTTCATCAATATCAAAGAAGGTTTTCCTTCTATGTTTTTGAAAGAAAGCACAAAAAAATTAGTTGCGATTTTTCCGGGTGCAACAGTTCCTGAAAGAAAATGGGGTGGGGACAAATACGGATTGGTAGCTAAAGCTTTGGAGGATAGGAATTATAATATTATTATACTCGGTTCCAATGCCGATAGAAATGAAGCTGAAAAAATCAAAAAGCAGGCTCAACACAGCGTTGATCTTACCGGTAAAACCTCATTGAAAGAAGCGGCTAACATATTGAAGTATTGCAATTTGCTTATAACTGCTGACTCAGGGCTTATGCACATTGCTTACGGAATCGGTACTCCCACGGTTTCTCTTTTTGGCTCAGGAATTGAAAAGAAGTGGGCTCCACAAGGGAAAAACCACATAATTTTAAACAAACACTTATCATGCAGTCCCTGCACTAAATACGGTTATACACCACCGTGTCCAAACAACTTTAGATGCATGAACCTGATTTCGGTTGATGAAGTAATATCTGCTTCGGAAAGAATTCTGCATGAACCCCTATTAAACCAAAAAAAGCAATTGAAATAATACATTTTGAAGCTTATAATCCACCCGTTCTTGCTAAAACAAGAACAATTACTTCTTTTGCTCCTGCTTTTGAAAGCGCTTTGGTACATTCTGTTACTGTTGCACCGGTTGTCATAACGTCATCAACAAGGATTAAAAACTTACCATTTAAATTTCCCTTTGCTATGAATGCGCCTGTCAGATTTTTTAACCTTTCCGAAGCAGATAGTCCAACCTGAGGAGGAGTTTCTTTTATCTTGTAAAGAACATTAATCAAAAGCGGAATACGTTTGTGTCGAGCAATAGATTTACCAATAAGCACTGATTGATTAAATCCTCTCTGGATAAGTCCTTTCTTTGTCATAGGGACAGGGATAACAGCATCAGCATCAGGGATATTAAAGTTTAAGAGCAAATTTCCAAGAGGCTTTGCGAGTCTTCTTATTCCATAAAATTTGAACTGACTTATAGCTTCTTTTAAGATACCTTCATACAAACCAAAAGCTATTACCTCTTTAAATACTGGTTTATTTCTTAGACAATTGCCACATATTTTTGATTTTTCCGAAACAAAAGGTAAAGCACATATATTGCATGAAGGACCATCATATTGCTTTATTTCCGACCAGCATTTACTGCATACCGGAGATATGGAAAATGAATTGGATTTGTCACCGCAGATAGGACAAAAAGAAGGATAAAGACTATTAAATATAATAGAGGTAATACTTTTTAAACCGGTAGTAATGCCCCGCATTTTCCACATTTAGGACCAAGAGAAATTTTTTGATATGAAACCTTATTCTTAACGCCACAGTTTGGACAGCTTATTATCAGAAATTCAGGCGGTGGATTTTGTTTTTCTTCAACATAGTTTTTTTCTTCATTCTCGCTATAATCATCTTCAAATCCTGTTTCTTTTATAAATTCATTAAAAAAATCAATATAATTCCGATCTCTTTCTATAAGCTCAATACCCATACCATTTTTCATTGTGGTTAACGGTGTTTTTATAGTTCTTCTTACAATTCCTTTGAGATGTGAAATTTTTTGATCCGGAAGAACGAGTTCAAGATCAACCATTGTCCCGGGTGCAAAACCACGATTGGTTCTTATAAATAGACCATTTTCCGATATATTGCTTAATATGCCTCTGAAACTGTGAACCCCGGAAGAAAAAGATATTTCGAGCCTTTTTGTGAATCTCGGGTTTCTTTTATATCCCCTTTGTCTATCTTCCATTTAGAATTGTTCTTTGATTTTTATAAGCTCATCTCTTCTTTGACCCGTTGAGATAATCTGAACTTCAACTCCGAGCATTTCCTGAATTTTTTCAATATACTCTCTTGCTCTTTCAGGTAATTTTTTATAATCTGTAATTCCAGAAGTGCTTTCTTTCCATCCCTTTATCTCTTCATAAACTGGCTCGCATTCGTTGAAGATATTTATTTCCTTTGGAAATTCATTATATATACGGCCATTGTATTTATATGAAGTACAAATCTTAAGACTTTCAAGCCCGTCAAGAATATCAAGTTTTGTTATAGCAATTCCGGTCAATCCATTCACTCTTACAGAATGCCTGAGTATTACCATATCGAGCCAGCCACATCTTCTCGGTCTTCCTGTAGTTGCGCCGTACTCACCACCTTTTTCCCTTATAAGCTCGCCGAGAGAATCGTGAATCTCTGTCGGGAATGGTCCTCCACCAACTCTTGTTGTATAAGCTTTTATAACTCCAAGAACTCCTGTTATTTTTGTCGGTCCTATGCCGAGACCGGTGCACGCGCCCCCTGCTGTTGAGTTTGATGAAGTCACATAAGGATATGTTCCATGATCTATATCAAGCAAAGTGCCTTGAGCTCCCTCAAGAAGAACATTTTTATTTGAATTTATTGCATCATTTATAATAATATCAGTATCCGCAACATGTTCCCTAAGTTTTTCAGCATATCCTGAATATTCTTCAAATATTTCATCCGGATTAAAACCCTTAGATTGATAAAGGTTTTCGAGTAAAAAATTTATATGTAAAAGGTTTGACTTAAGTTTGCTCCTGAAAAGTTCACCTTGATAAAGATCGCTTATCCTGATTCCTGTTCTTCCTATCTTATCGCAATATGTTGGACCTATGCCCCTTCCTGTTGTGCCAATACTTTTTGAACCCTTTAATTTTTCGCTTTCCTGATCAATAGCTATATGGTATGGCATAATAACATGAGCATGTTTACTAAGAAGGAGATTGCTGCCATCTATTTGAACATTTCTTCTTATAAGTCCTTCGATTTCTTTCACTAAAGATGCTGGGTCAACAACAACTCCATTGCCTATTAAACATTTTTTACCCTTGTATAAAATGCCCGAAGGTATTACATGAAGTATAAACTTTTCATTATTAATTACAACTGTATGCCCTGCATTATGTCCTCCCTGAAACCTTGCGACAACATCAGCTTTTTCAGATAGAACATCTACTATCTTGCCTTTTCCTTCATCACCCCATTGAAGCCCCACTACAATAACACTTGGCATTTCATATCCTCGCTTTTATAAACTTATCTGCTTTACTGAAAGTATATTGGGCAGTTTTTTAATTTTACTCACTATCTTTTCATTTACAGGGGTATCAATACTCACAACAGATATAGCCAGCCCCCCTGGAGTTTCCCTCCCGAAATGCATACGGGCAATGTTTATTTCATTTTTGCCTAATAAAGCTCCAATATTTCCTATAACACCCGGTTTATCGTTATTATACATAAAAAGCAATTCACCTTCAGGTACAATCTCTACTTTGAAGTCATCTATCATTACAATGCGCGGGTCTTTTTTACTCAACAAAGTCCCTGCTATGTATGAAGTCTTGTCTCTTGTCTGAAGTCTCAAACCAATAAGACTCTGGTAATCACCCGGTTCGGAGCTTTTGATTTCCTTAACTTCAATGCCGCGTTCTTTTGCTATATATGGTGCGTTAACGAAATTTACTGTTTCTTCGAGAATTGGAGAAAGAAAACCTTTCAAAGCAGCAATAGTAACAGGCGCTGAATTAATTTTACATGCATCGCCCTGATATTCAATTTTTATCTCTGAAACAGCACCTTCAATTATCTGGGAAGCAAAACCCCCGAGTTTTTCTGCAAGGTCAATGTATGGCTGGAGAACTGCAATCTGATCAGATGGAATTGAAGGGAAGTTAACAGCATTTCTGATTATGCCTTTCAATAAATAATCAACTATTTGTTCTGCAACTGCAACAGCAACGTTTTCCTGTGCTTCAGTTGTAGATGCGCCGAGATGGGGTGTGCATATTACCTGCTCAAGAGCAATTAAAGGATTATTCTCGGGTGGTTCTTTTTCGAGCACATCAAGAGCAGCTCCTGCGACTTTTCCTTCAACTATAGCATCATAAAGGTCTTTTTCGTTAACTATGCCACCACGAGCACAGTTAATTATTCGTACCCCATTTTTCATTATTTTTATAGAATCCTTATTAATCATTCCTTTTGTTTCGGGTGTTAGTGGAGTATGAAGCGTAATAAAGTCAGAGCGTTTGAACAGAGTTTGAAGATCAACTTTTTCAACACCCATAATTTTTGCCTTTTCTTCATTTAGAAATGGATCAAAGGCTATCACATTCATACCGAATGCCTGCATTCTTTTTGCAACCTGACTCCCGATATTTCCTATCCCGACTATACCAAGAGTTTTATTATAAAGTTCAACTCCCATGAATTTTTTCTTTTCCCATTTGCCCTCTTTCATTGACATAGTAGCCTGTGGTATTTTTCTTGCCAGTGAAACCATTAAAGCTATTGTATGCTCTGCTGTTGTTATTGTATTGCCACCCGGAGTGTTCATTACAACAATACCTTTTTTAGTCGCGGCAACCCTGTCAACATTATCCAATCCAGAACCTGCTCTTCCTATTACTTTCAAGTTTGTCGCGGCATCTATAATTTCAGAAGTAACTTTTGTAGCAGAGCGTATGACAAGGCCATGGTATTCTCCGATACACTCTTTTAACTCCTCTGGCTTCATCCCTGTTTTCACATCAACATCAAGCCCTGCTTTTTTAAGTATGTCAATACCTTTCTGTGATAGATTGTCGCTTACAAGAACTTTCATTTTGCCTCCTCTGAAACCATCAGCAATTCTTCAGCCACAGCCACCCCTGTTCCAAGTTTTACAGGATAGCCCATGCCTTTTAAGACCATTTCTATGCCTGCAATAGCTGTAATTATATCAAATCTATCTGAATATCCTAAATGAGCTATTCTGAATACCTTGCCTTTTGCTTTATCCTGACCGCCTGCAGCAGTAATTCCATATTTTTCACGCAGGTTCTTATATATTGCCTGACCATCTATTCCCTGAGGCGCCACTATAGCAGTTACTGCATTTGAAGGAGATTCCCTGGGATATAACTCAAGACCGAGTGCTTTGACTGCCTGTCTTGTAGCATCTGCCAGTTTTGCATGTCTTTTAAAAACATTTTCAAGACCTTCTGCCTGCAACATCCTTAAGCTTTCATTTAAACCAATTATAAGGGTAACAGGAGATGTGAAGTTCGTCTGATTTTTTGCAAGATTCTCACGCTCTTTCTTAAAATTAAAATAAAATTTAGGAAGTTTTGATGTCTCGGCTTTTGCCCATGCTTTATCACTGACACTTACAAATGCTATTCCCGGCGGAAGCATAACTCCTTTTTGTGAGCCTCCAACCATAATATCAATTCCCCATTCATCAGTTCTAAGGTCATGAGCTACAAGCGCGCTTATAGCATCTACAATAAAAAGCGTATCATCATATTTTTTTACGATAGAACCCAGTGCCTGAATATCATGATAAACACCTGTTGAAGTTTCAGAGGCCTGGACAAAAACACCTTTTATGTTCCTGTTTTTTTTGAGCTTGTTTTCCACTTCTTCGGGTTTTACTGAATATCCCCATTCAACGACTATCTCTTCGACATCAAGCCCGTATGCCTGACAGATTTTTGTCCATCTTTCTCCAAATTTTCCACCATTTATTACGAGTACCTTATCCCCTTTGTTAAAAAAATTATTAACAGAACCAACCATCCCGCCTGTACCTGTAGAACATAATATTAAAACATCATTTTTTGTCTGATAGAGCCATTGTAGCCCTTTCTTCGCAGAATCAAGTACAGGTAAAAAATCCGGTGAACGGTGGTGAATAATAGGTGCTGCCATAGCCAGAAGAACCTCTGAAGGAACAGGTGTAGGTCCCGGCGCAAGTAAATAACGTTTTCCCATTTAATTCCCTCCTGAAATTTAAATCTATAAAGACGTTTAAGCCTTTAGTTATATTTCTGAAACAGATTTCCCTTAGAATATCAAACTCTGGAAATTAGCACAATACAAGCCCTCAGGTCAAGGGTTGGATGCTTTACAATATCCAGAATGTGTTATTATAATTAAAAATATGAAGAAAAAAATAGCTTTTGGCATAATAATTTTACTTGTAGGATTTCTGCTCGGAGGAATAACTTATTATTCTCTTAGTAAAATAACCTGCAAATCAGGCTCAATGCCCGGTACTTTTGCTCCGAATGTGCCCCGTCAGATACTCGAAACAGGAAGGGCATTTTCAGATATTGTAAGGGCAGTTTCACCTTCTGTTGTAAATATTTCAACAACAAAAATAATAAGAAGGGAGGTGCAACCTTTTTTTGAAGACCCATTTTTTGACTTTTTTAGTCCTTTTCATGATTTTGATACTCCCAAAAAATGGAAGGAAAGAAGTCTTGGCTCGGGTGTAATTGTTTCTCCTGACGGTTATATTGTTACAAACAATCATGTTGTCGAAAAATCGGAAGAAATCAAAGTAACCCTTATTGATAAAAGAACTTTTAAAGGTCGTATTGTAGGAGCAGATCCTAAGACCGATATAGCAATCATTAAAATTAATACAGGTAATCTTCCGACATTACCATGGGGTGATTCTGACAAACTTCAGGTTGGTGAATTTGTTCTTGCCATTGGTAGCCCCTATGGTTTAAGTAATACAGTTACGATGGGGATAATTAGTGCTGTTGGCAGGGCAAATGTTGGAATTGCTGATTATGAAGATTTTATACAAACAGACGCTGCCATAAATCCTGGAAATTCAGGCGGACCTCTGGTAAATATCAAGGGTGAACTAATCGGAATTAATACAGCTATCTTTTCACGTACAGGTGGTTATCAGGGCATAGGATTTGCGGTTCCAAGCAATATGGTCAGACTTGTAATGGATCAACTTTTACAAAAAGGCAAAGTGACCAGAGGCTGGATTGGAGTAACTATTCAAGAACTAACACCAGAACTCGCACACGAATTTGGTCTGAAAAACACAAAGGGAGCTCTGGTAAGTGATGTGGCTAAGGATAGTCCTGCTTCACGTGCTGGCATCTTAAGAGGTGACATCATACTTGAATTTAATGGCAAAGAGGTCAAAGATGTAAGCAATCTCCGGAATATGGTTGCTCAAAGCAAAGCAGGGTCTGAAGTTACTCTGAAAATTTTAAGAGCAGGCAAAGAATTTAATGTAAAAGTAAATATTACTGAACTGCCAAGAGAAGTTGCAGAGGTAACGCCCGAACAATTATTACCCGAACCATCAGAACTAAAAGCTCTCACCGGGCTTTCTGTAATGGAGTTATCGAAAGATATTGTAAGACAATTAGGTTTAAATAAAGAAGAAAAAGGAGTTGTTGTAATTAAGGTTGAGCCGGGGAGTCCGGCTGATGATGCTGAGATTAAGAAAGGTGACATAATAAAAGAAATAAATAAAAAATCAATAAATTCTATTGAGGATTTCAACAAAGTAGTATCAAGTCTAAAGAAAAATGATTCTGTGCTTTTATTTGTCAACAGAGGTGGCAGAAAATTTTATGTTATCCTCAGGGCATAAAATATTACGTTTTTAGATATCTTCTTTTACTTTTCTTAATTTCTCATCATCTTTTTAATACCGTAAGACGTAAAGCGTGAACGTAAACGTAAAATATAAAACCGTTAAGCTTAAACACATAAGAAGATTTAAACCTTGAAATTTCGAGAAGGATTTTTCAACATTTACGCTTTGCTTTTCACGTTTTACATTATAAAAGGAGGTGAGAACAATGTTACTTATTATAAGAGCAATTATTATAGCTTTTCTTGGATTTTCAGGTTATTTTATAGGACTCAAGTACAATTATGAAATTTATGGCACCATATCAGGTGCTGTGCTCGGAATTATTGCAGTTAGTATTGAGATATACTTCCGAAAAATTGTTCCGGGTATCATTATTGGAGGCATTCTGGGTATTTCCTCCGGATTATTATTTGCCTATCTTATTGTTTTGCCTTTAAGACTATTCATTGGAGATGAAATTAAATTTGTTTCAATGATATTAATGACCATATTTGGATATAGTGGCCTTTTACTTGGATTATATAAGGGAAAATCCATTTCTCTTGCGAGTATCTTTAGATTATTCAGAGGTCAAAGTATTGAAGAGAATCAGAAGATTCTCGATACGAGTGTAATAATTGACGGCCGTATTGCCGATATATGCGAAACAGGGTTTCTTGAAGGAGTTTTTATTCTTCCACAGTTCATTCTTCAGGAACTCCAGCATATTGCGGATTCTCCTGACCCTATGAAAAGAGCACGGGGAAGAAGAGGGCTTGACATTCTGCACAAGATACAGAAAATGTCTCATATTAACGTCAGGATTATTGATGAGGATTTCCCTAATATACATGAGGTTGATGCAAAACTGGTAGCTCTTGCAAAACTTCTTAATGCAAAAGTAATAACAAATGATTACAATTTAAATAAAGTTGCAGGACTTCACGGAATTTCTGTTTTGAATATCAATGAACTTGCTAATTCTCTTAAGCCTGTTGTGCTCCCCGGCGAGTCCATGAAAGTGTTTATCTTAAAAGAAGGGAAAGAGTACAATCAGGGCGTTGCATATCTTGATGATGGAACAATGGTAGTTGTGGAAAATGCGAGAAAGTTCATAGGCAAGAATGCCGAAGTTACTGTCACAAGTGTACTTCAAACAACAGCAGGAAGAATGATCTTCACAAAACTAAAAGAAGAATACGAGCATGAAGAAGTAAGAACAGCAAAATAGATAATTTTAAGAGTTGAAATATTGCGAACTAAAAAACAGGACATAATAGCAGTTGTGCCGGCTGCGGGTATGGGTAAAAGATTTGGCTCAAACAAGCCATTTATCTTACTTAATGGCAAGCCTCTTTTTATATATTCTCTTGAGGTTTTTGAGGCTTTAGAAAGTATTAAAGAAATAATCCCTGTCATGAAACCAGAAGATATGGAAATCGGCCGGAGATTAATAGAAGAAGAAGGCATAAAGAAAGTTAAAAAAATTGCTCCCGGCGGAAAAGAAAGACAGGACTCTGTGTATAATGGACTTAAATTTATTGAAAATAAAAATTCTATAGTAGTTATACATGATGCAGTGAGGCCAATAATAAGCGTAGAAATGGTTGAAAATGCTATTAGGGAACTATCAGGATATGACGGAGTTATCCTTGCAGTGCCTCCAAAAGATACAATAAAAGAGTCAAAAAAAATGATTGTAAACAGAACATTAAAAAGAGAAAACCTATGGGCAGTTCAGACTCCGCAGGTATTCCCGTATGAAACAATAATGGATGCTTATATTAAAGCGATGAAAGAGAAATACTATTCTACAGATGATTCATCTCTTGTGGAATTCAATGGCGGGAAAGTAAAAATTGTTATGGGTTCTTACAAAAACATCAAAATAACAACCCCGGAAGATATTTCAATCGCTGAAATATTTTTAAGAAAAATGGAGGCACAATGAGAATAGGCATAGGATATGATTCGCATAAACTTGTTAGAGGCCGCAAGCTCATTATAGGTGGTGTAGAAATACCTTTTAGCAAAGGACTTAAGGGACATTCTGACGCAGATGTTTTATGCCACGCTATAATTGATGCGATAATAGGGGCACTCGGATTGGGTGACATCGGGCATCATTTCCCGGATACAGACCCGCGCTGGAAAGATATTTCAAGCATTGTAATGTTGAGACAGATCATTGATCATGTACATGCAAATAATCTTGAAGTTGCATGGGTTGATTCGATTATATTTGCAGAGAAACCAAAGATGCAGCCTTATATTGATTCAATGAAAAAAGCTCTTTCCGAAGCAGGTATTCCTCCCGGCGCAATAAACATCAAAGCGAAAACAAATGAGACAATGGGGTTTATTGGAAGAAATGAAGGCATCGCTGCACAGGCAATTTGTCTGCTTGACCGTCTATGCGAAAGGATTGGTTAATTCCAAATTAATGGCAAAAATTTATTTATCAGGAATTGGCGGGAGCGGAATGTCTGCAATTGCCGGTTTTCTTCACGATAGGGGTCATGTTATTGCTGGTTCGGATAGAACTTTTGATATTCAGCCAGATAATATTACAGCAAATATCTTAAGAGAAAAAAGCATATCCATCTTTAAGCAAGATGGCTCTAAAATTGATTCAAGTTTTGATTTAATCATTTCAAGCACAGCTGTTGAATCTAATAACCCTGATATTATTAGAGCTCATGAACTTGGTCTCCCAATAAAAACCCGTCCTGAATTTTTAAATCAACTAATATCTGAATATAAAACCATCGCAGTGGCAGGTACAAGTGGAAAATCCACTATCGCAGGAATGCTTGCTTTTATAATGAACCAACTCGGTCTTGAACCTAATTATATAGGCGGAGGCAAGGTTAAAAATTTTTTCAAGAACAATTGTACCGGCAATTATCTATATGGAAAATCGGATTTAATGGTTTTTGAGGCTTGCGAATCAGATGGTTCAATTGTCAATTATCATCCTGAATATACTGTAATTTCGAATCTAAGCCTTGATCACAACCCGGTTGAAGATACAGCAGGGATGTTTAAGATGCTCGGAGAAAATACCAATAGAACTGTTTTCATAAATGCAGATGATTCTAATCTCGAAAAAATAAAGTTTAAGAATTCCATTAGTTTTTCGATTGAAAATTTTTCGGATTTTCGGGCCAAAGACATTACTTATAATCCTTTTGATACTATTTTTACCATTGATAACGTGATCTTTCGGGTTTCGTTGCCGGGCAAATATAATGTCTATAATGCCCTTTCGTGTATTTCTCTTCTTTCAAATTTAAATATTTCTTTAAAAGATATTGCTGAAGTAATTCCTGACTTTAAAGGAATTACAAGAAGATTCGATGTACATTTATATAATGGAAAGTACTTAGTTATAGATGATTATGCTCATAATCCTCATAAAATAGAATCTCTTATGCAAACAGTTAAAAAATTTAGAGAAAGAATCTGTTATATCTTTCAGCCTCATGGGTTCGGACCTACAAAACTCATGAAAGATGGTTATATTAAAACATTTGTAAATAATTTACGGGATCCGGATTATCTTGTACTTTTACCAATATTTTATGCCGGAGGAACTGCTGGTAAGGATATATCAAGTGAAGACCTTGCAATTGAAATTAATAATGCTGGTAAATCAGCACAGGTTTTTCATGAACGTGCTGAAATATTTAATATGCTCGATAAATATGATACTTATGTAATTTTTGGAGCAAGAGATGATACATTGTCTGATTATGCAAGACAGATTGCCGGGAAACTGAATGAATATAGCGTATAATATGAAGAAATATTTTTTACATAATATAACGTCTTCAGTAAGACTCAACTATGAAAAAGAGCTTAATCAGGAACAGTTTGAAGTTGTTACACATCAGGGCGGTCCAATGCTTGTGCTTGCCGGTGCCGGAACAGGAAAAACAAGAACAGTTACATACCGTGTGGCACATCTGATAAATACAGGAATAAGTCCGGCAAATATCCTTCTTTTGACATTTACAAATAAAGCTGCCCGTGAGATGATGAGGAGAGTTGAGTTATTAATTGGTAGAAATATACAGGAACTTTTCGGAGGAACTTTTCATCATATTGGCAATATGGTACTAAGGAAACATTGCCAGCTTCTCGGATACAATCAGGGCTTTTCGATTCTTGACAGGGAAGATTCAAAGGAATTGTTCGAAATATGTGTTACGGAAATGGGTAACAGGAATAAATTGATGCCAAAAGGGTCGGTACTGGCCGATATATACAGCCTTGCAAAAAATACCGGAAAAACAGTTGAAGAAGTTTTACTTTTCAGATTTCCACATTCCCTGAATATCATAGATGAAATAAATGATACTTTGCTAGTTTATGAAACTAAAAAGAAAAATCTGAATCTTATGGATTTTGATGATCTGCTTACAAACTGGAAGATGCTTTTACTTGAAAATGATAGTATTAAGGAATTTTATTCAAGAAAATTCCAGCACATACTTGTTGATGAATATCAGGACACAAATAAACTTCAGGCTGAAATTGTTGATATAATCTCTTCTTTAAATCGAAATATTATGGCAGTCGGAGATGATGCCCAGTCAATATACTCTTTCAGAGGCGCTAATTTTGAGAATATACTTAAATTTAAAGAAAGATACCCTGATGCAAAAATATTCAACTTAACAATAAACTACCGTTCCACACCTGAAATATTATATCTTGCAAATAATAGTATTTCTAATAATATGCGTCAATTCCAGAAAAAGCTTAAATCGATTAAGAATACCGGCAACTTGCCTTATCTTGTTTCACTTAAAGATATTTATCAGCAAGCAGATTTTATATCACAAAAGATACTTGATTTTATTTCTGATGGCATATCTTTAAATGATATAGCTGTATTATATCGCTCGCATTTCCAGTCTATGGAACTTCAAATGGAACTTCAAAGAAGAAATATACCTTTTGAGATAAGGTCAGGGCTGAAATTTTTTGAACAGGCTCATATCAAAGATATTCTCTCATTTCTTAAAGTACTTTTGAATCCATACGACGAACTGAGCTGGAAAAGGGCATTAAAACTTATTCCGGGTATCGGCAATATTACAGCATCGAAAATATGGGAAAACATAAGGACATCAGAAAATCCTCTTGAAGCTATTTTTAAATCTAAAAAATTTGTTCCGAGAAAAGCTACAGGTAATATAGAACATTTCCTGGCGCTTCTGAAAATCTTAATAAGAGATTATAATACTGAAAATATGATTAAGCCTCCATCTGCTATAGAATATATTATGAAATATGGATATGAAGAATATTTATACAGACATTACCCTAATGCAGAGGAGCGTATTGAAGATATAAACCAGATGGCAAAATTTTCTATGAGATATAAAACTCTTGAGTCTTTTACAAGTGATATGAGCCTTCAAAGTGCTTCCGGTGCTGATGAACAAAATTCAGATGATTCCCGTGAATGTGTTATACTGTCAACAGTACATCAGGCAAAAGGGCTTGAGTGGAATACTGTTTTTATTATCGGTTTAAATGAAGGTAGATTTCCATCTGCAAGAGCTCTTAGAACAGATGACGAAGAGGAAGAAAGAAGACTTTTTTACGTTGCAGTAACAAGAGCTAAGGAAGAACTATATCTCTGCTATCCTGAATCTTCTCAAGAATGGCAGGGGATAGGTTTTGTAAGGCCTTCACGTTTTATTAAAGAGTTGCCAAGAGAATCATATGAGGAGGTCATTGTAGAGTTATCCAATGAAATATATTGAAGCTATAAAAAATGGTTTCAAGACAATAAATAAGAACTGGCAACTGGTTCTAATCCAGATTGGCATGCTGTTTGTCAGCATAATTTCTTTTTTCATTATTGTTGGTATCCCTTTTGGAATTGCATTTATTATATTTGGCATTGACCTGACAGAATTCACGGATATAACTGATGTCTTCAGAATATTAAAGTCACCTTCGAATACTTTCTCAAAATACATAGTTCTGATTCTACTTCTTACAATCAGTTTAATCTTATATATACTTTTTGCGATAATGCTTGGCTTATACGTTCTTGGCGGTTCAATTGGTGTTATCGGTAAAACCTTACAGGGAAATTTAACTCATTTTTCATTTAAGGACTTCACACATGAGGCAAAAAGTCTTTTTCTTAAATTACTTGGATTTACATCGGTAATCGGACTTATTTTTATTTTAACAGCATTCTTTCTCAGTATTGTTGGCGGGAGTATAGCAGCGATTATATCATATGCAAAAGAGCAGGACTCGACTCTTGCATTATTTTTCGGAACATTCTTTTCTTTAATACTTGTAATTCTCTCCATAATAATGATCATATTTATCCTTGCCATAACTATTTATGGCTTTGCAGCACTCTATTTCAAGAAAACAGGTGCTTTTAAATCAATAAAAGAAGCTGTAAATTTTCTCTTAAAATACCCGAATGGCTTTTGGCTCTATACTGTCCTGTTTTTAGGGTACTTTATTATACTCTTTCTTCTTGGACTTCTCAGCTATCCTTTTACTTTGATACCAATAATAGGTACTATCATTTCTTTCCCATACCAATTTTTATACTATGCTTTGCAGACATATCTCAGTCTCGTGGTAATTGCTATAGTCCTTAGTTATTATTATTCAAAAGAGTTTCAGGAGCAACCAATCGAAGTTGCTCCTGAAACTCCGGAACCAATTTCTGATACAACTGAAAAAAAAGAAGAAATAAACCCTGACATAATCTGAAAAAAATTAACTCTGTGGATTTTTACACAGTATAAGTAAAAAGTTACATATTCTTATTTTGTTTCGATTAATATTTAATAAGAACCGGCAACATATTTGACTACTTCAATTTTCCCGGGACATTTTCCCAATAAATCCAATAAGTTACAAAAAATATCTTGAATATTATTTTACCCCTAAATTCTAATTAAAACCTCTTAGCATGGCATACGAATTGCTTTTAATTAATAAAATTATTTAAAAAATATGTATTAACGGGTTTTATGCTGGAAGATATATCTAAGTTAAACATTATTAACATTAATGACGATAAGAAAGACAGGCAAATAAAATGAAAGAATGGGATATCATAGAAGACCTTATTGAACTCGGCAAAAGGCGTGGTTATGTAACCTATGATGAGATAAATGAATTTTTTGCTTCTGAAATGATTTCACAGGAAGAATATGAAGAGATGATAGGTACAATTCAAGAAACCGGCATAAGCATCATTGAAAGTGAAGAAGGTGATATTCTTGCGGAAGAAGAAATTATCGGGGAATCGGATGAAAAATCTCAAGATCTTGTCCAGGCCTATTTCCACTCAATGGGCGATATTCAGGTATTAACAAGGGATGAAGAGGTTGAACTTGCCCGTAAAATAGAAGAAGGCAAAAAAATCATCGAGGAAATAGTTACAAAAACCCCATTTTATCAAAAAACAATTCAAAAACTCGGTGAGATGGAGAAAACGGATGATAACATACCCGATGATGATACTAAAGAAGAGGCATTAAGACAAACGATTATTGTCCTTGATAATTTAATTAAGCAATTATCCGAAGCTGAAGCTAAAATTGAAAGATATGGTTCTCTGAAAGACCTTAAAAAATACATTCAAGAGAAAAAGAAAAAAGATATAAATCCTTTTAAACTTTCTGCGCTCGCAAGGGAAACTCTTGAAGTATACAAAAAGATCGCATCTGAAACAGGACTGGGTGCTGAAGAATTCAAAATCAAACACGGAATGCTCAATAAAGTTGTGAATCTGGTAACATCCGCAAAGGAAGAATTAATAACACATAATCTGAGACTGGTTATTAACATTGCCAAAAATTATATTGGAAGAGGTTTGTCTTTGCTTGATTTAATTCAGGAAGGTAATATAGGTCTTATGAGGGCAATAGATAAATTTGATTATAGAAAGGGTTTTAAATTCAGCACGTATGCAACATGGTGGATAAGACAGGGAATCACAAGAGCATTGATAGATCAGACAAAAACTATAAGAGTTCCTGTCCATATGGTTGAATTTTACAATAAAGTATCTGCAACTGCGAAGGAACTAACACAACAACTTGGCAAAGAACCTGATATTGATGAAATAGCAAAAAAACTCGGTGTCTCAAGAAGCAAAGTCGACGATGTTTATAGAGCGATTCAGGATCCCATAGCTTTGCAAACACTTGTTGGAGATGAAGAGACAACACTTGAAAATTTCATCAGTGATAACAACATCAACCTGTATTCAGATGTTGAAAAAAGAAATACTACCGAGGATATTATAAAGGTTCTGCATACTTTAACACCTAAAGAAGAACTCGTTATCAGGATGAGATTCGGAATAGGTTTTGAGCGCGACCATACTCTTGAAGAAGTTGGAAGGCATCTCTCAATTACAAGGGAACGTGTAAGGCAGATTGAAGCCAAGGCAATTAAGAAACTAAAACATCCTATAAGAAGCAGGGCATTAAGGGTACTAAGAAGTAATTGATAAAAAACAAATCGGGCTGACAATTAATGTCTAACTGTCAGCCCGATTTGTTTTAAGCTACCTGTTGCGGGTTCTTTTCGAATTCTGATTTCTTTGTTTCTGCATAAGGTCAAGCAGTTCTTTATGCATCTGACGAATGCCTGTTTTACAAGAAACACAAATCCCGTCTTTCTGCAAGGTTTTGTTGTCACAGCTTATACATTTGTTAGCTTTCATTTTTTACCTCATTTCTCTGTTAAAGTTATATAAGTTGTGGCACCTTTTCTGTGAAGCAGAAGTAAAATATTCTGATCTGATTTAATCTTTGATACCACTGACTCATAGTCTTTTACATTCTTAATCTTTTTCCTGTTAATCTCCATTATTACATCATCTCTCATTAATACCCCTTCAGCAGGACTGTCTTCTTCAATATCAGTTATAACTACACCATCAATTTTCTTCTGAATATTCAGGCTTTTTCTGATTGAAGGAGTTAAATCCTGAACCGAAACACCTTTTAGGAGATTTTCATAATCCTTTAAGCCTGCTCTCATCTCACCCGATACTTCACTTATTTTTGCAGTAATTGTTTTTGAACTTCCATTTCTGATTAACTTGATTTTAACCTCTGTATCAGGCGCAGTCCCTGCTACCATGTTTCTCAGACTGCGAGAGTCTTTAACCTCTTTGCCATCAAATTCAACTATAACATCTCCCCGCTCTATCCCTACTTTTTCAGCAGGACTATCTTCAACAACATCTGCTACAAGAACACCTTCTTCTGATTTAAGGTTGAACTGCTTAACAAGTTCGGGTGTTAAATCCTGTATACTAACACCCAGCCATCCCCTGACAACTTTGCCTTTTTTAATAAGAGAATCCATAACAGCTTTTGCCATATTGCTCGGGATAGCAAACCCAATTCCCTGATAGCCTCCGCTTGTACTTAAAATTGCAGTATTAATTCCAACCAATTCACCTCTTACATTTACAAGAGCTCCACCGGAATTGCCTGGATTAATAGCAGCATCTGTCTGTATGAAATCTTCATAATCTGCTATCCCAACATTTGCTCTACCTGTTGCGCTTATAATTCCAGTTGTTACAGTAAGATTTAGCCCGAATGGATTCCCTATAGCAAGAACTGTCTCACCAACTTTTAACTTATCAGAATCTCCAAATCTTATGGCTGGAAGATCTTTCGCGTCTATTTTGACAACTGCTATATCTGTTTTTTTATCGGTACCGATAACTTTGCCTTTAAACTCTCTCTTGTCTGAGAGCTTCACTTTTATTTCATCAGCGTCTTTTATTACGTGATTGTTGGTGAGTATATAGCCGTTTTTATCTACAATAACTCCGGAGCCAAGACCTGATTGCTTGTGTTCTCTTGGCTTATCAAATAAATCATCACCAAAAAATCTCCTGAAAAAGGGGTCATTAGAAAAAGGAGATGGTATGCCGTGGTCCTTTATAGTTTTTGTAGAAGAAATATTCACTACAGAAGGTTTTACTGCTTCGGCGACTTCTGCAATAGCATTATTTGTTTTCGTAAGAATTTCTATGGCCTCTTTGGAAATAGAAGCTTCTCCTGAATAACCCTTTGAATGAAAACCAAAATTTGAAGAGATAATCAGCCCTAAAATCAAACCTGCGATTGTAAATATGGATGCTATGAAAATAGGTTTTCTTTTAAGCATCATCTACACTCCTTTCATGTATTTATATACAAAATAATTTTTCTTTTAAAAACAGGGATTGAGGAGGAATAAATTTTAATTTTAATATTCACCTCCTCATTCCCGATCAAGAAGGAGGAATTGAAAGATTGCTCACAATTATTAAATTAATTTTACTTTTTAATTATGAACAAACAAAGAATGGAATATGAAAAAATTATGAACAACAGATTTTATATTTTATGATAGAATTTAAGAAAAACATACAAAGGGGATCTAAATTGGACAATGAAAAATTAAATCAATGCAAAATACAGAAAGAAACAACCAAACATTTTCGGGAAGAACTTCCCGGTGTTATAGAAATTCTTGTCAAGTCTTGCAACACCGGGGAATGCTTCGATCATGTTGATCTCGAGCCTTTGCCTTCAAAAGAAAGGATTATTGAGATCATTTACACAACATGCCGGATTCTATATCCAGGATATTTCTCCAATTTAAGAATTGATAAAGTAAATTTGAGCTATAATCTCGGTCAGGAAGTTACCTCTTTATTTGAATCACTCTCTGAACAAATAACACTTGCATTAAGACACGAATGCAGAAGGCATAATATGTCGTGCTTCAATTGCGAAGAAAAAGCTCAGGAAATAACTGTAAATTTTATCAAAGAACTCCCGAGAATTAGATACATGCTCGCTAAAGATGTTCGTGCGGCACATGAAGGTGATCCTGCTGCAAAAACATATGACGAGGTTATATTCAGTTATCCGGGACTTTTTGCAATAACTGTTTATCGTATAGCACACGAACTTTATAAACAAAAGGTCTCGCTAATACCCCGTATCATGACAGAATACGCCCATAGTTTAACAGGAATTGATATTCATCCCGGTGCTGAAATAGGGGAGAGTTTTTTTATAGACCATGGTACAGGTGTAGTAATCGGGGAAACTACTGTAATTGGTAATCGTGTCAGGCTCTATCAGGGAGTTACTCTCGGAGCTCTTTCATTACCAAAAGATGCTGTTGAAGAACTTAGAAATAAGAAACGCCATCCCACCATCGAGGATGATGTAATCATCTATGCTGGTGTTACAATTCTCGGTGGAGAAACTGTAATTGGCGCAAGATCTGTAATAGGTGGGAATTCCTGGTTGACTGAATCTGTTCCACCTGATACAAGGGTTTTTCAGAAAAAACCGGAGCTTATATTTAAATGAAAATATTCTATGATATAACTCAAACTATAGGTGAAACTCCACTTGTAAGATTGAATCAAATTGCATCAGAGCTGAAAGCAATTATTTTCGCAAAGCTTGAGATGAGAAATCCTCTCGGCAGTGTTAAAGACCGTATTGGTCTTGCCATGATTCAATCGGCAGAGGAACAAGGACTCATTAATAGGGATACAATCATAATAGAACCTACAAGTGGAAACACAGGGATTGCCCTTGCTTTTGTGTGTGCGGTTAAAAAATATCGTCTAATCCTTACGATGCCCGAAACAATGAGTATAGAAAGGAGGAAACTTCTCAAACATCTTGGAGCAGAACTCATTCTTACACCTGCAAGTGAAGGAATGAAAGGAGCAATAAATAAGGCAAAAGAAATCTTTTCACAAACAGAAAATGCTTACATGCCTGATCAGTTCAGCAATCCTGCAAATCCGGAAATCCACAGAAAAACTACTGCAGAAGAAATCTGGAAAGACACGGATGGAGATATTGATATACTTGTTGCAGGTGTAGGAACAGGGGGAACAATTACCGGAATTTCAGAAGTCATAAAAAGTAGAAAACCTTCATTCAAATCAATTGCGGTAGAACCTGCTGATTCGCCTGTGCTTTCTGGTGGAAATCCGGGCCCGCATAAAATTCAGGGAATTGGCGCAGGATTTATTCCGCCTGTTTTGAATACCTCTATAATAGATGAGGTCTTCCATGTAACAAATGAACAAGCATTTGAGGCAGCACGTTTTATAACTAAAACAGAGGGAATTCTTTGTGGAATTTCATCAGGTGCTGCATTATATGCAGCGCTTGCTGTGGCAAACCGGCAAGAAAATAAAAACAAAAAGATTGTTGTAATATTGCCAAGCACAGGCGAGCGTTATTTAAGCACAGAGCTATTCATCTAATATTTCCCTTATTTTTCTTGTTAGTTCCTCTACTCTGAAAGGTTTCTGGATAAAACCTTTACAACCCAGCTTGAGTAAATTTGATGCCTCGCCATTCATGCTATAACCGCTTGAAAGAAGAACCTTTATATCTTTATTGATCTCCATTAGTTTCTCAAGAGTCTCTCTACCGCTCATATCGGGCATTATCAAATCAAGGATTATAATCTGTATTTCCTGAAAATTTTCTTTATATTTTTTAATAGCTTCTTTGCCGCTTTTTGCTGTTAATACTTTATACCCGAGAGTACTAAGGAGTTCTTTTACAGCTTCGGTATTTACTTCTTCGTCATCAATTATAAGAATAGTCTCATCTCCTTTAAAAGGTTTTAAATCAACAATACTATGCTCTTTCAAAAGATTTATTTCTAATGAAGGAAGATATATTGTAAATGTTGTTCCATAACCTTTTTCACTATAAACTTTTATTGTCCCTCCGTGATTTTTAATTATTCCATATGCAGAAGCAAGCCCGAGTCCTGTCCCTTCACTAAGTCCTTTAGTTGTAAAAAAAGGTTCAAAAATTCTCTTAAGTGTATCTTCATCCATTCCAACCCCTGTATCAGTAATATTTATCTTTACATATCTTCCGGGACTTAAATCGTAACCACGACTTTCATTTTCATCAAAAAATGCATTCTGTGTTTCAATATATAAATTCCCGCCGGATGGCATTGCCTGCCATGCATTCAAGTAAAGATTTATTAAAACCTGCTCGAGCTGTCCTCTATCTGCCTCTACAATATAAAGATTTTTCTGAAGATTTCTTTGAAGGGTAATTTCTTTTTTTGTGCTGATAAACATTTCTGAGGTTTCAATAATAAGTTCATTGATATCAATTGGCTTTGTTTCATATTTACCTTTTCTTGCAAAACCGAGCAATTGTTTGGTCAACTCGGACCCACTCTCTACCAGTTTTTCTATTATCTTAAGCTTTTTATAGAAAGGATGATGTTCATCTGTTCTTAGAAGCATCAGAGATGTATGTCCGAGTATTCCCATTAAAAGATTATTGAAATTATGCGCAATGCCTCCTGCAAGGGTTCCAATAGCTTCCAGCTTCTGTGCATGTAAGAGTTGCTCTTCAAGTTTTTTCTGAAAAGTTATATCTCTTAAAAAATTAAGTGTAGCAGGGTTATCTTCCCATGTTATGAGCACTGCGCTAATCTCAACCCATTTCACTTCACCGGTTTTTTTAATCACCCTGAAAGAATATACAGGCGGTACTTCAAGACCACCCAATCTTTTAATATGATTGCTAATTACCATCTCTCTATCATCTTCATGTATAAAATATTGAAATTGAATTCCGGTTAATTCTTCCTCGGTATATCCACTAATTTCCATTAATTTCCGATTTGGGAACTTAATTAATCTGTCCTGAACAATGAAAATAGCATCATTTGCATTCTCAACAACAAGACGGTATTTTTCTTCGGATTCCTTAAGTGCTTTCTGTGCATTGACAAAATCTGATATATCGAGTCCCATGCCAAAAAAATACATTTTGTCATCTATCTGAAGTAATCTTCCAGTGAAGGCATAAGGAATTATAGAACCATCCTTGATTTTAAGATTTAAATTTATTTGAGCTTCACCTTGGATTGCGACTGTTTTAATAGCCTTTATTGCTTCTTTAAGAACTTCAGGTTCAAACCAATCTTTAATCTTCATGCCATAAAGTTCCCGGGGAGAATACCCGGTTAAAGTAGAATGTTTTTTATTAAACCGTACAAGATGACTTTCTTCAGGAAATTCTTTGTTAAGCTCATATAGATAAAAAAGACCCGGCAAACTTTCGAGAATTAGTTCGGTGAATTGTTTTTCTTTTTTTATTGCTTCCTCATTCTTTTTACGTTCGGTTATATCAAGAGCAGTAAATGTTACCCCTTTTTTTAGATCATTAACATCAATCGGAGTAGAAGCAAGAAGTACGTCAAAGATAGTTCCATCTTTTTTAATCCACTTTGTCTCAACAAATCCTGTACCTTTTTCAGCAATCTGCCGGTATTTTTCGGTTCCTACATACTCAAACTCTTCCTGAGAAGGATAAAGTATTCTCGCGCTTTTACCGATAAGTTCTTCTTTTGAATAACCGGTCATATCGCAAATACATTGATTTATATCTATAAAAACTCTGTTTACTACTATACCTATACCAATTGGCGCAACTTTAAAAATACTTTGCAATCTCTCTTCACGTTCCTTGAGTGCTACTTCTGCTATCTTGCGATCTGTAATATCCCTAATAAGCCCGTCATAGCTTATTAAATTCCCTTCTTCATCATAATGTAGGACAGGGGTATTTTGAACCCAGCGTATTTCGCCGTTCTTATGAAATATGCGATGTTCTATTGGTGCAGATTCTATTCCTTTTGCAAGATTATTAGCATGTTTTTCAACGATAGGCCGGTCATCAGGATGAACAATCTTAATCCATAGATAAGAATCCTGTTCAAATTCCTCTTCTGAATAACCTGTTACAGCAATACATCCCGGGCCATGAATAGTTTTTATTACTTCTCCATTTTTCAAATAAACTGTATAAATATAATCTGTTATGGCCGAGGTAATTTTTCTATATCTTTCTTCGCTTTTTTGTAATCTCTCTTCAGTTTTTATCTTTTCGGTAATATCTCTTGCAACAGCATATATTAAACCTTCCTTAGAAGTAGTTGAACGCCATTCTATCCATCGATATGAACCGTTTTTACAACGATAACGGTTTCTGAAGTTCAGGACATCAATTTTCTGGCCGAGTTGCGAAAGAGCTTTAAGAGTTGATTCAATATCATCCGGATGTACAAAATCAATAAACTTTCGATTTTCGAGTTCGTTTAAATTATATCCGAGGACTTTCTCCCATTCCGGATTAAGCTTGCGGAAATAACCATCTGTATCGGCTATGCACAGAAGATCAAGACTCAAATTGAAATAATTTTCTAACTCGTAAAATTTATTACAGCAGTTATCAATTCTATATCTCTCTTCTTTATCCATATTTAATACCGGATTTTGACTAAGCCATAAATGAAGCTTAAATGATTCTCAACACCTTCCCCCATCATACACGATTAATTTTATTTAATAAAATTATTTTAACAAATATTTCTCCAAATTTATTTATCCGGGATTCTATTCAAAAAAATTGTTTTAACCGTCACACTCTAACCTGCAGGCTTTGTCGCGGAAACATCATTTCGAGTGGCGGGATTTTAACGTACCTATGTTTATTCGCCGATTTTGTGAAGTTTCATGAAGTTAGTTTTACCCCGGGTGGACAATGGAGAACTTGAGGTAATGACAATGTTATCTCCTTTTTTAACTATCTTTTCAGTTAGCAATACTTTTTCTATCCCTTTTATCATTTCATCGGTTGTTGAAGGAAGCTTCATTATCATGGGTTTTATTCCCCAATAAAGGTTTACCCGCCTCATTATTTTTTCATCAGGGGTCATTGCAATAACAGGCACTTTTGGTCTTAATTTCGAAATAAGCATTGCTGTAAATCCGGATTGTGTGAATGCAACCAGAACCTTTGCATTTATGTCTTCAGCAGCCCTGCATGCAGCATCTGCAGCAGCTTCAACAAAAATATCTCTTCTCAAAAAAGAAGATTCCACACTTTTTAAATATTCTGTATGTCTAATGATTCTATCCATCATTTTTAGCGCTTCAACAGGATATTTACCTGCTGCAGTTTCTGCAGAAAGCATAAGAGCATCGGTTCCATCAAGAACTGCATTTGCAACATCTGTGGTTTCAGCTCTCGTCGGTCTTAAGTGTTCTGTCATTGATTCAAGCATTTGTGTTGCGGTTATTACTATCTTACCTTTTTGATTTGCTTTGAGGATTAAACTTTTTTGAATTAACGGAACTTCTTCTGGAGATATTTCAACACCTAAATCGCCTCTCGCTATCATTATCCCTTCAACTTCCGATAATATTGAATCGATATTGGATAAAGCTTCGGGTTTTTCTATTTTTGCAATTATAGGCAGGTATTTTCTTCTCTTTTTAAGCCATTCTTTAACTTTTATTATATCCTCTGCTTCTCTTACAAAAGAAATTGCCACATAATCAATTCCCATTTTAATACCAAAAAGAAGATCATGCTCGTCTTTTTCAGTAAATGACCTGACCGAGAGTTTTATGCCCGGAAGGTTTACACCTTTTCTGTCTTTAAGAATCCCGGCTTCTATTACTTTTGCCTTAAGAGAGTTTTTTTTCTTATCTATTACCCTAAGCTGGATCAATCCGTCATCGAGTAAAATTTTATCTCCAATTTTTACCTCTTTTGACAATAAAGGATATGAAATAAATATCTCATTCTGATTCCCGATTCCTTCACCCGGACTTAATAGAATTGTTCTACCTTTTTTAAGCTCAACCGCACCACCTTCCATTTGACCAACTCTTATTTTAACTCCTTGAAGGTCTTGTAGTATCGCAACAGGGATTTTCAGTTGGGTTGATATTTCCCTGATTAACTTAAATCTCTTTTTATGGGTTTCATAATCTCCGTGTGAAAAATTCAATCTAGCAATATTCATACCGTTTTTTACAAGTAAATCAAGTAGTTCCCTGCTCGATGAGGCAGGGCCAATTGTGCAAACAATTTTTGCTTTTCTACGTCCTAAATCATGAGATAAAATCATAAACAACCTCTTCTTTTTGTTTTCTGAATATTATATGTTTTTGCCACCCCTCAGCTTTAAAAGGTATATCAGAACGATAATGTGCACCAACACTGTTTTTTCTTAAAATAGCGGCAGAATTTATTAATTGGGCTAATTGTATCATGTTCTGAAGTTCAAGCTCTCTTCTTGTATTGAATTCTTCTTTAAGTATAAAGGACCATTTGTCAAGTTTTTTCTTTGCTTCAGTAAGAGAATCTGCACATCGAATTATACCTACCTTTTCCCACATTAATTTTCTTAGAGAATGCCTGATTTCTTCAATATCAAATCTCGTAATATCATGTGAACGTCTTTTTATATATTTAGACTCATTAATATTTAATGCTTCTACTTCAATTCCATTTATTCTTGCTTCCAGTCCATATTCTCTTGCAGAAACACCAGCTCTTGCACCATAAACAAGCCCTTCAAGCAGGCTGTTTGAAGCAAGTCTATTTGCGCCATGAACACCTGTGCATGCAACCTCTCCTGCAGCAAAAAGTCCTTTTATGCTTGTTGCTCCGTTTATATCTGTTTTTACACCTCCCATAATATAGTGAGCAGCAGGAGATACAGGAACAAGCTCTTTTGTAACATCAACATCATATTGAAGGCATGTTGCATATATCCGCGGGAATCTATGTTTTACAAAATCACTATCAAGATGGGTAAGGTCAAGATAAACATGATTGCTATTTGTACGAACCATTTGTGAAATTATTGCCCTTGACACAACATCTCTCGGTGCGAGCTCTGCATCGGGATGATATTCTTTCATAAACAATTCTCTATTAATATTCCTCAATAAAGCTCCTTCACCCCTCATTGCTTCACTCAAAAGAAACTGTGGGGCTGAAGGAGCATAAAGAACTGTTGGATGGAATTGAACGAATTCAAGATCTCCAAGCACAGCTCCTGCTCTAAAAGCTATAGCCATTCCATCGCCAGTTGACACAGCAGGATTCGTAGTCCTCGCAAAAATCTGCCCTGCTCCACCTGTAGTTAGAATTGTAGCTTTTGCAATAAGAGCAACCATCTGTCCTCCTGCGAGAACATATGCTCCATAACATTTTCCATCCTGAATTATAAGGTCCTTTGTAAATGCATATGGATATTTTTCTATGGAAGAAAATGTCCGCACTTTATTTAACAAAACTCTTTCTAATTCTTTCCCGGTTGCGTCACCGTGAGCATGAAGCACTCTTTTTCTTGAATGGGCAGCCTCCATTGTGAAGTCGAGTTTTAAGCCTTCTTTATCAAATTCTGCGCCCCATGAAATAAGCTCTTTTATCCTCTCAGGACCTTCACCAACAAGTATTTTTACAGCCTCTTCATTGCAGAGACCATCTCCTGCCCGTAGTGTATCTTCATAATGTATCCCAACCTCATCTTCATCACTTAATGCAACTGCGATTCCACCCTGAGCATATTCTGTGCTGCTTTCAGCAGGTCTGTCTTTTGTGACTACTATTACCTCTCCATATGGAGCAAGCTCAATAGCAGCTCTCAATCCAGCAACACCACTTCCTATAATAAGAAAATCTGTTTTCTCGATAATCATAATCAAAAAGCATAACGAATAACTTCATATAAATCAAGACATTTAACTTGCAGACTTATTAACCCGTTAGGTCTATACTCTTACCTCTTTTGCTAATTATTGTCTGCAACCATGATGGCTTTTTAGTTTTTTTCAATTGCATTTTTTAGATTAAATAAAAATAATAAGAACATGAAAAACTTTATAACCAATACAGGAGCAGCGAATTTAAAGAAAAGGTTAATAGAGTTAATTCAAAAAAGTACGGAATATTAATTATATCCAATTATTGTAGGGGCACGTCGCAACGTGTCCCTACGGGGAAAAATGAAACGCCAATTGAACAATTCGGTAAACCAACCCATAATTCAATCCCCACGATTATCCGGTTATTTAAATCCACCACCACAAAACAAATCAATCAATTGAGATATGCGCATAGAATACCTATCTGGCAACGAAATTATTACGAACATATTATCCGCAATGAAAAAGAATTAATCGAAATTAGAGAATACATTATAGACAATCCTCTACAGTGGGAACTGGATGAAAATTATATATAACAAATCCTTGCCATCAAACAACACACCCCTTTATCCCCTCTTGATAGAGGGGAATATCACCATACAGATACCTCTCATCTTGAGCGGAAGACAGATATGCTGGCATATCGGTTGTATGGATTAACCGAAGAAGAAATAGAAATTGTTGAAGAAAAAAAATGACGATCATTAATATAGGGGCAATTCATGAATTGCCCCTACTCCCTGACAGATGAGGAGATTGAGATTGTGGACGGGAAAGGGTAAAATATTTTAAACAGGAGGTATAACCATGAAAGTAGCTGATCTAACTACAGATGAGTTAAAAGAATTAATAAGTAAAACCATTGAAGAAAAGTTCAAAGAACTTATTGACCCTGACCTTGGACTTGAGTTAAGAGAAGATTTTGTTCGGGCACTTGAAATATCCATTGCCTCTAAAGAAAGAATACCTTTTGAAGATGTTAAGAAAAAACTTGGGTTGAGTTGATGACATACTTAGTTCAGTTTACGCTTCAGGCTGAAGAAGATCTCGCCCGTCTTGATAAATCCATTGCCCAGCAAGTTTCAAATAAAATAGAGTGGCTTTCACAAAGTATTGAATATATGATTCATGCTCCACTCAAGGGAAAATTTAAAGGCAAATATAAACTCAGAGTTGGCGACCGGAGGGTAATATATTCCTTTGAACATTCATCAAGGATTATTACTATTTATGCTATCAAACATCGCAAAGAAGTTTATAAGGTATGAATCAGGAGCCTTTCATCACCTATCGTCGACCAAATCCTTGCCATCAAACAACACACCCCTTTATCCCCTCTTGATAGAGGGGAATATCACCATACAGATCCCTCTCATCTTGAGCGGAAGACAGATATGC
>DYFC01000025.1 GCA_020725385.1 Nitrospira japonica | reverse complement strand
ATTTTCAGTTAGATTTTTGATGAGGCAATTCGAGTTGTTTTACATACGGATTAAATCTGTTATAATTTAGATGTTTGTTTTTAAAAACTAAAGGAGGATTGAAAATGAATTTTTGGGAAAAAGTACAAAAAGACCTAAAGAAAGAATTGAAAGCCGGTATCGCATTTCTTAAAGAGAGTTCTGCTTTTGCAAAAAAGAAGGTTGACGAACTTGGCAAAGAAGGAAAGAAAAAACTCCATCTTCTTGAACTGAAGTCAAAGGTAAAAGAGGGAATGGCAGAGCTTGGTGGAATGGTATATAGTCTCCATTCAATAAATAAAGACCCTATGATTAATAAAAAAGTAAAAGGGATAATCTCAAAAATAAAGAAAATAGAAGCGCAAATTGGAAGACTCGAAAATAAAAAAGAAAAGGCAATAAAAAAACCTATTATAAAAAAGAATAAAAGTAAAAACAGTTAACCGAATAGATTATAAGTTTAAGGAAAATTAATCAATGATTTGAAGGTATTGGTATCAATACCATTTTTTGACAAAAGTGGTAGGATTTCATTCGCTGACTCTTTTACCCATTCCAGATATGTATCTACCTCTTCTTTGGTGAATTCGCTCCTTCTTAAAGGGCTATATTCAGCAGTAGCTCTTCTATCATAGAGATTCCCGAGATACCTTCCAATCTTCACGTTTATGGCTCCAGGTTTTATATAGTGCATACTAAACAGAATCTTAACGCCTTCATGAGAAGTTGCTTCTATTCCTGCACTTGCAAGAAGAGCTTTTATAAGATGTTCTAAAGAAAAAAACAAACTAACTGTAGCATTTCCCCAGCGCTGTCCATTATAGTCATCTTTAAAAGCCATGAACTTTTCTTCTGCAGCAGACATCTCTGCTATGGCTAATTCTCTCTTTTCCATAATTCATATCCTTCAGATTTAATGACCTTCTCGATTCCAAAGTCCCTTGATTTCAACTCTTTTTGTGTTAAAAGAATCAATGAAAAAGGAAACTCCTCTGCATCAAGTGATGCAAGGACTTTCCATTTAATATTCCAGATATCATCCCATAACTTTCTATTTATAACATCAACAGATAATATCACTGCAATATCAAGATCGCTTTCTGTATTTGATTTTCCTCTTGCCCGTGAACCGAAAAGTATTACTTGAACAGCTTCCGGAACCTCTTTTTCAATATATCTGGAAAATAAATTCAAAGCTTTTTCTTCTAAATAAGAAAGATTTATTTTTATTTCAGTTAGCATTTTAGAGAAATTCTATCCAGAATACAATTCTATTAACATTATATCAGATTTAAGGTATTTTAGAATTTATCCTGAGTTTTGATTTAACTTAATGTTTTTACAAATTCAATGTATTGTTTTGGAGGGTCTATTATTTCGAGCCCGATGCTATCTGTCATTCCATTCGGCGGCATTTTCGTACATGCCCATCTTATTTTACAGCGGAGGCTTACAGCTTTTTCAGGATTTAAGTAAAACTTTAAATCAACGTCTTTCCCGGGGAAATATTCTGCATGGGATTTTGTATGTGTTGTTATTAAATGTATCCCTTTTTCAGAAATGTTTTCAATGAATACCCCGTATTTCCGATTCCCGGAAATACGTTCTGCACTCAGTTTAACTTTAATTCTACGAGCTCCCCTCTTTTCCATGCAGCTATTGTAATTATTTCTTTTAAAATTATCAACCCGAAAAATATAGGTAAAAAGTTAACAAGCTTTCAAGGTAATGAGCTTGAAAGTAAAGAGCTATTTCTTTCTTCTATTAATTAAATATTTACTTTCATTGAATTTCTTGGCGTGTTTTTTTAATTCCGCTGCTATTTCAGCAACTTTGCCATAATGTTGAATCTGAGGAGTATTCATCGGGACTACTGCAATAGCCATGCTGAGCAGATAAATTTTATGTTCATTGCCTTGCCTGTCTTTTGCGATATAAAATCCTTTGAGTTTTGCCTCTTCTTCGAATAAATCCGAGACAATAATATTAAAATTGTTTATTATTGTCTGGCATATTGATTCAGCAAGTTCATTTTTTACAATAAAGACAAAATCATCTCCTCCGATATGTCCTACAAAACTACCATCGCCTGTTTGTTTTACAGCATTATAAATGATTCTTGCTGTCATGCGGATGACTTCGTCCCCTCTTGTAAAACCATAAGTATCATTGTAAGGTTTGAAATTATTTATATCTAAATAACAAACTGACATCGGTGAACCGATTGTATTTTCAATAGCATGTTGAATCGAGGTATTCCCCGGGAGCTTTGTTAGGGGGTTATTATCAAATATTCTCTTAATCCTATTTGTTGCGAGCGAGATTCTGCTGAAAAGTTCATTATATTTAAAAGGTGAAGTAATAAAATCATCAATCGGGTGAGCTTTCCAATCTGTAGTGTTATGAATGTTTTCATCGACCAAGCCTATAATTGGAATAGTACCAAAATAACTATCTTTTTTAATTTCAGATATAAGATTATGAAAATTTGTTTCCGGGATTAGTAAATTTATAATGATTATATCTGGAGGATCAGAATAAATATATCCAAGAACCATTGCTTCATTATTGAAGACAATTACCTGATGGCCTTTGCTTTCAATATGTAAAGATAATTGTGATGAGAGTTCACAATCTTTTGATATTAAAGCTATTCTAAGATTATTTTTCACCGCCTGTTTGAACTTCAAGACTGAAATTTTTCGCATCTATGAGTCTATCCCCGGTTTCCTGTACAATTTCTTCGAGTAGTTTTTCATTCAAACCAAGGTTGTCCCATGCTGCAGTTTGAATGCGTGGCACAATGTCATCACCGCTGAAACCGAATCCCGAAGCTTTTACAAGAATATCCGCCAGATGTACTGCCGCAGTTTTTGTTTTATGAATTATAGATTTTTTTACATTATGATGACAGGCTATTGGCTCAATTAATTTTTCCGGTAAAAACCATATTTTTGCTATCCATTCACCAATTTCAGGATGTCCGACACCGAGGAGTTCTTGCTCTGCTTCGATCATGCTTATATCTTTTTCTTTTACGATGGAGATTAGTTGATTGTAATCATCCTCGAGTTTAATTTTGATTATTGCCTTGCCAATGTCATGAAGCAAGGCTGCTGTTGATATTTCTTCAGCATCAGGTAGTTGAAGTTTTTTCGCAATAGTGTTTGCTGCAACAGCAGAACCAAAAGAATGTTCCCATAATCCGACAACACTTTTTTCCATTATTTCGAATATTGAACTACTAAGAGCAAGACTTCTTATAACATTAACACCAAGAAGAATAAGAGCATTTGAAATAGTTGAGACTCTCCCTGAGAAACCGTAAAATGGTGAATTAACCAGTTTTAATACTTTTGCTGAAAGAATATGATCCGATGAAATAAGTTTTGCAATTTCATTCACAGAAGATTTGTCATCTTCAGCGAGTTTGCTTATTTTAAGAACAATTCCCGGTAATGTTGGAAGTGATTTAGTGTCCTGTACTATTCGCTTTATTTCATTTACTTTAATTTCCATATTATTGTCTTGCCTTTATTATTTGAATCCTGTATATTTCTCTTAAAATTCTCATATTAGGGTCGTCTTTGACTTTTCTGAATCTATAATCAAGAGATGAAAGTTCTTCATCGAGTGTTTTTTCACCTTCAATTTTAACCGGATGACCCTCAACTGTTATTGATTGAACCCCGATTCTGTGCAGTCTTTCAATTAGAGAACTGCTTAAAACAACACCTTTCCCGCATAAAGGAGGACCTTCAGGATTATCAGGATTTTTAATTTCCTGAGCCAAAATCATTCCATCAAAAGCAAGAGCTAAAGGTATCTTTTGCATAGGTTTTTTGGGTTAAAGTAATATAATTATTTATCGGAATTCTAAAGAAATGCTTTAATTAGTTTATATGGTTTACACAGTTTACATTGTTTACAGAATATCTAATGCCATAGAATATCTTAATTTTACTTAATAGATGGATTATTGTTATTCTATTAAATGTAATTTCTGAAAGTAGTTATCTCTTATCTAAAAAGCATAAATATTATGGAAGAAATTGAAAATTTAATAAAGGAATACAGGCTACAGGAAGATGAAGAATATATTATTATCCCTTACACTGATAGTAATGGTCATAATAAGAGAAAGTTCATTCTAAAAAGACAGTTTGTTAGGGTAATGTATGGAGAAGATTTTTTTATTGATTATCCAATTGCTGATGTAGTCATCTCTGTTATCAAGTATCCTGAACTTTCAATTAAAGATGCTTTGCACATGATGAATAAAGATGAAAGTAAAGTTTTTAGTAATGTTTCCCAGGATGAATCCAAGATTTAAGAATATCAGTTGACATTTATTATTGATGATTTTGTAGATTATATTTTTTAATCTTATACCCGATCTGTCTTGGTGTAATTCCAATTAAACGGGCTGCTTTTGCCTGTACCCAGCCTGTTTTTTCAAGGGCATCAAGAATGCTCGATTTTTCAATATCTTCAATGCCTGTTTTAAGGGATTCCTTTTTAAGCACATCCTCGTATGGAGGAAGCTTCATTGTTACAGGAAGATCTGATGCTCTGATAACAGATGATGCTGACATTACAATTAGTCTTTCAATTGTGTTTTCAAGTTCTCTAACATTCCCAGGCCAATGATAATCTGTAAGTATTCTTACAGCATCAGGGGATATAGTTACGTCTTTGTTATTTTCTCTATTGAATTTTTTCAGGAAGAACTCAACAAGCAATGAAATGTCTTCTTTCCGCTCTCTTAAGGGAGGCATAAAAATTGGCACTACGTTCAATCTGTAGAAAAGGTCTTCTCTGAATTTTCCTTTAGATACAAGTTCCTCAAGATTTCTGCTTGTTGCTGCAAGAAGCCTGACATCAACTTTTATTGTTTTTTCTCCTCCAACTCTTTCGAATTCTTTTTCCTGAAGAACCCTGAGAATTTTAGGCTGTAAATTCAGTGGTAAATCTCCGATTTCATCAAGAAGAATAGTGCCTTTGTCAGCAAGTTCAAACCTTCCTTTTCTTGCAATTATTGCTCCTGTGAAAGCTCCTTTTTCATGTCCGAACAATTCAGATTCAAGAAGACCCTCGGGTATTGAAGCGCAGTTGAATTTTATAAATGGAAATTTAGAACGCGGGCTCATATAATGTATAGCTTTTGCGATTAACTCTTTACCTGTTCCACTTTCACCATATAGAATAACAGTGGCTTTTGAGTCCGAAACCCTATGAACTGCTTCAAAGACTTCTTGCATTTTGTCAGAATTGCCGATAATATTTGGAAGGCTATATTTCCCTTTTAATTGTAGTTTTAGATTTTCACGTTCCATTTCGGATTCTCTATAGTGTTTCCAGAGGATTACATACTGGGCTATAATTGAAGAAATTATCTCAAGTACTCTTATATCCTCATCAACTGTAATATCTCTGTCTTTAAAAATCTTGTCAACACTTAAGACCCCGATTGATTCCCCTTTGAATTGAATTGGTACGCATAGAAAAGATATGCCATTTTTCCCGATGCGAGAGCCTGTTTTATTCATAAATAAAGGCTCGTTACCAACATTTGAAATTACCATCGGTGTGCCTTTTTCGAGTACTCTGCCAACAATTCCTTCACCAATTTTATATTTGCCACGATCAATTTGTTCTTTTGTTAAACCCTGAGCAGCTACTATTTTCAGTTCTTTTGTGTTCTGGTCATATAGAAAAACAGAGCCTCTTTCCATCTCGAGAAAATCTCCAAGCACTCTCATTGTGCGGGAAAGATTTTTTTCAAGATCAAAAGAAGAATTTAAAACTCTGCTAACCTCAAGCAAAGCATTGAGTATTCTATTTTCTCTTGCAAGTGAATAAGACATTTTAAATATTTTCTACCATTTCCCAGACACCGCAGGGACAGATCCCGGCGCAGAAACCGCATCCAATACATTTATCATCATCAACTACATATTCATACGTTCCATCACTATGCTCGATTCTGCTTATAGCTCCCCAATAACATGTAATTTCGCACATATGACAGTCACGGCATGTAGCACAGGACATACATTTGTTTGCTTCTTCTTCAGGATTAAATGAGCCACGACAAATATCATAATACTCGGTTCTAATGCGTTCGTATGGTATGACTTTTCTTGTTTCAGGAAGATAAGGAGCCTGCATCAATTGCGCATGTATTACTTCAGCTGCAATCCTTCCCTGTCCGATAGCATGTGTTACAAGCCCGAGTCTTGTTGCATCACCAATAGCAAAAACTTTTACATCAGAAGTCTGGCCAATATTATTCACAGCAATCCATCCTCTTTCAGTATGAATTGATTGAGGAAGAAAATCAAGCACAGGAACATCTCCAACCGACATTATTACTACATCTGCTTCAATGGATGACCCATCCTTAAAATAAAGTTTTTTTTCTTCATTATCGTATTTTTCTGTGAATTTAGGCCATAATATTTTTGTTCCTTTTGAAACAGCGGTATCCATTTCTTTTCCAAATGCAGCGGGTTTTTGAATATCAACCGCGGTAACTGATAAAGCACCACAGTTGAATGCCTGTGATGCAACATCCATACCTACATTGCCTGCCCCAATAATAACTACTTTTTTATTAGCAAAATCGGGTTCATTCCCTGAGTTTATATCTCTCAAAAAATCATATGCAGAGATTATATATTCGGAACCAGGGAAAGGAAATATTCTCGGTTTATGCGCACCGCATGCTATGACTACTATTTCATTAGCTTTATATATTTCCTCAAATTTATCTCTGCCAATTTTTTCATTTAGATGAATATTGACACCTATATCTTTAAATCTTGAAAGCTCTTTCTGTAACACGTCCTGAGGGAGGCGTTCTCTCGGGATACATAATTCAAGTTTGCCACCAAGTTTATCCGTAGCTTCAAAAAGATTTACAGTGTGCCCTTTTAAAGCAAGTTGCCATGCTGCGCTCAATCCACCGGGTCCTGCACCTATAACTGCTATTGTATGTCCGGTTGATTTAGCTTTTTTAGGTGCAGAAAGATCCAAAGCCAATTGACCAAATTTATCAATTCCCAATGGTGAATCGAGTTTGGAACGCGTGCAACTCTGCATACACAAATTAGGACAAATCTGACCACAAACAGTTGCCGGCAAAGGACTGTATTGAAGTACAAGTTCGAGGGCTTCTTGAAGTTTACCTTTCCTAATTAGAGCAGCTCTTTTATGTGATGGTATGCTTGAAGGACAATTATAAGCACATGGAGGCAAGTATTTTTCATTAGCCCATACAGGTCTTACTCTCCTGTCTTTACCGGTAGTAATATAAGGTAATATAGTTGGTTCATGATCTATATAAGGAGCAAATATTCCACCCTGACCGACACCCTTTTCCCATGTATCTTTCCTGAAATCCTGCATTTCTATTTTGAACCATTTTCGTGAGCGTTTTTCCTGCGGTGTATAGGCAATAAATTTTTTCCATTCATCTTTTGTATGGGTCAGTTCTTCATAATATGAAGTTCTATCAATAGCTTCAAGAAAAGGCAGCATATTTAATTTAAGCCATTCCCAATCCTGCGGGGTGAGCTCAAGAAGTTGTACATCACGTTCACTGTATTCTTTTATATTCCCCCTGAAATAAATTGTACCGCCAACCATTCCAACACATGGACGGTACCCTAAAATGTTATCAGGATTTCTTGGGTTTACCCCGCAAACAACAGCAATTCCGCCTGCTTTGAATTCAGCGAATGAATCTCCAACATTTCTAAAATACCATGATTGTGGTGGTTCAAATCTGGGATTATGTTTTGTCATGGTATCACAACGTGCACCTCCACTTCCTTGAACATACAAAATGCCCTGTGCAGCAGCATTAAAAGCGCCGTTAGTAACATCTCCAAGAACTGTTATTTTTGCTCCACAATTAATCCATCCAACATCATCCGAAGCACTGCCATTAACAATAATTTCAGTACCCATCATTCCCATGCTTCCGAGTCTCTGGCCAACAGGTCCATCAATCCATATTTTTATTATTTCACCCCTTGGCCATATCCTGCCACCTATACCATGCTGACCATCGGCAATGATGTGAATTTCTCTTGCTCCATCTTTAACAGCCTGTTGTATTTTTTCTTCAAGAATTCTCGATGGAACACGTTTGCCTTGAACAATACCGTGAATAGTTAAAATATTCTTTCCTGACATTCCGTTTTTTAGAAATGCAGTATTTAGAATATCTTTTGCTTTCATATTTCTAACTTCTTTTTTCTTTTTGTTGTTTTCTGTTTTTTTAACACGCATAGCTTATTTCCAATCTGTCTGCGATTGCTTTGTCATCTACGCTTAAGCCATCAGACATGCCAATAGGAAGTTCGGTACTTCTCCCCATTGGAGCAAATATTTTCTTGAGTTCAACATTTGCAGCTTTAAATACCTCAACGAGTCTTTCAGCAACTTTGTCAGAATCAAGTCTTCTATATAATTTAGGGTCTTGAGTTGTAATGCCTCTTGGACATTTACCGGTGTTGCAAATATTGCAACGATTATATTCATCACCAAAACAATTTGCTGTAGCCTGCATAATGTATTTGCCTATTGAAACAGCAGACGCACCAAGCATTATTAAGGCTGCAGCATTAGCAGCAAGGTTACCCTTTTTACCCACACCACCTGCAGCAATTAAAGGTAGTTCATTCTGTTTTCCCTGTTTGACGAGATCAAGATAACATTCCCTTATATTACTTGCAATAGGATGTCCCATTTTGTCTATTGATACATTATAGGCAGCTCCTGTTCCTCCATCCTCTCCGTCTATTGAGAGTGCAGCAGCATAAGGATTTCTTGCAAGATTATTCAAGACAGAACGTGCGGTTTTTGTGCCTGATATTTTAGGATATACAGGAACTCTAAAGCCCCATGCCATTGACATTGACTGAATCATCTTTGCTACTGCTTCTTCAATAGAATATTTAGTTTGGTGTGTTGGTGGTGAAGCAAGATCAACAAATTGTGGAACACCCCTAATACTTGCAATCAATTTCAAGACCTTTTGAGCCATTAAAAGTCCTCCGTCGCCCGGTTTTGCTCCCTGACCGTATTTAATTTCTATTGCAGCAGGGTCTTCAACCATATGTGGTATCGCATGTACAATTTCATCCCAGCCAAAATATCCGGAAGCAATCTGAATAATTATGTATTTTAGAAACCTTGATTTTAATAATCTTGGAGGGACCCCACCTTCGCCTGTACACATAACAACAGGCAATCCCTCTACTTCGTTCAAATATGCTACACCCATTGCGAGCCCTTCCCACATTGGTGGAGAAAGAGCACCAACTGACATACTCCCGATCATTATAGGAAAAATTTCACGTACAGGCGGAACGAATCGTTCGTTTTCTTCATCTATAGTTAATTTGCCGTCTTTTTCTATTAGTGGGAGCTCGTCAGATGGTAATATTCTTCCGAGCAATGTTCTAACCCTGAATTCATGACGACCTGCATCAAGAGCAGGGTCAGTAAGCATTGAAATCCTCGTAAATTTAAGACGATCAAGTGTTGAAATGAAGGGATCATTTCTTCTCCCACCTCTTTTATATCCTTCCCCACCTTTATTCTTAAAGTGCAGAAATTTATTTGATGGGTTGTACTCAGGTTCAATCGCATCATTTGGACATACAAGAGCACAAGCACCGCAACCGGTGCAGGCTCTATCTATATCGGTAACCTGTTCTATAACATGATAGATCTTTCTATTTACAGAAGGTTCGGGTAATAGTCCTTCAGAGAAAACAACTCTTCTTAACTTTACCGCAGGTTCAATAGCTTTAACAGGGCAGACAGCGGTGCATTGTCCACACCTTTTGCATCGATGATCTTTCCAGCGAATTATATATGGTAATTCTTTGATAGACAGATGATGATTATGGTCTAATTTTGAAGCTGGTTCCATATTTCTACCTCCTCTGCTTGTGGTTTTACGATGACCATATCGTATTTCATAGGGAATATATCTTTTGATTTATCTCTTTTCGGTATAGCACTGTCAAGTCCGCATTCCTCTGACATAAGTGCATACTTACCCTTAACTCCACCAACAACACCCGGACGCAATTTTTTTGCATCATGCACCATAAAGCATGTACCATCTGGAATAAAACCTATAACTACATTGGGTCCATCAATGCATAACGGCCTGAGGGATTGTTTAATTAATTTGAGTGCTTTGCTATCCTGTCTTTTTTCGATTTCAGATTCTTTCAATGGAGTAATTACATCTTTGTAATATGTTAAAGGAAACCGAAGCTGCCTTACAGTATAATGCAAAATATGAGTAAACACCTCGCTATCGCTGTTATAACCAATATATCCTGGAAATCCTCTCCCTGTAAGAAACTCTCTAATGGGTACAAATGCAGTATTTTCTCCATTTGTCATTGTGCAGTAACCTTGAATAAAAAAAGGATGACATGCGTAAAGATAAATTGCATAATTGGTATTCTGCCTGCCTTGTGCAAAAATAATTTTAGCTTTTAAGTTGTCGCAATCAAGACTAAAAAACTCAGCTACTTGAAGAGGATCCCCGACTTCCTTTAATGTTAAGGTATCGGGGTAAAATGAAAAAACAAATATAGAACCATCAGATTCGCCTAATTTTCTTAAGGCAATTCTTACATTCATTAATAAATCTTCTTTTTCACAAAAAGATTTATGTTTAAAGGAAGCAGGGTAATCATAAATACGGGCAAAATAATGATCTCTTTTTGTAATACCTTTTACATTCCTGATCTTTGGTGCCCAAATGTCTTTCAATTTAAAACCTGCTGTTTCCATATAATCATCGAGAACTTTTGCACCATTTTTTGAACAAATTCCAGAAAGAATCGGGTATGATTTTAGTTTTTCGAAATGACCCCCGAGATCTTTCAACGTGAGACCTAATCCAGAACCATCATGCCCTTCTTTCATTGTTTCAAGAGCGAGTATATTTTCCATAGGTGAAAAATATTTGTTTGATGTTATAGCAGACAATCTGCACATTATGTTACCTCACAAAATAAAATCGGCAATCGGTTGCCGTTAGTTTATAGTTTAAAAGACCCATACAATATTGTCAAGTAAAAAACAATTTTGTCAGCAATTTATGGTGAATTTGGAAAGCTTTAAGATTCCCCGCTTTACCCGAAATCAAAATGAGCCCCTGGCTTACAAGGAAGCATGAAAATTGTCAATCACACTCCATCCTTCCTATCAATGGAGGGGAATAAAAATAGTTCCATTAAATCAATTATTTTATTGACATTTATAATAATTTACTTTAATATTTGTAATTAGATTTTTATAAAAACAATTTTAATTTTGAAAATTGTTGGGAACTGGTCTTTGAATTAGTAAGTATTATGTTTTAAACAGAAAGGAGGTGTAGGATGAAGAAAATAATTTTAATTGTCCTTTCTTTATCAATTTTGTTATTTACCGGCTGCGCTACAAAAGAATATGTAAAACAACAGATCGATCCTTTAATTGACAGGATCAGCAGGCTTGAAGCAAGAGTATCTGCTCTTGAATCTAAAGTTAGTACACTTGAAGGTAAGACTTCTGATATTGATGCTGCAAAGAAAGAAGCAGCTAACGCAAAATCATTAGCACAAGATGCGATGAAATTAGCCAAAGAATGCTGTGATAAAGATATTTCAGCTTTGAAAAAAGCAGAATCTGCTGCAATGAAAGCTGAAGATGCTGCAAGAAGAGCTGAAGACGCTGCAAGAAAATGCTCTAAGGCTTTTGAATTACAGCAGAAAAAATAATACTTTTACTTAAACCAGAGGGGGTTAAGGTGTTAGAACTTTATCCCCTCTTTTTATTTTGAAATTATAACAGGTATACCTTTTTTTTCATGCAAGGCAGGAATTAATTTATTTTTATCTATATTGTGATACAATTTCTTTTTCTTTAATAAAGTTACTGCTTGATTGAAATAATTAAGCTTGTGCCCATTTTCTTTGTGGACTTCGATATATGTTTTTTTGTTAGATATACCGACTTTTATTGGCTGACGAATGATTGTGACTTTTGTGTAATTTGGAACTACTTTAAAAAGTTCCGGGATATCCTCAGGATAAAGCCTTATACACCCATGACTTGCTTTTCTACCCACGGCATAAGGTTTATCTGTTCCATGAATCAAAATTGAAGGCCTTGAAAGCCTCATTGCATGAGTGCCCAATGGATTATTTGGTCCCGGAGGTACTACAGCAGGCAATTCAGGTCTTTCTTTCCTTATCGATAGAGGCACTATCCATTTTGGATTAACGAGTTTTTCGACTATTTTAAATTTGCCTTCCGGTGTATCTTTTCCTTCATCTCCTATGCCAATCGCATAAGTCATTACTTTATCTTTTGTAAAATAAAAAAGTCTCATCTCGGATAGATTAATCACTATACCTTCATAAGAAGGAACATCGGGCAAAACCCATTGGGTTGGGATTGTAATAGTTTTTTCATTACCGGGGATAAAAGGGTCGAGTTTTGGATTTGCATCAGTAATTTCATTATATCCAATCCCAAATTTGCGGGCTATTTCAATCAATGATTCATTATTTTTTATTTGATATGTTTGAAGTTCTCCTATAACATTCGATTCGTTTGAATAAGAATAAATCTCAGAAGCGTTTAAATAGGAAGCTGGAATAATTAAAAAGATAAGCAATAATAAAAAATTAAAAATCATTCCTCTGTTTTATTTTCTTTTTCTATTGTTTCAACTATTCTCTGCAATCTGGTTTTGGGAGGACCTTCAAAAACTTTTTTTAAATCTTCAACAGAATAATTATCCTTCAAAAATTTTATTATGTCCATTCTATCTTTCCAGCATCCTGGAATGTTGCGGCAGGGAAGATTTTCATTCATAGAAATACAATATGAAAATTCTACAAGCATTCCTAATTGCGAACAATAAATTTCCAAAGAAAATATCCTTTTCAAAAAGATTTTATTAATAATGCATAAAAATGTTTCCACTCCCCTCTTTCCTGAAGGGAGTGGTTTAAAATGAAAGAATTAATAATATGTTCTAAAATTTTAAGGTTTCGGATATTTTTCAAGTTCTTTAAGAAGTCCCTGAATTTCATTGTCAGGAAGAACGTAATCATCAAGTTTACCGGAAAGATAAGCATCATAAGCAGCAAGGTCTATAATGCCATGTCCGCTCCAGTTCATAAGTATAACTTTTTCTTTTCCTTCTTCTTTTGCTTTTTTTGCTTCTTCAATAGTACATGCAATAGCATGATTTGTTTCAGGAGCAGGAATAAAACCTTCGGTACGTGCAAAAGTAACACCTGCTGCAAAAGTTTCAAGCTGTGAGTAAGCTCTTGGTTCTATTAATTTATCCATAACAAGACGGCTTACTATTGGTGCCATGCCATGATAACGAAGCCCTCCTGCATGAATTGGTGCAGGGACAAAATTATGTCCAAGAGTATGCATAGCAAGTAAAGGTGTGGTTTCAGCAGTATCACCAAAATCATAATTGTAAATGCCTTTTGTCATAGAAGGACATGAAGAAGGTTCAGCAGCGATTACATGAATATTTTTTCCATGAATTTTATCTCTTATAAATGGTAAAGCTACCCCTGCAAAATTACTTCCACCTCCAGCGCAACCAATTACTATATCTGGATATTCACCTATTGCTTCAAGCTGTTTTTGAGCTTCAAGCCCTATAATTGTCTGGTGCAAAAGAACATGGTTCAAAACACTACCCAGTGAATATCTGGAATCTTTTGTTGTTACTGCATCTTCAATTGCTTCGCTTATTGCTATTCCGAGACTTCCTGGGTGATCGGGATTCTGAGCAAGAAATTTTCTGCCGGCATTTGTATCAGGGCTCGGACTCGGAACACATTTTGCACCCCATGTTTCCATCATTAGTTTTCTATATGGTTTCTGATTGAAACTTATTCTTACCATATAAACTTTCAATTCAAGGCCAAACTGGTTACAGGCAAAAGATAAGGCGCTTCCCCACTGTCCTGCACCGGTTTCTGTCGCAATTCTTTTGATTCCAAAAACTTTATTATAATATGCCTGGGCTATCGCAGTATTTGGTTTATGACTTCCTGCCGGACTAACCCCTTCGTTTTTAAAGTAAATTTTCGCAGGAGTCCCGAGATATTTCTCGAGAAATGTAGCTCTATAAAGCGGCGTAGGTCTCCATATTAGATATTTTTCGAGAACTTCATCTGGAATATTAATCCATCTTTCTGTACTGACTTCCTGCTCGATAAGATTCATAGGAAATACAGGAGCAAGCATATCAGGAGTTATTGGTTGACCTGTTGCAGGATTTAGAGGTGGCGGAACAGGATTTGGCATATCCGCCTGAATGTTATACCATTGTTTTGGTATATCTTTTTCGTTTAAATCAATTCTTCTTTTCACTTTTGCCTCCTTGTTGAATTATTGCTAACAGCAGGTGATATTTTACTTAATTACACTAATATTTTTAAAGCCTAATTTTTTTTGCCTAAACCCTGTTGCCTCACATAAAAATCTAAACGAAAAGTTTCTCTGTTGCCTCATTAAAATT
>DYFC01000004.1 GCA_020725385.1 Nitrospira japonica | reverse complement strand
TTCTTTTCTAATGTCTTACACAATTTCTGCAAATGGAGCTTGTGTCCAGCCACCATCTAATATGGTCTCGTGGTGGAGAGCAGAAGGTAATGCTAATGATAGTGTAAGCACAAATCATGGTACATTAATAAACGGGGCTACTTTTGCAAGTGGAATGGTTGGACAGTCATTCAGTTTTGACGGTGTCAATGATTATATATCAGTACCTAATGGAATTATTTCAAGCACAGCGAGGAATTTTACTGTAGATGCATGGGTATATCCTAACAATACAATAGATGATGGTAAAATAGTATATAGTGGTGCTCAATCCGGTTAGTATCAATTATTTGTAACCAATGGAAATTATGTATTTGCTGTTCATCTTTCTAATGGAATATGGTATTTAATTACTGCTTCCGCAAATATAAATACCTGGGCTTTTGTTACTGGTATAAGGAGAGGAACGAGCCTTGAATTGTGGGTGAATGGTATATTACAGAATAGTATTACGATCCCAGACTTGGATCTTTACACAACGAGCGGGTTCAATTCTAGTATTGGTTCATATAATTCCGGAGCAGGTTCTTTTTTCAACGGGCTTATAGACGAGGTAGAAATTTTTAATCGAGCTTTAAGCCAATCAGAGATTCAAGCATTATACAATGCAGGTTCAGATGGTAAATGTACTGAGCAAACTGCCATACCGGCATATACGGGATGGGGTATGATAGTGTTTGTTGTTCTTTCATTTATAGGAGCGACTTATTATTTAAGGGAAAAAACAAAAATAACTTCTTAACAAGAATAATACAATAAATATACAGATGTCTTTGCCCTCCATTATTTCGATTGCATTTTTAAATGAATCTATTCAGAATATTATGTTAAAGGCATATGCCTTTATTTTTGATAGGAGAAAGGGTTTTAAAAATGGCAAATCTCAAATATTTTACTGCCGGTGAATCTCATGGAAAAGCATTAGTCGGTTTTATGGAAGGCATCCCTTCCGGGCTTCCAATTTCTTCAGAAGATATTGATATAGACCTTAAAAGAAGACAGGGTGGATATGGAAGAGGCGGTAGAATGAAGATAGAAACCGACCATGCAGAGATTATATCTGGTGTAAGATGGGGAAAAACAATTGGTTCACCAATTACACTTATCATTGAAAATAAGGATTTTAAAAACTGGGAAAAAGGCATGTCTTCTCTTTCAACATTTGAAGGTTCAATCCCGTCTGTAACAAAACCGAGACCGGGACATGCGGATCTGGCAGGTGCAATAAAATATGAACACCATGATGTACGTAATATTCTTGAGCGATCGAGTGCAAGAGAGACTGCTATGAGAGTGGCTCTGGGTGCAATAGCAAAAAAATTCCTTGGCGAATTTAATATAAAAATCGGTAGTTATGTTATTCAGATAGGGAAAGAAAAGATTCAAGATTCAACACTCAAGACTCAAAACTGTATCGAGAAGCTGTGGAAATTATTTAAATTTGCCGAAGAGTCTGCTGTGAGATGTCCTGACGAACCGGTCTCAAAAAAAATGATACAGATTATAGATAAGGCTATTAAAACCGGTAATTCACTCGGTGGTATTTTTGAAGTTTTCATAACAGGTCTTCCAGTTGGTCTTGGGAGCCATATTCAATGGGATAGAAAACTCGATGCCAGACTTGCCCAAGCTATTATGAGCATTCAAGCAATAAAAGGGGTCGAGATAGGGGATGGATTTGAAATGGGGAGGAGATTTGGTTCAGAAGTTATGGATGAAATATTTTACGGGAAAGAACAAAAAAGCAAAACAACAGGCACAGGTTTTTACAGAAAAACAAATCACGCAGGAGGAATTGAAGGTGGAATGTCTAATGGTATGCCTGTTATTTTGCGTGCAGTTATGAAACCCATTCCTACTCAGCGCAAGCCTCTTAGTTCAATTGACATTATCACAAAAAAACCAATAGAAGCAGCCTACGAACGTTCGGATGTCTGTGCAGTTCCTGCTGCTGCTGTAATAGCAGAAGCAATGGCAGCTTTGACCATTGCAGATGCTTTTCTTGAAAAATTTGGTGGTGATAGTGTAAATGAAACAAAAAGGAACTTTAAATCTTATATCAATTATATATCAAATTTCTAAACATCCGGCAAATTGAGTTTGATGTATAGTTCTCTTAATTGTTTAGAATCAACAGTTGATGGTGTCCCGCTCATCAAACAGAAAGCTTTCTGGGTTTTCGGAAATGCTATGACATCCCTGATAGATGAAGCTCCAACCATAATCATAACAAGCCTATCTAATCCAAGTGCTATACCTCCGTGAGGAGGAGCACCATATTCAAGAGCATCAAGCAAAAATCCAAACTTTGCTCTTGCTTCTTCGTCAGAGATTCCGAGCATTTCGAACATTTTCTTTTGAACATCACGTCTGTGTATCCTGATACTTCCTCCGCCAATTTCATATCCGTTTAAAACTATATCATAAGCCTTGGCTCTTAAGCGGGAAAGTTCAGACCCCGGTGCTTGCATTTCAGAAATATTCAGGGAATCCAGTTTTTTAATGTCATCATCCATTGGTGAGGTAAATGGATGGTGCATTGCTTCGTATCTGCCTTCATCTTCATTCCATTCAAGCAAAGGGAAATCCGTAATCCACACAAATTCAAAACCACTTTTAATTAAATTTAATTTTTTACCAATATCAAGCCTCATTCTGCTTAAAACATCGAAGACAATATTTTCTTTATCTGCAACAAACAACATCAAATCTCCATCTTCTGCTTCGAGTCTCTGCGCCATTTGTGACAATATATCTTCAGGGAAGAATTTTGTTATAGGAGATTCAAAACCATTCTTGACTTTTATCCAGGCAAGTCCTTTTGCGCCATATGATATTGCTGTTTCGGCAAGCATATCTATCTCTTTACGTGACAGTAATGCCATACCTTTCCCGTTTATAGCTTTAATTCTTCCACCGGATTTAATAGCATCGAGAAAAACTTTAAAACTTCCTTTTTCAGCAAGATCAGCCATTTCCTTAAGTTCAAGTCCGAAACGCATGTCCGGTTTATCATTCCCGAATCTTTCCATTGATTCTCTATAACCAAGCCTTTTAAAAGGTATTTCTATCTCGACTCCAAGAGATTCCTTGAAAAGTTTATAGGTCATTCCTTCTATAAGTGAAATAACATCATTTACATCAACAAAAGACATTTCAAGATCAATTTGTGTGAATTCAGGTTGTCTGTCAGCACGAAGGTCTTCATCTCTGAAACATTTTGTTATCTGGAAATATTTCTCAAGCCCTGAAACCATTAAAATCTGCTTGAATATCTGCGGTGATTGTGGCAATGCATAAAAACAGCCCGGATTTAATCTGCTTGGCACAAGGTAATCTCTTGCTCCTTCAGGTGTGGATTTTGTAAGCATAGGGGTTTCAATTTCAAGAAAGCCTTTATCATCAAGATAATCCCTGATTATTTTTGTAACCCTGTGCCTGATTATTAAATTTCTCTGCATTTCAGGTCTTCTCAGATCGAGATACCTATATCTTAATCTCAAAGATTCAGAAGCTTCTGCAGCGTCTTCTATTGTAAAAGGCAAAGGAGAAGATTCATTCAAAATATCAATTTTTTCAACATACATTTCAATCTGTCCTGTAATCATGTTTGGATTTTCCGTACCTTCGGGTCTTTTCCTGATCTCACCCGAAACAGATAGAACGAATTCACTTCTAAGAGCATGCGCTTTTTCATGAGCATCACCAGAAACATCAGGACTGAATACTATTTGAAAAATACCGCTTCTGTCTCTCAGGTCTATAAAAATTAATCCTCCGTGGTCTCTTCTGCGATATACCCAGCCACAAAGAGTGAGTTTTTTCCCGATGTCAGATTCAGTGATTTCACCGCATCCTTTATCTCTATTCATTTAACCTCCAATTTCAATTTATTTACTTCTTCAGGATTGAGGAATCTATATTCTCCGGGTTTTAAATTCCCAAGGCTAATACCATTAATTTTTGTCCTGATGAGTTTTATTACAGGATACCCTATTCTCTCAAACATCCGGCGAACCTGTCTATTTCTTCCTTCATGAATAGTAATTTCTATCCATGCATTATTCTCTGTTGTCTTTATTTTTTTTACCTTTGCAGGTGCTGTCAGCCCGTCTTCAAGCTTAATGCCTTTTCTTAATTTATCGAGCTCTTTTTCTTCGGGTATGCCTTTGACTTTCACGTGATAAGTCTTAAGTATTTTTTTTGACGGATGCATAATAGAATTTGCAAAATCTCCGTCATTGGTAAATAAAAGCAGACCTTCAGAACTATAATCAAGCCTTCCTATTGGATAAATTCTATATTTTACATTTTTTATAAAATCTTTTACAGTCGGCCTTCCTTCGGGATCATTCAGGGTTGTTACAACTTCTCCCGGTTTATTGAAGGCAAGATAAACCTTTGGTTCTCTCCGAACCAGTAATTTGCCATCAACTTTAATATGGTCTTTAGACGGATCCGCTTTCATTCCTATATTCGCAATACGGCCATTAACAGTAATTCTTCCTTCAAGAATCATCTCTTCTGCTTCTCTTCTTGAGGCAATACCCATCTCGGACAGGATTTTCTGGAGGCGCTTTTGCATGGAATTAATCTCGAAGTTTGTTTACAAATTCTCTATTTTCAATATACCATTCGATGGTTTTTTTAATGCCTTCTTCTATAGACGTAGTTGGATACCAATCAAGTTTATCTCTGGATTTCTCGATATGTGCCCATGTTGCAAAAACATCAGCAGGATGTCTTGGTTTGAAATTTATAACAGCTTTCTTGCCGAGCATTTCTTCGATTAAATTTATTACATACATTAATTCAACCGGATGATCATTGCCAAGGTTAAAAATCTCATAACCAAATGGTTGAAGGCATTTCAATGTTCCAGTTGCAATATCATCAACATAAGAAAAATCTCTTTGCTGTTTACCGTCGCCAAATACTGTTATAGGTCTTCCATTATCAATATTTTTAATAAAGATAAATATGCTCATGTCAGGTCTTCCTGCAGGTCCATAAACAGTAAAATACCTTGGAATACTTATGTCAATTCCATAAAGAAAATGATAACTGTAACAAAGAGCCTCTGCTGCTTTTTTAGTTGCTGAATACGGAGCAAGTGGTTTATCAGTTTGGTCTGTTTCCCTGAACGGCATCTGGTTGTTGGCATAAAGACTTGAAGTAGATGCAAGAACAAATTTTGGAGTATTGAAATCTTTGCAACATTCAAGGAGGTTTAAAGTGCCTTTTGTATTTGTATCAAGATAAACCCATGGATCTTCAACAGACGCCCTGACTCCTGCTCTTGCAGCAAGATTTATTACAGCATCTATTTGATAACTTGCGAAAATTCTTCTTAAAGATTCAAAACTTGCTATATCACACATATGAAAACGAAAATTACTATCTCCGTTTAATTTTTTTAGTCTCCAGTCTTTCAATAAAGGATCATAATAGTCGTTCATATTATCCAGACCAACAACTTTTATATTCCGGGAAAGTAAATGTTCAGAAACTTTCCATCCTATAAAACCGGCGCAACCTGTAACAAGTACTGTTTTCATTAATTCACCTCTAAACTCTTTTCCTTAGCCATTTTTTTGGATTAACAATTATAATTCCATTTTCTCCGTTTGAATAAACAACTTTCTTAATACGTGCATTAAGTATCATACGCTTACACATCATACATGGTTCTGACAAACATTCACCGCTTTCATGATCGTTGCCCGATATATATATAGTTGCTCCATTTAATTCTTCTCCTGAAGCTCTTATAATTGCATTTGCTTCAGCATGTACACTATGGCATAATTCATATCTTTCTCCATGAGGAATCTGCAATTCTTTCCTTGTGCATTTTCCAGCTTCAAGACAATCTTTCATTCCTGCCGGTGCACCATTATAACCTGTGCTAACAATTATATTATCTTTGGTTATAACCGCGCCATATTTTCTTCTAAGACAGGTTGCACGTGTTGCAACAACTTTTGCGATATTTATGAAATATTCATCCCATCCGGGACGCAGGTTTTGTTTTTTCTTCATTATGCATAATAGCTTATGTAATAAAGAGCTTTCAAGAGGGAAGGGCAAAGAGCAAGGAGCATGAAGTACATAATAAATTAAAGAAATCTCTTTTTTATTCCGAAAAATAGATATGAATTTAAATGTTTTGTGACAATATGTGGATTAAGAGTCTAAATGATACCTAAAAAGCCTTAGGTTTAGGTTCGTATAGGATAAAAAAATGGAAATACAAATAGAAGATAGTGCTAATAAAATATTTTCAGCTATAGTTCAGAGTAGTGTTAATGTTGATGTGGTTGTTAATGCAGCTCTTTCGCGTGGTATCGATCAATATCAAAAAGGCAATTATGAGAGTTCGCTCGAAGAATTCAAGAGAGTAACCGCTCTTTCACCGAATACAGAAAATGCCGCAAAAGCATATAATTTTCAGGCATTAGCCTATCTCAGACTCGGCAAGACAGAAGAAGCAATTAATGCTTATAAATCGGCTATAAAAATTTCTTCTTCGGATGATTCGTTACATGTAAGTCTTGGAAATGTATTTTTTGATCTAAAACGTTATGATGAAGCAGAAAAAGAATATGAAACAGCGTTAAGAATTAACTCCCAATCAGTAAAAAACTGGTATTCTCTGGGACAAACATATCTTGAAACACAAAAGTATGATAAAGCAGAAGATGCTTTTAGAAAAATTATTCAGATTGCCCCGCAAAATTATTCCGGATATTACGGGTTAGGAAAACTTAGTTATAAACTTGGGAAATATCAAGATGCTATAAAATATTTTCAGAGGACACTTGAATTGAAAAGGGACTTCAATTACGCTTATGTGGATATAGGATATGCCTATGCTGATATGGGTGATATTGACAGCGCAAAAGCTCAATTAAAAATATTGAATAATCTTGATGATGCGGATTCAGCCACACTGCTTGATAGTTACATATATCAAAAATCATCACCAAAAATTTTTGCTGTCTATAATACAGATGGATTTATAACCACACGCGGACCTAATACTCCTGTTTCTTCATTGTATCCTTCATTATCTCAAGCAGGGTCTTCCAGGCTTTTTACAATGAACTTTGTTTTCAACAAAGATATGGATCCGGCTTCTGTTCGAAATATAATGAACTGGCAGATAAGCAGAGCGCCTGTTACCAGTCCGGGCGGAGGATATAACTGGGGAATGCCGCTTTCTTCTACAGAAGTTTATCTACTGCCGCACCCTCTATATGTTATCTATAACGAAGATGATCTCACAGCGCAGGTAACTTTTCAGATAAGCCAGAATTCATCTGCGAACGCAACAATTGATCCATCCCATATTGTTTTTAAATTTACCGGAAAAGATGTCTATGGAAATTCGATGGATACAAGAGCAGATGAATTCAGTGGATTGTCATTAATTGTTTAGCTCCGACCAGAAAATGCAAATTTAAAAATTAACAAGCTATCAAGCTTTACCGTAAGTGTAAAACGTGAACCGTAAAATGTGAAGCGGAGGAATCTTATAATCAAAATATATTTGAAATGTTAAAATTTAGTTTTAGATTTTTTTATGTATTTATATTTTAATGTAAAAAACACAGTAATGATGCATAAAATACACAACCAAGCTATATAATATTAAAGCAAAACAGTAATTTATTTAGTATTTTGATATGGCCTGTTTCTTGCTTTAAATTTTTAAAATTTATTTATTTAAAGTACTTGACACGTGAATAATAATATGGTTATACTTGCTAACTATAGAATGATAAGGAAAAATTATTAAAAAAATACTTGACAAAGGTGACTCCTTCATTTACAATTTACGCAAAGATATTTATTTGAGCAGTGGGAGTCAATTCATAGTTATAAGCTATCATTGATAGCATTTAAGATTGTAGAGATATTTAGAAGCGAAGGAGGTGATACTTAAAGCTATAGTATAAAGGGAGTATTTGAGGGTTTTCTTAGCTGCAGACTAAGGCAAAAGTAAATTTAAAGTAAAAAGGAGGTTTAGAAAGTGAAAAAACTGATTTTAGTATTGATGCTAACTATGTTAGTTGTTAGCTTTGGAACAGCAAATGCGAGACTTTCCGATAACGATGCTGTTCCCGGTCAGGATGTTATAATACCGATTATTTGTGAAGGGTCTCTGGATGCCCAGAACAATCCTGTTTTCGGTGGTTTAAATACAAATATTGCGATAGCTGAAATTAAAGACGGTTCTGCTCTTCCTGCCCCGGATTCAAATTATGTAGTAAAAGCAAAGATGCTTATCTACAACAGCAAATCACAACTCGTATATGATGACACAAGAAAATGGACAAAATATGATGTCGTAGTTGACAACTGCAAAGACATCGTTAAAAATGCTCCTTCTTCAAAACGTTCAATGATGAGAGTAGATATGCCTTTACAGAGCGGCGCATCAATGCCATTATTTGCAGGTTATGTTGTTTACCAGCAGCTTACAAGCACAGACAACAGATTTATCCCCTGGGGTTATCTTGTAGATCTTAACAAAGGTTTTGCATCCGGATTTAATGGTGTATCAGCAGAAGATGGAACAGGTCTTTTCATGGGTGAAGATGGCGGTTCAAGGGCTGTAACAGCATATAGCCTATTCCCGAGATTTTTACTCCTCAATGATAAAGATGATACATTCAACTGGTGGATAATCCTTGCAGGTAGAAATGAACTTAAAGGCGTTAACCCTGTTATGTACAATGTAACAAGATTCCTGGATGGAAACATTTGTAATGAAGATGAAATTTGCCGTTCATTACATATTTCAATTCCGGATGAGCTCAACTTAATTGATGTTCTCGAACATCTGCCCAATGATTTAAAAGTTGGTTGCAATTTCCCGAACAATTCATGCGGTGGTTTTGCAATGCTTGATATCTCCGAAGCAGGTACAAGAATAATTAATCCTGCTACTATATCAATTCTCGGAACAGCCAATGATGGTTTAGATTTTGTTAATCAGTATCCTTTCTATTCAATATATGGCTGGGCATATCAGAGAGCATGGGCTAACAGCGCTGCATTAAGCTGGGATGTAATTCATGAAATTCACAGAATATATTGCTCGGGTACTCAAAATGGTTATGCTCAGGGTGTAGGAAACAGCGCAGCTTGCACAGTTTCAGTTCAACCATAAGAACTTTTGGTTAGTTTTTAACTAAGAAGGGATAAGAAAAAATAAGTTGAAAATAGTAAAAATGATTGTAAAAGAGGGATGTAAATCATCCCTCTTTTTTTTCTCTTTAATTACTTTATTATTGTTATTATCGACTGGATGTTCGGTAATCAAGAAATCCTCTTTAGAATATCCAGACAAAATAATCATCAATGATATATCTGCTGGTTTGCCGTCTAATGGTCTCTGGAGACAGAATATTGTTTTAGAAGACATTAATAATGACGGATGGCTTGACATTGTTGCCCCGCCTCCAAGAAAAGCCGAAGAAAATAAAAACAGACCTTTTATATTTTTATGGGATGAAAAAAATGGAAAATGGATTGAAGGGGATTTTATTTTTCCTAAGGGAGGGGGTTATAGTTACGGTGGAGTTGCAGTAGATGATTTAAACAATGATGGGAACCCGGATATTGCTCTTGCAATGCATTCAAGTGATATAAAAATCCTGTTCCGGGATAATGGCATGTTTTCGGAAATGAAACTACCGGTTGATAAGAAATGTATCTCAAGGGTTATTGAAGTAGTTGATATGAATAACGATGGCTGGAAAGATATCGTAGCCCTATCAGAATTTAATTTCAGCGGGGTGGCGGACCAATGCGGAGTATTTATTGGATTTAATAAAGAAGGAAAAGGATGGGAGACGAAAATAATTGAAGGTAGCCAGAAACAATTTGGAGACTACATGGCTGTTGGTGATGTAAATGGCGACAGGATAAAGGATATATTAATAGCCCCGCAATGTAGAAGGGATTTTATGAAACCTGTATGGTTTTGTTATAGTGATGGTTTATGTAAATCATATGAAGGCGACCTTTATATAAAACCTGATGAGGATGTTTATCTGGTTCGCACAAAAGATATTGACGGAGATGGATTTGATGAAATAGTTTTTAAGGTGGCGCAACTTGGAGCCAGATCTATAGGACGTCTTGTTGCTTTAAAATGGAAAGAAAATGCATTTAAGGATATATCAAAAGGGCTTGAGACAATAAATTCGGAGATACTGGCTTATGACCTTGAAGATATTGATGGAGATAATAAAAAGGAAATTATTGCGCTTACAAAAGATGGATTAAAGATATATAAATATAGAGAAAGTGATATGGAGTGGATATTTTTAGGAAATTATAATCTTCCGGAAAAATATCTGTCAGGAGTTTTTGATTTAAAAGCACGAAAAAATAAAGATGGTTCAGTATTAATTGTTTTCAATCAAGGAATTGAAACAAATGACAATAATGGTATCAGGGCATTTAAATTAATATGGAAAGAAAAATAGTCTATTTATTGATTTTTGCTTTGCTTTTTATAAATTACGGTTGTGCAACAGTTCATGAAAAGAACGAAGAATTCTTAAGAAGTATCGCGGAAGAATACTGGAAGTTGAGAATTGAAGGTGATTTCAATAAAAGCTACAAGTTAGAGTATAAAGAGAACCTGCCTGCTTTTGAGGCTTACAAAAATATAGCAACCGGAATTTTAAAAGTTGGTATAAAAAATTTCAAGTTAAGCAATTTAAGAATAGAAAAAGAAACCGCTTTAATTGATGTTGAATTTAATTTTTCACTGCCGGGAATCGGTAAGACTTCAAGGGATATTCTTACTGATAAATGGATTTATGAAAATGGAAAATGGTGGCACATCATGCTTATGTAGTATTTGATTATCCAGGAAAAATGGACCTCGATCAAGACGATATTTCGCAATTTCTTATCATCCAAAACCATTCATCTATTATTTCGAATCCCTTACTCTCTGTCATTCCGGGCAAAGCGAGGAATCTTTCTGAAGCAGCTTTCCAGCTTGCAAGCTTGTTAGCTTATTGGCTTTTACAGCTTTTTTTAGGCCTAAAACGGGCTGTTCAAGCAATTTCTTAAATATTTATAGTAATACATTTAAAAATGTACGATAACTTATTGAAATAATTATTTTTTAAAATTAATAAGCAATGTATTTTTTGGTTGACAAAAAGGTTATATTTTGGTCAATATAAAATTAAACCATACGAAGGAGGACCTAAATGAAAAAGATTGTCTTATTAATGGCTACTTTGTTTTGTGCCTGTATGATTTCTGTATCATTAGCATATGAAGCAAGTGTTATTGATACAAATAATGATGTTATTGTCAGAGTTTACACAAAACAAAATGCAACTTTAACTTATGATGCATATCTTGAAGTGAGGGATTTCCCTGATGCTGCTTTAACCCCGAATAATATTGTTACTGTGAAAAATAATGGATCAGAAATTACACCTCCCGAGCAGGATGGGAGCTATAAGATTTTGTCAGCACTTGATAGTGAGTTTTTTAGTATTTTTTATGATGATGTGTCACATTTGACATATCTTCTGCTAATTAATTCGAGTAGTTTGCAAACAAACAAGATCGAAATAAACGTAAATCGTACAACAAACGGAGTGTGTGGCTCTGCCAGTGGTGGCTCATATGCATCAGCCCCGAGTAGCGGTCTATGTAGTTCGGGTAATCCAACGACTGTAACTTCTTCAGGAAATTACTGGCTCTGGAGTTGTGAAGGTATAAATGGTGGACAAAATGCTGCTTGTACTGCTAATAGAATAATAAACGGTGTATGTGGTTCTGCTAACGGTCAAACATTTGCATCTCCGCCAACAAGTAATCTTTGTAGCGCAGGAAATGCAAGCTCGGTTACCGGTAATGGACCATGGTACTGGACATGTTATGGAATAAACGGAGGCTCTAATGATAGTTGTTCGGCTCAAAAAACTCAAAGCACACAGGTTGATTTAATAGTTAGCAGTATTAAAGCTCCTTCGATCATTAATAATAACTCTCCCTTTAATTTGACTATAACAGTCAGTAATCAGGGCAGCGAAAATGCCGGCGCATTCACTGTGAAGATTTATGCGAATACATCTCAAACTCCTGGAGGCACACTTATTGATACATGGAATTTATCAGGTCTTGCAGCAGGTACAAGTATTCAGAGAGCCGTAACATTAACATTATCTCATATGGTAGTACATTATACATATTATTTTGTAGGGCAGGCAGATTCACAGGGAGTGATAGCTGAAACCAATGAAAACAATAATACTTATTCTAGATATTTTACGGTAGGCAATTAAGTTCATAAGCAGGGAGAGCATCTAAATTAAAAAATAGATGCTCTCCCCAAAAATAATTAATATTATTAAAATATTCAATATTTCTCCAAAATTGAGATGAAAAATATTTTCTTTCTTTTTTTTTCATTTTAGTCTTTTTTTATGATGTTGTTTTCTGCGGGAAAACATTATCTACTTCTCCTTTTCTCACAAATTCAAACTTAAATTCTTCCTTATCCGGTGAAAATATCCTGCCTTTTAGTTTTGATATAGCAGGCAGTGCATATGTAAATGAGCCAGCGCCATATATTGTTAAAGATATTTTAAATAAAAACGATTTCCCGTTATGGAATCCTTATGAAGGATCGGGAATTCCACTTGCCGGCAATCTAAATTCAGAAATATTTAATCTTTTAAAAATATTTTTAAACCTTCATCCTAACCCATATTTACAGGATATTTTTTTCCTCTTACGCCTTTTTGTAATGGGGCTATTCACATATCTTTTTTTGAAAAAATTAAAGCTCCTGGATCTTTCGTCTTTGTTTGGAGCTTCTTTTTTTATGCTATCCGGATATTCTGTGTGGTGGATAAATCTGCATCCCCTAAGCACAGTAATGTATTTGCCCGCTGTTTTTTATTTCTATGAAAAATGGAGCGAAGAAAAAGATATAATTTCGGGTTTTTTTGCTTCGCTTTTTTTTGCTTTTGCTTTGATTGCAGGCAAAACCCCGGAAGTTATAATGGGGACTCTTCTTTTTGTCCCATACGCTTTATGGAAAGGCATCATTAAAAAATCACGAAAAGAATTTTCAAAAGAGGGATGGAATTCTTCTATAGTTATTTTGTCCGGTATCTTAATGGCCTGTGTTGTTATTTTGCCATTTGTAGAACTTTATTTAGAGGCATCTCCAATTGCAAAGGCTATAAGAACAGGTGCTTCAAGCCATACTTTACCATTAATATCATCTATTTCTTTTATTCAGCCATTATTTCTGGGATTTAAAAATTATTTTTACAATTCCTGGCTGGATTTAAAACAGGGACTACTATTGCCACATTCATCTATGGTTGTAATTATACTTTTTATATATTCTTTTTTAAACAGAAAACTTTTTATTAAATTTGCTCCTTTTTCATTTTTTTCGATAGGATTTATTTTAATAATTTATGGAATTATTCCTGCAAATGTTATTTCCGGTTTGCCAATTATAAGAAGTATTGAGTTCCTTAAGTATAATGCAATGTTGTATTTTTCCATTGCTGTTATATCGGCAGCAGCTCTTGATAAATTTTTGCAGGAAGATCGGGGGAAAAAAAGAATTAACTTTTCTATATTTATTCTATTATCTATAGTGGTTTTCTATTTCTTTTATATTTATAAAATATGTCCTTTACAAAACAGGCAATATCTGTTAATTGTCTTATTTTGTACAATTTCTGCATTATTTATCCTTCTTTTATTTGTTAATTTGTCTAAAAACAGAAAAATATCGGGTTATGTTATATTTATTATGCTCCTCCTGGAATTGTTTCTATATATGCCCAAAGACCACCCTGAAAGGATTGAACCTTATAAAGAAAACTTTTTAATTAAAATGGTCCGGAATAAAAATCCTGATAGAATTATAGGAGATGGAAACTCTTTGCCTCCTCTTACGAGTAATGCTTTTGGTCTTTATGACTTTAGGGCTATAAGTGTTTTATTGCCCGGTGATTATTATACTTTTTTTGAAAATCTTATAAGTTTCAGCATACCTTATACAAACAATCCCGATGCTTTATTTTCTGCGACGTCACCTTTTATAGATCTTTTGGGTGTTAGATATATACTAAGCAGAGAAGGGATAGATATGACAAAGATAAATCAAAAAGTAAAATTACATGTGAATTATTTAAGATGGGTTCGTTTTTTTAATTCAATGATCGAACATTCTATCGAGGGGAATGCGAATTATGGATTTTTTGAGAAAGATAATGAAAAGCGTTTTTCCTTATTTTTCTCGAGAAGTTTTGTTTTTAAGACTAAAGTTAAAATAGCGGAACCTTTTATTGCCGGCAGTTTTTTAATGAAAGAACCGGCTCCGAACGTAAAAGGAAAGGTAAAAATATTAATAAATAATAAATCAACGGAATTCCAATTAGATGGTGAAAAGTGGAAAGAAATATGGCTGGATGTTTCTGATTATTCGGGTAAAATTGTTAATATAAAAATAGAGGGAAACGGGAATAGCGAGATATTAATGGGTGATTTTGGACCTTCACCGGGATATGAGAAAGAAAAGGAGTTGAACGAAAAACTTTTGAAACAACATGAAAATGAGATAAAATCAATAGAATTTAAAGGAATCTACAATGGTGTATATGTTTATGAAAACAAAAATGTTATGGATAGAGCTTTTATGCTTTATAAGACAATGGAAGCGGACAATCTCAATGATGTGATAAATAAATTGCAGAATGGCACTAATTTCAGAGATACCGCTCTCATAAATATGTCAGCTCCGAACTTTAATAATTTGCAGGCTGAAGGTATTACCGGAGAAAAAATTAAGATGGTGAAATATTCACCTTGTGAGATTAAATTGGAAGTGGAAACACGTGGCGGACTTCTTGTCTTAAGTGATTTATATTATCCGGGGTGGAATGTCAAAGTTAACGGAAAAGAAGGGAAGATTATAAAAACATTTGGTATTTTAAGAGGCGTTGAGCTTAAAGAAGGCAAGAATGATGTGATTTTTTATTACAGACCATTAAGTTTCTATATTGGATTAATTATAACTATATTAACAATATCAATCTGGATTTTATGTTTATTTAAAAAGAAAGTATGGTTCAGCGCAAAAAAATATTGAGTTGAAAAAGCATATGTACGGAATTGGTAATGCTTAAAACATTGAAAAATTTGATTCAAAGCAAAAAAAATTTTTTAAATATTTTTATGGACAGAGAAAAAAATATTGAATTATATAAAAACTCCCGTGCAAATAAAAAGATAAAGTGTCCTAATAGCCCTTTGCATTTACTTGTTGAGGTTACAAGTAAATGTAATCTTTCCTGCAAGATGTGTAATATTCATTATAGTAACCGGAGAGGAGAGGATATAAACGGGAAGTTGCTTGAGGCTACATATGTTCTTGCGAATACTGCAAAGGTTATTCAACCTTTTGGATTGGGTGAACCACTGTTACACCCCGGAATTTCTGAAATCATAAGCATTTATAAATCAAGAGGGGCATTTGTAAGTATTGTCAGTAACGGTATGCTTTTGAATCCTGTGTTATCTGAAAGAATTATAGAAAGCGGTCTTGATCAGCTTGTAATATCTATAGATGCTGCTGATGAGAAACTTTTTAAGGAAATACGAAGAGGGGCAGATTTAAAAATAATAATTAAAAATATTCAATTATTAAATGAAATAAAAAAACAAAAGAAGAAAGAAAATCCGGTTCTTGGAATTAATGTTGTAGCACAGGCAAGTAATTTTACACAATTACCTGACATAATTGATCTCTCAAACAAACTCAATATTTCATTTGTCAGTCTTTCTCCAGTGACTGTTCATGAGCATATTCAAGGTCTTGAAGGAGAAGCAATTTATCCTGGTTTAGATGTCAGGAATAATATATTGGAATTATGCAGGATAAGTGCCCGTGAAAAAGGTATTTTACTTGATGATAGTAAATTATATTATACATTGAAAGCATTAGACCCCGAAGAAATTTACAAAGACAAAATTCCATGTCCTGAACCATTTAGATTTATGGGCATAAGGGCTAACGGCGATATTTTCCCATGCTGCAACTGGGACGTCGGGAAGCCAATCTCAAAGATAACACTTAATTCTAATATAGAGGATGAATTAATGAAAATCTGGCAATGTAGGGAGTGGAATGAGTTAAGAAAATCTGTCATAAACAATCATTATCCCGAACTTTGTAAAAAATGTATGAAAAACTTTACAAGACCTTTTATGGATGAGTATGTTTAAAACAGAATGTTGATGTAATTCACGCTGTTCTGATGTTTAACCGAAAAATGCATTTTTGAGGTTTAGCTATTTTTGATATTCTATCAACTGACTGCCCGGGATTCTAAGTTCAAATTCAGGTGAGATAATTTCATGTCCGTCATCATGATATAAAACTCTGATAAAAATGGCATTTGTTTTATTATCATCACCGGCAAGCATATAAGTTCCTTCTGATTTTAGCTCGGATTTATTGTAATACATACCGCTAATTGGACTCCTTAGAAGAGTGTATGTTTTATTTTTATAAGGTCCAAATTCCCATGAAAGTTTAAAATTATCTAATTTTATTCTAATATTTAAGGGTCCTTCCTTAAAGGTCTTTTTGTCTTCGAGTACTTTATTAAAGTCTAAATTAACACCGGAAGCTGTCATCTCATTAAGTTTTTCAATTTTAGAATATTTTATAAATTCTTCGGGTGGTATAATTTCTGTCTTTATTTCTCTATTGAGAAATTCTCGATTTATATTTTTAAGTCCTATATAAAACCAGTAGGGCTGTTGTGGTTTAATAAAAAGTTTGTTCGAGTACATATATTCCATAGCTGTTTCTTTTGCGATTGAACTTTCATGATGCATGGAATTTATGAAAGCAAGATCATGTTTAATGAATATGAAAAGGAAATAAAAAGTTAACAATGGGATAATAATTTTTGTAGAGCCTTTAAGCTTAAACGGAGGGTTTTCAATTAGTAAAATTGTAACTATTATGAAAAACACAATGATATGAAAATAATATTTTTCTAAAAATGGGTTGTAATTCATTATGTTTGAAACCGGCATTATAGGTATAAAAAGTATTAAAAAAATTATAATGAAACGGGGATATTTTATTGCAGATAAAAGTAATAAAAAAATGTAAATGTACCCTATTATATGAAAATTTTGTGACCAGTATATAGCAAAAGAATTTATAACCTGAGGAATAATTTTAAGATTTTCAATTGATAGAAATGATTGATTGCTTGGGTACCCGCCCAAACCTTCTCTTATCGTTAATCTCCAGATTGAGTAAATAATTAATGCTATCCAGAAGGAGAGAGTGCTTTTTATTTTTTTTGAAAATGTTTTTTCTTTTGAATTTAAAAATGCGATTGCAGGGAGAATAACATATATTTCTCTATAAAGTGATGCTATTAAATAGCACAAAGATGATAAAATCTTGCTTTTCCCAAATGGGGTTTCTTTTTTTTCGGAGATTATGAATAAATAAAGGCTTAAGAATGAGAATAAAAGTCCTTCTGTATAATGCCGTCTGAAAAAAAGGCCGGTCATATTAAGAGTTAATGGATTTAATAAAAAGAATACAACTCCCAGGAATGAAAGCCATATATTTGTAAATAATCTCAAAAGAAAAAAAAGCATTAAAGATGATAGGATTGTTGAAATTATGCAATGAATCGCATAACCGTAAGCATTCATTTTGAATAGCATCCAGTCTATTTTAAAGGAGAGTCCATACATTGGATTAAAATTACTCGATAGCAGTCTGTGTTTTTCGGGCACAAAGAATATTTCAAAAAGACTTAATTTAGCAGATGCCCACATTAGATATAAGTCGTCTGATCTGAACCAGTTATTTAGAAGTGGTTTGTAAAAGAAATACAATATAATAATTAGTATTGTTACTAAAGCAAATTTAATTAAACTTTCTCTGTTAAAATGCACATTAAATTTTGTCATTATTTGAGCCTTTGATTATTAGAAACAAATTCTTAAGTAAAATTAATGATATTTAATGATTTTCTTAAAAGCATCCATTAGTCTTGCCTGTACACTTTCTTTGCTAAATTTAGCTGTAATTCTGAACCCATTCGAAATAATATTTTTCTTTAGGGATGAATCATTGTAAATTTTAGATATAGCACCGGCTATTGATTCAGGATTATTATCACAAAATAAAGCATAATTATGTTCCGGATCATAAGATAAATGAGCTGGTATTTTACTTAAAATTGTGGGAATACCGCATGCCATTGCCTCAAGCGGCGGCAATCCGAACCCTTCGGCTTCTTTTGACATAGAAATAAGTAAATCAGAATTTCTATAAATTTCTCCCATAGAGCTGTATGGCACATGGAAATAATAATGATCCGGATTAATAATCTTTTTTTCTTCATCAGTTAGCTTAAACTGTGAGACTCTTGTTAAATTAATTGGTATATTATATTCTTTTTTTGCGATAACGATGCCTTTTAAAGATGTAGATATATTTTTTACATCTGCTTCAAACGGACCTACTATAAGTACTTTGAAATTATTATTTGCGGTTTTAAATTTTTTGGTGGAATCAGGATAGAAGATTTCTCTATTTATAATTTGACCTATATAATATGTATCTGAACCAAAATTATTTTTTATAAATATATTCAAATGGGGTGAGATTGTTAGTTTCGGTATTTTAATTTTATATATATTATCTATTTCTGCTTTCAAGTGTTGTAATTCTTTGTTTCCGCCTTCATAACCCTGACAAAGATGGACTAAAATTCCTTTTTTTGTTGGATAGGCTTCTTTAATGGTTGTCCAGTAAGTTCCGACTATTATATCGGATTCTGGAATAGTATTGTCATCGAATTTTGCTACTTTAATGAGTGGTAGTTTTAATTCATACCAATCAGGATCTGAATCTTTAGATAATATTGTTAATTTATGACCAGCTTCTTTTAACGCTTCAGCTTGTTCAAAAACTACCTTAACCCCGCCCCAGAGTTCGGTGCTTTCAAGAAGGTAAGTTATTCTGAATTTTGATTTAAATGAAAACATTTAAGTTTTAAAATTTTGAATAAAAATATTAAATTAGTCTATTATAATATTTTTGCATTTCCAATATCTTATGAATTTAAAAACATTATAATATCAGAAGGTTTTTTCAGGTTAATACCGTTTTTCTGGTTAATGTATAATATATTAATGTCATTAAAACAAAGAATAAAAGATATTTACAGAAGCAGATATATTTTATGGACAATGATCGTTAAAGATATTAAAACAAGATATACCGGTTCGCTATTCGGACCTTTATGGCTTGCATTTGTACCTCTTTATCAGATAATGCTTTATACTTTTATATTTTCATTTATTCTTAAAGTGAGATTTGAAGAGGGAGCCGGAACCTTTTCCTTTGTTGTGTATTTGCTTGCAGGACTTATACCATGGATTTTTTTCTCGGAAGCAACAAACAGGGGGATTACAACTTTTATTGAAAATGCGCATTTAATAAAGAAAATAAAATTTCCTCCCGAGATATGCACTTTATCAGTGATAGGTTCAAGCGCTATAACTTTTGGTATATATATGTTTTTTTATTTTATTATGCTTCTTGTTAATGGTTCTTTTAATATTCAAACACTGCCTTTTTTTACTATCCCTTTATTAATAGAAGTAATGATTATTATAGGACTATCTTTGGGACTCGGGAGTTTAGCCGTGTTTTTTAGAGATATTGTTCAAGGATTGGGGATGGTTTTAAATCTAATTTTCTTTTTAACACCAATTGTTTATCCTTCCGGTGTTATCCCATCCGGTTTGAAATGGGTATTTTCAATTAATCCTTTTTATTATATTGTAGAAATATATAGAGCTATTCTTATTAAAGGAAACATTCCACCATTGAATTTATTTTATTACCCTGCGTTATTTTCCGTGTTTGTTTTTATTTCTGGTTATTATTTGTTCAATAAGACCGAAGAGGCTTTCAAGGATACATTATAATGGATGATATTATAATAAAAGCTGAGGAACTTCAGAAAGAATATTATATATATGACCGGCCTGTTGACAGGCTAAAAGAAATTTTTTTGAAGAAAAAAAAACATAGGGCTTTTAAAGCGCTCGGACCAATCAATATCAAAATCAAAAAAGGAGAAACTCTCGGAATAATCGGCGAGAACGGGGCTGGCAAAAGCACTTTCCTGAAATTAGTCTCCGGTGTTATTGAACCTTTATCAGGGAAAATAGAAGTCTATGGCAAAGTTTCGGCGATACTTGAGCTTGGAACGGGTTTTAATCCCGAGTTTACAGGCAGAGAAAATGTGCTTTTAAATGGTACACTCTTAGGGCTTACTCTTGATGAGATAAATAGTAAAATAGATGATATTGCAAGTTTTGCGGAAATAGGGGATTTTTTTGATATGCCTGTTAAAACTTATTCAACCGGCATGTATCTCAGGGTTGCTTTTTCGCTCGCGGTTAATGTAAATGCCGATATTGTTGTAATAGATGAAGCACTGGCAGTCGGGGACGGTTTATTTGAAAAAAAATGTATTGATAGAATATGGGAACTTAAGAGAAATGGTGTGACAATATTATTTTGTTCTCATTCATTATATACAATTTCAAATTTCTGTGACAGGGTTATGTGGTTAAAAGAAGGTTGCATTGAGAAAATAGGTGAAACAAAAAGTGTTATCTCGGTGTATGAAGACTATTTAAGAGAAAAAGAAAAAATTCAGCACAATAAAGCTCAAATAGTGAAAAAAAATGAGATAGAAAGTAAAATTGCTGAAATAAAGAATATTGAAATAAAAGAAAATGGTTTTCCAGTAAAGGATTTATTACAACACGGTTCAAATGTTGAAGTAATAATAAATTTTGATGTTTATCAGGATAAATTTGTTCATGTGGGATTCGCAGTTGATAGAAATGATGGCTTATGTTGTTATGCCAATAGTATGCACATGCAGGAGGAAAAGCCGTTTAGAGGTCCCGGCTCAAAACATGTCAAAATTTTTTTTGAAAAGTTCCCTTTGCTTGGAGGTACTTATAAGTTTGTAATTTTTTTACTTGACGAGACAGGAATATGCATTTATGACAGAAAAGAGTCGGATATGTTTAAAATAAATACTAAAGATAAAGAATGGGGAGTTTGTTACCTGCCACATAAATGGGACATATTGATTTATCAATAATAATCGTTAATTATAACAGTACATCGTTATTGCTTGAATGTTTTCAATCCTTATTAAGAAACATGGACCATTATTCTTTCGAATTAATTGTTATAGATAACGGGTCGCGTAAAGAAGAAATAATAAATTTAGAAAAGCTGAAACAGCATAATAATGTCTTTTTAATATTAAATGAAAATAATATAGGATATGCTAAAGCGGTAAATATAGGACTAAAACTGTCAAAAGGTGAATATATACTTATTAGTAACCCTGATGTGCTATACATGGAGAATAGTATCAAAGAGCTGGTTTCGGCTTTTGGTAGTCTCTCTAACTGTGGCGCGGTAAGTCCAAGGGTGTGGTGGGACGAAAGACAAACTTTCTTATTGCCTAATAACGAGTTAATAACTCCTGGCTATGTTTTCTTGAAGAATCTTGCATCGCATAATGTTTATTTAGAACAATATGTTTTAAGTAAATGGTTAAAAAAGACTTTATTATACTGGAAAGCAAAAAAATATATCGAAGTTGGATTAATATCCGGCTCATGTATTATGACACGAAAAAATATTATAAATATGGTCGGGAACTTTGATGAACTATTTCCCCTGTATTTTGAGGATACAGACTGGTTCTTGCGGGTTAAAAAAGCGGGTTATAAATTATATTATGTTCCCGAAGCTAATGTAGTTCATTTTTATAATCAAAGCGCAAAACAGGAAAAGGAATCTGCAAATTTAAAATTCAATTTATCAATGCAGATGTTTCTAAAGAAACATTTTAAATTTGAAAATCATATATTCGGTGTTTTGAATAAGATATTTAAATCTAAAAATATTCAGAAAAAAAGTTTATATGAAAATATAGGCTTACTTAGTGAACCTTTTGCTTTTAATGTTAAAAATAACAGTGAAAAATTGCTGCTATTGTCTCCGGTTGAATGTATGATACCTTCGGCCGGGGCTTTTTTGAAGAATGGCATTATAACAATAAACCGTGATATATGGGAAAGATTAAGTGATGGAAGATATTTTGTAAAAGTTATTTCTCTTGAAAGATTTAATGAATTAAAGAGCATTAGTTTTACAAAACATCTTTAAATGAATTAATCATGATTGAAATAAGAAAATATAACAATTCAGACGAAGAAGGTATTAGAGAGCTTTTCTCAAAATGTTTTGGCAAAGAAATGTCCCGTGAAGAATGGGCATGGAAGTATAAAAATTCTCCATGGGGTAGCGCAGCGATAGTTGCTGTGGATGGTAATAATGTAATCGCACATTATGGTGGAATAAAGATGAAATTCATTTTTAGAGATAAACTTTTAAATGCTTATCAGTTTTGCGATGTTATGACACATCCCGAATATAGAGGTTTCTATGTGAGTAAATCACCAATAATTGTTAAACTTGGAGAAATGTTTTATAAGGAAAATGAAATGGATTTTGCTTTTGGGTTTCCTTCTGTCAGACATGCGAGACTACAGTCATTGAGATTGGGCGGTGAAGGTTATAGATTTGTTAAATTGTATAAAAAAGTAACAACCCGGGGACATTTTGGAAGCTTCTTTTTGAAGATAGAAGATGATTGGAATTATTTTCATAACTATGGAATACAGCAAGAATATTTTGAGAGACGCGAACAGGTGTTTAAACTGATTAAAAATAATACATATATTAAATGGAGGTACTGTCAATCACCCATAAAAAAATACAGGTTGCTTGTTTCTAAAAAATATAACATTTTAAAAGGCTTCGCAGTTGTTTCGCTTAATGAAAGATGGCTGGAAATATTAGATATTTTTGTAAAGGACATATCTTCTTTAAAAGATCTAATTGTATCAATTGAAAAATATACATTTGATAAATCCGGGATGATTGAAGGAATAAAAGCATGGTTTCATCCTTCAGAAAAAATAAATTCTATATTAGAAAAATTAGGGTTTGAATCCGAAGATAATATTCCTATTGCTTTTAAATCTGTTAATAAAGAATGCGGAATAACGTCTGATGTATTTTATGATAATTATTATTACCGGATGGGAGATTATGACGCTTCCTGAGAGACATTTTTTCTTCTAAATCTGAGATAAATATATAAACCTACAAGGAAAGGTTCAAACCTGATTATCATTGCTTTTGTAAAAACAGAAAGATACTGATAAAAGTAAAAAGGAAATTTTTTGGGTTGTTCAATTTCTCTATAAATCAAAAATTTTGTTAATTCATATAATTCATGTGAAATAATATACAGAATATGTATTGAAATTAGAATTATAATAACTTCTATTGTTGCCCTAATTCTTTTTTCCAGGTAGGGTAATAGGGAAACAAATATGGCAAGGGTTATTGGCAAGGTAAAAGTAAAAATCGTATTTATTTTTGCCTGAAATATAACAGGGGAAATCTCTTTCATACTTATGAAATTTACAAGAAAGAAGTCCGTTCCATTTTCTTCTATTTTCATAAGCTTTACGTCTTTTATTTTTGAAGCTATTTCTGAAGAAATATAGGTTAGGGTATAACTATATTGTGATTTAACATAGGTTAAAAGAATTAAAAAAATTGCGAATGATATTAAGAATAGAAATATCGTTGTTACAACTGTGGGTTTATGTAATATTTTGTTTAATATTTTGTGCATAGCGGAGATATATAAAGAAGATGCCAAGAGATATTGCGATCATTAACCCCTGAGCGGCATATAAATGTATATAATCGAAATATTCTTTAAAATGTATCCCTGAATTAGCATAATATGATAAGAGAATAATCCTTATTATATTTATAACCTGAATTGCTATAGAACCTAATAATATCCCGTATAATTTCTTTTTCCATTTCGCTGGGAAAGCAAGAACTGCAACAGCATAGATAATGGCTGCATCAATTCCGTTACAACCATAAACTACCTTGAGGGTTATATTTGGTAAAATTATAAGTCGATCATCGTATTGAGCCGGAATGCCCAGAAGAGTTAATAATTTTGCCGATACCATTGCTATAAGACGCGAATATGAGTTATTTATATCAAATACTTTCTGTAAGGGTACAAAGCTGATAGTTGTAAAAAAAATAGCTATAAGTATAATATATACACTTATGAATTTTATAATTTTTAAATTTATTTTTGAAAAATGTTTCATAGTTTAAAGTATATTTATAAAATTTAACTATTTATACTATGAATAAAAATTGTTTTAAAAATCAACATATTTTCTATCTCATTATTTTTATATTATGTTTTATTTTATATTCCAATACACTCTTCAATGATTTTGTTTACGATGATAATTTTCAGGTTAAAGATAACTTCTGGATAAGGGATTTCAGATTTATCCCTGAAATGTTTTTAAAAGATGTATGGCATTTTCGCTCTCCTGATTGGATTTCTAATTACTACAGACCGATGATGCATGTAATATATTTATTGTCTTACCAGATATTTTCTTTAAAACCGTGGGGATACCATTTAATAAACATTCTTTTTCACGCCGGAGTCTCTATTATGGTATTTCTTGTAACAGATAAACTTTTAAAACATATGAAATCCGGTGAATTGTACGAAAACAAAGGGTTTCTAAGTATCCCTTTTATTACAGCCATAATTTTTGCTATTCATCCAATACATTCAGAAGTAGTTGCATGGATATCCGCAATCCCTGATTTATCATATAGTTTATTTTATCTTCTCGGCTTTTATTTTTATTTAAAATTTAAAGATGGTTCAAAAATAAGTTACACTATCTCGATAATTTCTTTTTTATTCGCCCTATTTTGTAAAGAACCGGCTGTAACATTTATTCTCATAATATTCATCTATGATTTTATAAGGAAAAAAGAAGGTGATAGAGTACAATCTTTAGAGGAGTATGTCCCATTTATAATGGCTTTCATCGTCTATCTGGGATTTAGGTTCCATGCTTTGAAGGGCTTTTCAGCATTTCAAAGCCATCCCGAATTGAGTACCTATCAATATATTATTAATATTTTCCCTCTTTTTATGGATTATATAATAAAAATTTTTGCTCCTTTTAATTTAAACATTTTCAATGTTTTTCATCCTGTTAAACAAATTTATGAAATAAAAAGTATAATCTCTCTATTAATTGTTTTTCTTTATATATTTTTACTGGCAATATCATATAAAAAGAATAAATTATTTTTCTTTGGTTTAGTTTTTTTTGTTATCCCTTTATTACCTGCATTATATATCCCCGGACTGGGAGAAAGCCCCCTTGCCGAAAGATATGCGTATCTACCATTATTTGGTTTTGCTCTTTGTATATCTATAGTTATTTTTAGATTTGTAGTTGTTCCAAAATATAGATTTCCAATTATTATAATCATAATATCGATTGGTTTGGTTTTTTCTTATTTAACAATAAAACGGAATAAAGTATGGAAGAATGACCTGACTTTATGGACAGATACTGTGAATAAATCTCCGGAATGGAGACGCGGCATAATACAATTAGCAATTGCATATGAGAAAATGGGAGATATTGATAAGCCTATTGAGTTGTTGCAGAAATTAATAAAGACTTACCCGGATGATTATGAAGGGTATTCAGAATTAGGAGTAATATTTGCGCTTAAAGGAAGATTGGATGACGCGATAGAAATGTATAGAAAAGCTATTGAAAAGAATCCAAATGATTACTATTCTTTCTTTAATATGGGGAAAGCATTTTATGATAAAGGACTTAAAAAAGAAGCATTAGAAGCCTTCAATAATGCTTTAAAATTAAATCCAAGAATGGCTGAAGCTTATGTTAATGCAGGGATAGTATTAGGTGAATTTGGACAGATTGAGAAAGCAAGCGAAAATTTTATAAAAGCTTTGGAACTCAAGCCCGGACTTGCGCAGGCTCATTATAATCTTGGCAATTATTACCAATTTAAGGGTAATTCAGATGATGCGTTAAGACATTATGAATACGCATTAAAAATAAATCCGGGTTATTTGAAAGCAAGGGTTAATTTAGCAAGGATTTTAATACTTAAATCCTCATTAAATGAAGCTAAGGAACATTTAAATATTGTTGTTAAATATGATCCTAAAGATATTGATATAAAATACAGTCTCGGAGAAATATTTTATTCTCTCGGTCAATTTGATCAGGCAATTAAAGAATTTCAATGTGTACTTTTAAATAACCCAGAAAATGTACAGGTTTTATTCAATCTCGGTAATTTATATTACAGAAAAAGAATGCTTGATGAATCAATTTTAAAATACAAGGAAGTTGTAAAATATAAGCCAGATCATATTGATGCCCATTTTAATCTGGGAGTGGCTTATAACGAAAAGGCAATGTACGATAAGGCTATAGAAGAATATTTAAAAGTAATTAAGATTAATCAACAGCATGCAGGTGCACATGAAAATCTTGGGGCAACTTATGCACAAATTGGTAATATAGATAAGGCTATTTATCATTTTGAGAAAGCACTTGAATTAGAACCGGGCAATGAAATGTTTCGGAAGAATCTATATAGGGCTTATTTAATGAAAAAGAAAAAATAACTTTAGTTTTATTTCTTATAATAAAATTAAAATCATTTTAGCATTTTCTGTGAATGAGAAATATCTGCATTTTTCAAATAACCGGATGGTTTTATAAAACCCTTTATTTTTAATAATAAAACAGCTGAAATTGCATAAGCAAATCCGGCAATAATGTCAACAACGTAATGGTCTCCGCTATAAACAATAAATGTCCCCATTAATAAAGGATATAGATATATTAGTTTGGACCACCACCTTTTAAAAAATAAGTCAAACATAATGGATGAATAAAAAGCCCATCCTGCATGTAAAGAAGGCATAGGGGCAACAGGATTATAACCAACTTTATCAAACACAAGGGATAAGAATTTGCCCATTTGTAGTTTTTCCCATGCACTCCTTTCAAGGATTGGTAGATATCCTTCCTGGGATGCCATCCATGGTGGATAAGCAGGATATAAAATATATGTACATAAACCCATAAAACATAGTAATAGGTATCCATTTCTAAAGACCTTAAAAAATTCATGTGATTTAAACCAGAGTATTATTCCTATAGAAATTGCTCCCCAAAAAAAGGAACTATAAATAATAATGAATAGAACATCAAGTGATGTTGGATTAACCTGTGTTAAGCGTTGCATTATAACGGTCGGTATAGGATTACCAAAAATTAACTTTTCTATTTCCAGGAGTTCTGTTTTATGTACCTGTATATTCATAAAATTATGGAAAATATATGCATGCCCTCTTAAAAATTCATAGCAGAATATGAAAACCATTACAGGTGCCCAATCACGCAAAAATTTTGAAAAAACATTCTTTGTATCAAGTGAATAAATGATTAATATTATATTTAAGAAAACTATGTCTTGAGCAGGCAATCTTCTTTCAATAATGAAGTAAATAATAGATGATAGAACAATGATTCTTGATAGAAATTTTCTATAAAAATTGGTCATTTTTGTAAATAATATCTCTTTGAAAAATAAACTGTCATATTATTACATTATAACATTGTCTGCCTTTTAGGGATATTTTTGTCAGAGTTAATTATAATGAACAGATATAAAATATTCAAAATTGGTTTGAAGTTAATTTTAAATATTGATATAATTTCCTATCATGAAAGAGGCTATGTTTTATGAAAAGCTTGAGGAGAAAAAAGTTAAGTGTTTTTTGTGCGCTCATCATTGTATCATTAAAGAAGGTAAGCGAGGTATTTGTGCTGTAAGAGAAAACAGGGATGGTATTTTATACAGTCTTGTTTATGGCAGACTTATTGCCATGCATATAGATCCAATAGAAAAAAAGCCTTTATTTCATTTTCTGCCATCAACCACATCATTTTCTATCTCGACAGTCGGTTGTAATTTTCATTGTAAACATTGTCAGAATTTTGAGATTTCACAATATCCCAAAGAGCACGGTGGTGACATACCTGGGCAGGTTGTTACACCCGAGGATGTAGTTGCTTCAGCAGTTATAAGTGGTAGCAGGAGTATTTCATATACGTATACCGAACCAACAATTTATTTTGAATTTGCTTATGACTGTGCAAGACTTGCACACCAAAAAGGTCTAAAAAATGTATTTGTCAGCAATGGTTATACCGGACCTGAAGCTGTGAAAACAATCGCGCCATATCTTCATGGTAATAATATTGACCTGAAAGGTGATAATGAATTTTACAAAAATATATGCGGAGCAAAGGTTGAGCCTGTAAAAGAGACAATAAAACTTATGAAAGAATTAGGTGTATGGGTAGAGGTTACAACTCTTATTATCCCCGGACTCAATGATTCTGAAGAAGATTTACACAATATTGCGGAATTCATATATTCTGTTAGTCCGTCTATCCCCTGGCATGTAACCCAATTCTATCCCACATATAAACTTATGGATAAACCAAGAACTCCTGTTTCAACTTTAAGAAGAGCAAGAGAGATTGGATTTGAATCAGGACTTAAATATGTTTACGAGGGTAATGTTCCTGGTGAAGGTGGTGAAAATACTTATTGCCCGAATTGTAAAGAGATGCTCATAAAACGTCTGGGTTTTAGTATTATTGAAAACAAATTATTAAAAAACACGTGTCCAAAATGCAGTTATAAAATAGATGGTGTATGGGAATAATTATTGATTTAATCCGTCGTTGATTCTTGCCATCATCAAAAGCGCATCTTCATCCGGATTCCCGTAATATTTTTTTCTTATGCTCTGAATAGTAAATCCGAATCTTTCATAAAATTTTTGAGCTCCAATGTTTGATGCTCTTACCTCAAGATATATAAAAATACATCCTTTCTTCTTGAGTTCGTGCAAGACGTTTTTCAAGAGAGCGGTTGCAACACCCATTCTTCTGAAGTCTTTGTGGACTGCAAGATTTAATAAATGTGCTTCATGAAAAAGATAGTTTACCGATATATAACCTATGATTAAACTTTCGAATTCGGCAACTCTTGTAATGGCATATTTTTTATAAATTTCATTAATGAAAGATTGTTCCGACCAGTGTGTGCTAAAGGAATTTAATTCAATCTCCATTACAGAAGGTATGTCTTTTTCAACCATGTCCCTAATAACTAATTTATTTCCCATTCACTTTTATTTCAGCCTCGGATTTCCTTATATAAAATGGAACAAGACTGATTGGATTAGCAAATTCATTTTTTAAGGCTTTTCTTAAGCCAAGGTAAGCAACATTTGAAGGTAGGGGAACCATTTTCTCTGGAGAAGCAAAAACAGCATTTTGACCCATTCTATTTAGTATTTCTTCTTTGTATAAACTACACCCCTCACCAGAAAAAACAACTATTTTATTTAAAAAGATTTCATTTTCCAGTAAGTTTTTTATGCTAATCGCTGTTTCTGGTAATATTTTGGTTAACTTATGGTCATTCCACTTAAAAACACCTGCATAAACTTCTTGTTTGCGGGCATCAAGAAGCAGGCATATTGGATGCCGGCATAAAGGGAAGTTCCATGCGAATGCTTCAAGTGTTGGAACTGATACAACCGGTTTGCCTGTTGCAAAAGATAAACCCTTGACTGTACTTAATCCTATTCTAAGTCCTGTGAAAGAGCCTGGACCAATTGAAACTGCGAATACATCTATTTCGGTTATATTAAGTAATGATTGCCTGAGCAGGTTTTCTATCTCTGTCATTAGTCTTTCTGAATGGGTTGATTTCACATTAAGACGTACTTCTGCAATTAAACCTTTTGAATCATCCATAATTGCAACTCCGCCAAGCATTGTTGATGTTTCTATAGCAAGAATTTTCATATAGCTAATATACTACTATTTTCTGCATATTTTCATGCAATAGACAACAGCTACGATAATACAAATTATCGCCGATATGTTTATTGCTAATGGAGCACCTATTAAATCAGCAACTGTTCCAATTAAAGCATTGCCTAAGGGCGCTGTGCCGAGAAAGACAAATGTATAAACACTCATAGCCCTTCCTCTTAAATTGTCAGGAGAAGAAAGCTGTATAAAACTGTTTGCAGTTGCAAGGAAACTAACAAGCCCGAATCCAATAAGATAGAGTATAAAAGCAGAAAAATGAAAGTTCTTTGATAGTGAAAATAATAAAAGCGGAATCGAGATGCAGAAAGCTGAAAAAGCCATAAATTCAGTTTTATTCCCTATATCGCCTTTGAATGCAAGAAATAGGGCTGCTGATAGGGCACCAGCTCCGGTTGCACCTACAAGTAACCCGAAACCTTCTGCACCTTTACTGAATATTTCACCGGCAAAAACCGGCAATAGAGTAATGAAAGGCATTGCAATCAGACTGAAGATTGTAATCATTATTACTAACCTGAAAATGTCTGATTGTTTTTTTATGAACTGCAGTCCTTCAAAAAAAGATTTTGTGACACTCTCTGTGGTTTCATGTTTTTCACCCATTGTTTTTATCATTGAAAGGGCAATTATAACAGCAATAAAACTGATTGCATTCAGATAAAAGCACGCGGGCAGTCCTATACGGGCAATTGCAATTCCTGCAAATACCGGCCCTATCATTCTTGCGCCATGAAATGCAGCGGAATTCAAAGCTATGGCATTGGTAATGTTGTCTTTCCCGACAAGTTCTGACATAAAGGACTGCCTTGCAGGGATGTCAAAAGCATTTATTGTTCCTAATATGCCTGCGAGCACAGCTACCTGCCACACTTTTATTATATTGAAATCCGTAAGTAATCCAAGAAGCAGAGCAGGTATTATAGATAGAGCTTGTGTAACTAGTAAAAGATTTCTTTTCCTGAATCTATCAGCAACAATTCCACCTGCAAGTGTGAATAAGAGTATTGGCAATGTGCCTGAGGCTGCAACCAACCCGAGATAAAAAGGAGACCTGGTCAACTCATATACAAGCCATGATTGTGCCACAGATTGCATCCATGTGCCGGATAGAGAAATCAACTGGCCGAACCAGAATAGTCTAAAGTCTCTAACTTTTAATGAAGAAAAGCTTTTTTTAGAAAACATTTTTTATTTTAACTTAAATATGCATAATCCGGGTTTTAGTAAAATATGGAAAATTAGAACTGGATTTTAACATAGCAAATGCTTTATACTTTATATAAATCCAAAGTTTTAGACGTACTTTAATGATTAGGGGAAAATATGGGGGATAAAGATACTTATCTCAAAATAAAGACACAAAATAAAATATATCGATCCCCTTTAGGACTTGTATTCATAATAGGACTTTCAGTTTTTCTTGCAGAAGCATTAATTATGACGATACTTTCTTTTGTTTGTCCTATTTCAATTCAGACATGGGCTTTTCTCGATGCTGCATTATTAGTACTGATACTTTCACCTGTATTGTATTTTTTCGGATTCAGGCCATTATTAAGTCATGTAAATGAGCGAAAAAAAGCAGAGGAAACAACACAACTTGCCTATGCTGAATTGAGACAGGTTTTTCATACTGCTGCCGATGGCATAAGATTAATTGATAAGGATTGTAATATATTAAGAGTTAACGAAACTTTTGCAAAAATGTCGGGTGTCTCAAAAGAAGAGGCAAAAGGTAAAAAATGCTATGAAGTTTTTTCTGGTCAGCAGTGCCATACAGAACAATGCTCATTAAAAAGAATAATGAACGGTGAAGAACATATAGAATTTGAAGCTGTACGAATTAGGAAGGATGGAACAGGAATTCCTTGTATAGTTACTGCAACACCTTTTAGAGATCCTGCGGGTAAATTTATTGGAATTGTCGAAGATTTTAAAGATATAACAATCAGAAAAAAGGCAGAAATTGCTTTAAAGAAAAGCGAAGAAAAACTTAATGCAATGCTTTCTTCAATTAATGATTACATGGTAATGATTGACAGGGGGTTCAATATTATATGGGCAAATGATATTGCAAAAGATACATTCGGTCAAAATATAATCGGGGAAAAATGCTATGCAGTATTTTTTGAAAGAACAGAGAGTTGTGAGAATCAACCTTGTTTTGTTGCCCGTGCTTTTGAGGATAGTAAACCACATGAAAACGATATAGATATTACTACAAAGGAGGGTAAGACACTTTATTTTCATTGTACTGCTAATGTTGCATTGCGGGACAAAGATGGTGAACCATCGGGTATTCTTGTTATTTCGCGGGATATTACCGAAAGCAAAAGGCTCGAGAGGCAGCTTCTTCAAGCACAGAAAATGGAAGCGATAGGTCAGCTTGCCGGAGGAATAGCCCATGATTTTAATAATATTTTGACTGCTATAGTAGGTTACGGACATCTATTACAGTCTGAGTTAGCCTTGAATTCAAGCGAAGAAATAAATGATTATATAGACTACATATTGAAATCAGCCAAAAGAGCAGCAAATCTCACGCATGCATTGCTTGCTTTCAGCAGAACCCAGATAATACATACAAAGCCTGTGAATATTAATGAAATTATAATAGTTCTTGAAAAACTTCTTGTAAGACTTATTGGTGAGGATATCGAACTCGTAACAAATCTAACAGAAGAAGACCTTATTGTAATGGCAGATACAACACAAATAGAGCAGGCTCTCATGAATCTTGCTACTAATGCAAGAGATGCAATGCCGGATGGAGGCACACTTATTATAAGAACTTCTAAGGCAAATATTGTTGAAGAGGTTTCAAATGCTTATGGATTTGGAAGAACCGGTGAATATGCAGTAATATCTGTTGAAGATACAGGTGAAGGAATGGATGAAAAGACGAAGGAACGCATATTTGATCCTTTCTTTACTACCAAAGAGGTGGGTAAAGGAACAGGTCTCGGACTTGCTATGGTATATGGAATTGTTAAACAACATGATGGATTTATTAATGTTTACAGTGAATTAGGAAAGGGTTCAACTTTTAAAATCTATTTGCCATTGATTAAGTCAAAACCCCAACAGGAACGGAAGATAGAACAAATAATGCTATCCGGAGGAAACGAGACCATTTTTGTTATTGAAGATGACATTCATGTGAGGGATCTTACAAAAAAAATTCTTGAACGAGCAGGATATAAAGTGCTGGAAGCCTCGGATGGGCAGGAAGCCATTAATGTATTTAGTAAAAATGCAAGTGGTGTGGACTTAGTTATCCTTGACGTTATAATGCCAAGAAAAAACGGAAAAGAAGTTTATGAAGAACTTAAAAGAATAAAACCTGATATTAAAGTCTTACCTGTTGCCTCACATAAAAATCTAAACGAAAAGTTTCTCTGTTGCCTCATTAAAATTATAAACGAAATTACCTTTCTTTTTTATATTGTTTTTTGATGTAACCAATCCCATAAGT
>DYFC01000024.1 GCA_020725385.1 Nitrospira japonica | reverse complement strand
CTCGATAATTTTTATATCAAAAGATATTTATTGGCAATGAATAAAAAAGTTCATGGTAAATCATCTTTAAACGTACACTAAGGTATCGAAAAATAAATTTTCTCGCAACATCTGCATTATTTCAAATGCATTTTTTGGGTTAATTCAACTTCATCTTCAATAATCTTATTAAGTAAAAACTTCGATTCTGTTATATATTCTTCATCATCAAGCCACCATTTAAGTGATACAGAAGAATCTACAATCAGCTTCAAAGTTATTTCCTGCCTTCAGCGATCAAATCTTTTACTTTTAACGGTTTAATTTTAATGGGTTTCCTATGTAATAGCTTTTTAAGAAGTACTCTTTTTTGTAAAGAAACCTTATCTTCATTGAGAAAAGTAACTAATACATCAACTGGTTTATTTACTTTAACTTTTTCTTTTAATGCAAGCTTGTTTCCATTATATACACCGATTACAGAGCGTAACATTTAAACACCTCCTTGAATTTGTTTTATTCTATCACAATATTCAAGTTTTAGTTTGCAGAAATTAATAGTCCAGACTATCTGATGACTGCTCTGATTATCTTCATAATAAAGCAAATAAATTACCTTTGGAGCTTGAAGACGAGGTGCTTAGATGTCTTTCGGATTTTGGGGTCAAGGATTCTTCAGGACATCATCATGCGGGCCGATGCGGCGGAAAAGATAGCGGTCTTTATGAATCTCAAAGGTGAATCGGTAAAACATGTTGATACTGGCCTCCCATCGGTTTTCATGGCCTTGCATCTTCTTGACCCTCAGGGATGGATGCTGAACGTTTTGGATAAAAAGCCTTATCTTTTTCGCGAAAAGCTTTTGAATATGAGGGGGAAGTTGCAGGAAGTCCTTTTTAAAAGATTCGGCCCGTTCAATCCTCATGCCTTGAGATCGGCAAGAAACTCGTCAACAGTTGAAAAGGACTTTACCTTACCGGCTGCGATATCAGCGTCGGCCTCTTCTTCGGCTTTTTCCCAGTCAAAACGGGCAAAATACGGAGGCAGCGTCAGGGCATATTTTATAAGCTCAAGAATGGCGGCCTTATCGTCAGTGATATGCGCCTGTTTTTTGAAATCGGCGATCTCTTTAAGAAATTCATCTGGGATTTCAAGGGTTATCTTGTGGGCTGTTTTCACTCCTCATCTCCTTCTCCTGATTAAGATTATCACAATAGAATACAGCATTGCAATGGAGATTTCAACATGGGCATAACAGGTAGCTGCCAGAGTCCACAACTGAAAATCCGTAATACAAAAAAATATGGGCTTGGTGTATTTGCTGGTGAAAATATAAAGCATGGACAAATCATTCATGTTCTAAATGGTGAAATAATTTCGTTAGAAGAATGCATAAGAAGAGTTAAGGAAGGAGGGGAAATTGCTGATGATCCTCTCCAGATTGGTCTTGCACTGTATCTTGATCTTGACGACTTGTCACGGGCCTTCAATCATAGCTGTGAGCCTAATGCTGGTTTAAGAAAAAGGAGTGAGCTTTTTGCATTAAGAGACATTTAAAAGGGTGAGGAAATAACATATGATTACTCGACAACTGTCGGGCCAAATATCACGTCTGATATCCTCAAGGGCGGTTTGATTATGACGTTTCTCGCCTTCCTTGCCAACATACTGACAATGACCATTTATGACTGGTCAAAGCGGGACTGGCTGGGAATTGAAGCAATCAAAAAATTGAAAGGATATGAAGGAAGCAAGAAATTGGGTAAGGTAACAGCATGGTTTCTCACAAAAAGCGAGCTAGTGATTTTTCTATTTCTCTCAATCAAATTAGACCCCTTCATCACCACTGCCTATCTGAGAAGAGGTGCACATCAGTTTAATGGCATGAGTAGAAGAGATTGGAAGATTTTTATAAGCAGCCTCATTCTCGGCAATGCTTACTAAACACTTGCCTGCTATATGGGAATTACGCTGGTTGAGTGGGGATGGAAATATCCCATATGAACAGATAAATTGTCTGTGTTAAAATGATTTCAGGAGGTGTCTATGAAATTTAAACGAATAACTGTTGACCCTGAGGTATGTTCCGGCAAGCCATGTATACGAGGCTTGCGTTTTCCTGTCTCCCGGATTCTTGGCCTTTTGTCTGCTGGTGAGACAAAAGAATCCATATTGAAAGCTTATCCATATCTTGAAGCCGAGGACATTAATGAGGCCTTAGGATATGCAGCATGTCTTGCTGATGAGGAGATTATGGAGTTTGCATGAAGTTTCTTGTTGATATGCCTGTCTCTCCGCAACTGGCAAAATGGCTCAATGAAAAAGGCCATGATGCTGTTCATGCCTCTGATATTGGACTTTATAAAACAAAAGATAAAGATATTCTTAATGAAGCAAGAAAACATGAAAGAATTATAATTACAGCCGATCTCGACTTTCCGCAACTACTTACAATAAGCCGTTCCAAAGACCCCGGAATTATTCTTTTCAGAGGCGGAAATTATAATGAACAGGAAATGCTCGATCTCCTCAAGAGGGTTCTTGATAATATAAAGGAAGAAAAAATATCTAATTCGATAGTTGTAGTTGATAAATATAGAATACGCCGTTGTCCCTTACCAATCGAATAAATTATATTTTTTTCAGTAAATCTATCAAGGTCTTTTTGACATTGAGGCATTATTTGAACATTATAAATGCTCACGCTGCTTCTTTAGCTTTTTGCCGTCTGATAAAATAATCCCTTGCTGAAACAGGCTTGCCTTTTACTTTTTTTGCTTTCTCAATCAAAGCTATATCAATAAGATCTTCACGTAGTTCTGAATCAGAAAAAATCTTTTCAAAAAATATCTCCTTTTCTTTTTGGCTAAGACTTTTGAAAGCTGTAAAAAAAACTTCAGCGGTAGCGGTCGCCGTTTTCATGGCAAAACCTCCAAAGAAAAAAATATTGGACAAACTTTACAATTTTATCATAAAGATATTAACTATAGCTAACAGAACACAGATAATCTACTGACTGCCCTGATGAGTTTCAAGGCAAAGCAAATAAATTACCTTGAAGCAAGGCGGGCAACGGTTACCCGAAAAGTGCAGATAATGCCATAATGTCTCATAAATACTGTAGATGCTGAAATAATCTTGTCCTGAAGACAGGATCCAGTATTGCTGGAAGATGGTAATAATATCGTAGGTAGCTGAAATTATTTGTAATATTTAAAGGAATGTTTTTCTGAAAAAATAGGATATAATAGATTTATAAAACTTCATAAGGAGGTTTGATAATGCCTGCAACAGCAGAACTAAAAAAAGAGCTTTTGACAAAATAAACAAGTTGCCCAAAGGTAAACTTATAAAGGTTATTGATTTTGTCGAATATCTTGCTCATAAAGAAGAAATAGAAGCTACTCAAGAGATTCTTGCTGATGAAAGGTTGCTAAAAGGAATAAAGGCTGGGATTGAAGACATTAAGGCTAAGAGGTTTAAAACTTGGAGAAATGTAAGAAAAAATGTATGAAGTTATTCTTGCGGACAGGGCTATAGATTTTTATGAAAAACAATCCGTACAAAATCAAAAAAGGATTAACAAAGCAATTGATTCACTTGAAATAAATCCTTTTGTTAACGTTAACATAAAGAAACTGGTCGGAAAACTTGAAGGACTTTAGAGATATCGCACAGGGAAAATAAGAATTATATATCAGGTAGTTGAAGCCGATTTAAGAGTAAATATTGTTGAGATCGGGTTAAGAGGTAATATTTATAAAAAAAAGAAGTGACTTGAAGCAAGATATGCTAATTGAGTGAGAATGGAGGATAGTATTCAATTAAGCTACTCTGTTTAGCAGTACTTGCGGCATTAGTGATTGAATTTTATGGTAATTCGAATTTACCTGCAACAATGCCGGGAATGGTAATATCTTCATCAAGCTTTTCCCACCGAAGTGCATATCCGTTTAGCCTCAATTCAACTTTTTTAAGCTGGTCATCGGAAGCAGCCTTTAACAGCCTGAATCGGTCAGCAGGGAAACTGGTAATACGGCCATCAGTAAGTTCGACAAATATCCTCCTGCCCTCTGCCCAGGCATTTATTGCAGCAGGCTCAACTGATGTTTCTTTCTCAATTACTGCGCCACTCATAATACTTTTCCTTCAAAAATGTCTTATGTTCATAAACAAGCTTTTCGATTTAACGCAAGCTATATGGTACAACTCCTTTATTCCGGGCAAGACGAATTGGATCAAGCCAAAACTTGCATTCTCCATACAGAAGAACTTTATTCCTCTACTTTTTTCTTTCTATATTGAGTGTAAGCGTCTCTTATTGATACATACGGGTCTATTGCTGATTTTTTAAGGTCTTCATAATCTCCTATATGTAAGGATACAGTATTTACTTTGTCATAAGCTGTTATACCTAATGATGATTCAACAGGGCTGACATAATTTACAGGGTCAAGAAAGCCATCTCCTATCTTTCCAAAAGTATCTCTTAAGGAAGACGGGCCAATAAATGGCCAGACTATATAAAAACCATGCCCTATTCCATATGAACCTAAAACCTGTCCTAAATCTTCTTCTTTCCTTGAAATGCTCAAATCTTCTTTTGCAGCATCAACAAGCCCGAGCACTCCTGCTGTGGAATTATATAGCAACCTGATCAATTCATTGACAGAATCTTTTATTTTTAATTGTAGTACACTACTTACAAAACGAACGGGTGTTGTAATATTATAAAAAGCATTACTTACAGCAATGCGCATATCTTCAGGTAATACTGTTGAATATCCTTGTGAAACAGGTTTTAAAACCCAGAAATAAAGTTTGTCATTAAAATGATACATTGCCTTATTCCAGGGATAAAGAGGATCTGCTATCTTAACTGTTTCATCTTTTTCTTCTTCTTCAATTACTTCTTGTTTAGAAGTCTCTTGAACAAAGTTCCCGGTTTTTTTTGCATTTTCTGGTGATGTTTCAGCCTTTATAGTCCCTGATTTTACTTCCGTAGCATTTAATTTGATTTCTTGTTCTGATTCCTGAGGATTTGAAATGTCAACAGGCTGGGTAATTTTTGCTTCAGAAGAAGATAAAGTTTCAGGGTATGATTGAGTAGAAAAGCAAAACAGAAAAAGTAATAACATTGAAACAAAGGATAAGGTTTTCATTATTATCCCTCCCTATATAGTATTTAAGCTTTTCCCACCTTTTTACGTAAGGTTTCGAGCAAAGCCTCAGGAGTTTTATTGGAGAGTATTTCTCTAAACTGAGTTCTATAATTGCTTATCAAGCTGACTCCTTCAATAACAACATCGTAAACTTTCCATTCATCACCTTTTTGAATAACTCTATAGTTTATTGGTATATCAGCTTTCTTAGTTAAGACCACAGTCTGAACTTCAACGGTCTTTTCGGTTAATTGAGTTTCTTTACCAAAATTCACCTTTTCGTCTGTATATGTTACGATTTTATCAGCATATGCATCTTCAAGAATTTGCTTGTATAGACTGATAAATTCTTCCTGTTGTTGGGCATTTAATTTGCTCCAATTTTGCCCGAGAGTTCTCTTTGAAAGTTCTGTATAATCAAAAAAGCTATCAGAAATATGTCTAATTTTTGCTTTTTTTGTTTTTTTGCCTGCTTCACCTTTTAATGAAGGATCACGCAATACATCGAGAACTTTATTAATTTGTGCTTTTACAGAATCAAGCGGAGTGCCTGCAAACGAAATAAGAGGAATAAGAAGACAGATAAAACATATTGTAAATACACCCTTTTTCATTTTAACCTCCATTTTATATGAATAAAATTTCCATACCCCCCGATTGAATCAGGGAACAGCCCAGCATTTTTTATTTTAAAATTGCAATATAGGTTGATTATATATTAGATTTCTATTTTACTCAATAAATTCTTCAAAGATTTCATATAGCCATCTATATCACCAATGGTAAACTTATTTTTATTATGAAGATTATCGGGAATGTCAGTCCCGTTGTAAATTAAGATATTTGCTTTTTTCATTAAAATATCAGCCCCGGGTTTAATTTTTTTTATATCACGTGAAATAAAAATCAAGATATCAGGATTTGCTGCTTTTACAGCACTATTACCTTCTATAACTATACCTTTACAGCCAGTCAGCATACTTATAGCAATATTTATTAAAGATGTCAATTCTTCCGGTGGTGATTGAATCCAGAGAACTTTTTCTGCTCCTGCTTTAAGCATTCTGGCAGTATCTTTGCCTTTTTCGGATAATATTAGAGGATTATCAATAATAGAAGAATATAGAGATGATTTTGTGTATTTTATAGCAGACAAACCTTTTATTTTTCTTAATATCTCGCAGGCTACGATTGTTTTACCCGAACCGCTATGTGCTCCAGCGATTCCTATTATGAATGGTTTCATTATTATTTAAATATTGTATTATTTTGTGTCTTTTTACTATGTCAAGTTTATTCTTTTAGTGTATCTTTATATCCACAATCTTTATTTTTACAGAAAATTATTATCTCACCATTTTTGTCCTTTTTTTGATAAAGTATTCTGGCTTTGCATTTCGGACATTCTTGCTGAAAAGGTTTGTTCCATGATGCAAATTTACATTTCGGGTAATTACTGCAACTCCAGAAAATACGCCCTCTTTTTGAACGTCTTTCTACAATATCTCCACCATCTTCGGGACATTTAACGCCAGTTGATAGAGGCTTTGCGTTTTTACATTCAGGGTATCTGGAGCATGCAAGAAAATTCCCGTATCTTCCTTTTTTTAATACCATGGGTGAACCGCATTTTTCGCATTTTTCATCTGTTTTATGAACATTTTGTTCTTCTAATTGTCCGTTATCTCCATTTCCGGACAGAGGTTTTGTATTTTTACATCTCGGAAATCCGGTACAGGCTAAGAATCTTCCATGTCTTCCCCATCTTATAACCATTGCTTTGCCACATTTTTCGCAGGTAATATCGGTAGGTATATCTTTTGGTTTAACAGTATCTGTTGATTTTACTGCTTCAGAAAGCCCTTTTTTAAAGGGCTTGAAAAAATCATTTATTACTTTTACCCACTTCATTTTTCCTTCTTCAATCAGGTCAAGTTCATTTTCCATTTTTGCTGTAAAATTAACATTCAATAGTTCGGGAAATTTTTCGACAAGGTAATCATTTACTAAAATTCCAAGTTCAGTCGGATAAAATTTTCCGTCTGTCTTCAAGATATACTTTCTATCCTGAATTGTAGAAAGTATCGTTGCATATGTGCTTGGCCTGCCAATGCCTTTTTCTTCAAGAGTTTTAACAAGTGTTGCTTCAGTATAACGCGGCGGAGGCTGTGTAAAATGCTGCTTTGGCTGTATTTTTAGAAGTCTTAAAGATTCACCTTCTTTTAATGCCGGTAGCGTAAACCCTTCCTCTTCCTCAATCTCATCTTTACCTTCTGTATAAAGCGCCATAAAACCGTCAAAACGTATAACAGTACCGGTGGCACGGAATTCATAATTTTCTTTATCGTCATTAATAATAAAAGTTGTCTGATCAAGTTGAGCAGGCGACATCTGGCTTGCGATAAATCTTTTCCAGATTAATGAATAAAGGGCATATTGGTCTTTTGTAAGAAATGGTTTAACGATCTCTGGATTTTTATCAGCATAAGTTGGTCTGATGGCTTCATGTGCTTCCTGCGCTGTATCCTTACTTTTATAAACAGGAGCCTTCTCAGGTACATAATCCCTTCCGAAATTTTTAGCTATTAATTCCCTTGCCCATTTCTGAGCCTCTGGCGCTACACGATATGAATCAGTTCTCATATAGGTTATTAATCCGACAAAACCTTCTCCGCCAAGTTCAATACCTTCATAAAGTTCCTGTGCTACCATCATAGTTTTTTTAGCTGTGAATTTAAGTTTCCTTACAGCTTCCTGCTGAAGTGTGCTTGTTATGAAGGGAGGATAAGGCATCCTCTTTCTATGTTTTTTCTCTATGTTGCTTAATATAAAAAGACTATTTTTCAAATCCGAGACTATTTTGTTTGCTTTTTCACTGTTTGGAACAAGAAACTTTTGCTCTGATTTTTCTTTTAAAATTTTTGAGAGTTTTGCCTGGAAAGCAGGTTTTACAGAGCCTTCAAAATCAGCGATAATACTCCAGTATTCTTCGGATTTAAATTCATTAATCTCTCGCTCTCTTTCTACGATAAGCCTTACGGCTACAGATTGAACCCTCCCGGCACTTAATCCTCTTCTTATTTTTTTCCATAACAAAGGGCTGAGTCCGTATCCAACAAGCCTGTCAAGCACTCTGCGTGCCTGCTGGGCATCTACTTTTTTCATATCAATTTTTTCAGGTTTCTTAATTGCTTCTTTTACAGCCTTTTCGGTTATTTCATTGAAAATTATTCTATAAATCTTTTCATTGATTGGTGGTTTTTCTTTTTCTGCAATTTCTGTTGCTATATGCCATGCAATAGCTTCGCCTTCTCTGTCAGGGTCAGGAGCAAGAAAAACTTTATCAGCCTCTTTCGAGGCTTTTTTGAGTTCTTTAATTATTTTTTCTTTGCCCGGTATGACCACATATTTGGGCTCAAAGCTGTTTTCAATATCAACTCCCAGATCATTTTCAGGCAAATCTTTAATATGGCCAATTGATGCTTTTACAATAAATTCCTTGCCAAGAATTTTATTGATTGTCCTTGCTTTGGCAGGAGATTCAACTATCACAAGATTATTCATGCTAAATAAAACCTCTTTCCAGTAATTTGTTTAACAATACCCTTGAGTTCCAGCCCGAGAAGTATTCCGAGCACTTTTGATGCAGGAAAACTGCTCTGACGCGCTATATCATCAATCTGTCTGGGTTCACCAGAAAGCAGACTACATAATATCTTTTCGTCATTACTAAGTTCAATCTTTACTTTATTTTCTGTTTTTATAAAACCTTTTAATACCGGAGCGAGTTCCTTAATTATGTCATCAGGTTTCTGTACAAGCATCGCACCTTCTTTAATCAAGTTATTTGTTCCTTCTGAGGTTTTGGAAGTAATCGCACCTGGAATAGCAAAAACTTCTCTTCCATATTCATTAGCAAATCTTGCTGTAATTAATGCGCCGCTATCATATACAGCTTCAACAACAAGTACACCGAGAGAAAGGCCGCTTATAAGCCTGTTTCGTTTTGGAAAATTCTCTTTATCAGGGTCTGTTCCCGGTAAGAACTCACTTATTATGCAACCATGTTCTACTATCTTTTCCAAAAGATTTTTATTTTCTGGAGGATAAACAACATCGACGCCCGAGCCAAGAACTGCTATAGTTCTCCCATTTGCTTTTATCGCTCCTCTATGGGCAATCGAATCAACTCCTCTTGCCATTCCGCTTATAATTGTCAAACCAATTGATGACAATTCTTCTGAAAATCTTTCGGCTACCAATGCCCCATAGGATGTCATTTTTCTTGAACCAACAATTGCCAGAGAGAATCTGTCATTTGGCATTATATCACCTCTAATAAACAAAACAACAGGAGCATCGCTTATTTCTTTCAGAAGAACCGGGTAATTTGAATCATTTATACAAATTGTTTTTATATTCTTTTCATTAATAATATTGATATATTTTTCTACAATATCCCATTCAGAAAAAGAAACTATTTTTTTTGCAGCTTTCTGACTAATCCCGTCAATTTCGGACAAATCTTTGAAATCTGCATCAAATATTTTCTTAGGATTCTTGAAAACTGTAAGAAGTTTTTTTGCTCTTATAGGACCGATATCTGAAGTCATTATAAGCGCAAGCCAATATTTTAAATCAGACATATTATGACCTGAATTTTGGAAGTTTCAACCTCAAGGCATTGATTTTAATAAAACCTTCTGCATCTTTTTGATTGTAAACCTGTTCTTTTTCGAAGGTTGCAAGTTTTGTGTTATAAAGAGAATAAGGTGATTTTCTTCCTGTCACATAACAATTGCCTTTGTAAAGTTTCAACCTGACTATACCTGTAACATCCTTTTGGATATTATCAATCATGTTTTGCAAAGCAATGCGTTCGGGTGAAAACCAATATCCATAATAAACAAGTTCCGAGTATTTGGTTATAAGGGAGTCTTTTAGATGCATTATTTCTCTATCAAGCGTAATTGATTCAATAGCTCTGTGTGCAATATGCAATACTGTTCCACCGGGTGTTTCATAAACTCCTCTTGACTTAATCCCAACATATCTATTTTCAACTACATCTACCCTGCCTATACCATGACTGCCCGCGATTAAATTTAGTTTTTCAAGTAACTTTGCCGGTGACATGCGTTTGTTATCTATAGCAACAGGATTCCCTTTTTCATATGAAATTTCAATATAGACTGGCTTGTCAGGAGCCTTTTCAGGAGGTGTTATCATTGTAAACATATCCGAAGGAGGTTCTTTCCATGGATCCTCAAGTATCCCGCCCTCATAACTTATATGAAAAAGATTTCTATCAATACTGTAAGGTTTCTCCTTTGTTGCAGTAACTTGTATCCCGTTTTTTTCTGCATACTCAATTAGCGATCTTCTTGAATCAAAAGGCCATTCACGCCATGGAGCCAGGACTTTAATATCAGGCTGTAAAGCGTAATAAGTAAGTTCAAACCTTACCTGGTCATTGCCTTTTCCTGTAGCTCCATGAGCAACAGCCTCAGCATTTTCTTTTTTTGCTATCTCAATTTGTTTTTTTGCAATCAATGGCCTTGCAATTGAAGTGCCAAGCAGATAAGTTCCTTCATAAACAGCATTTGCCCTCAGCATGGGAAATATATAATCTTTTACGAATTCATCACGCAAATCTTCAATATAGGCTTTTGATGCGCCAGTTTTTATCGCTTTTTTTCTTACTTCCTCAAGATCTTCTCCCTGTCCTAAATCAGCGCAGAAAGCTATAATTTTTGCTTTAAATTTTTCTTTAAGCCACTTTATCGCAACTGAGGTATCAAGACCTCCCGAATATGCAAGCACTATTTTACTAATCATAAATTAACCTCCAAACCCTTTTTCTTAAGGAAGAATATAATACTTTTCCTGAAAGATAACCATAGCATAAATTCTTCAAAAATGTAAAATTCAAGTACTGAAAATTTATTTGACAAAATATTGTAAAAAGTATTATATTGTTATTGAGACTCAATCTCAATTATTATGATAGATTTAAATAAGGGCAAAAAAGATTTTACGAATTTTTTAAAAGAACACGGACAACGCTTGACGAATGAGCGTTCAGTGGTTCTTAACAGAATATTGTCATGTGCCGGACATTTTGATCCTGATTCTTTATATCTTCAGATAAGACAAACAGGACTAAAAGTTTCACGGGCTTCTGTTTATAGAACACTTACCCTATTACATAAAAGCGGCTTTATAAGTATAGTTGGAAAAACAGACAAAGGTACAATATATGAATGTACTTATGGAATCAAGCACCATGACCATATGCATTGTATTGAATGCGGGAAAGTGATCGAATTTTATTCCGACGAACTCGAGAAATTACAAGAGAAAATATGCAAAAAACAAGGTTTTGAAGGCCAAAGTCATACATTGGAGATTAGGGGATATTGCGCACAATGCAGGAAGAATATGAAATAGAAAAACAAAAAAGATATAGACATAGACATCAAAAGGGAAAACAACATAGTAAGGTAATACTGATCGGGAATCCAAATGTTGGTAAAAGTGTAATTTTTGGATTACTAACCGGCAAGTATGTTACTGTTTCCAATTATCCCGGAACTACTGTTGAAGTTTCATATGGAAATGTTTCAATTGGTGATAAAAAATTCATTTTGATTGATTCACCAGGGGTTAATAATTTAACTCCAATGAGTGAAGATGAGAAAGTTACACGGGATATATTAATAAATGAAAAAGCTGAAGCTGTTGTTCTTGTAGCTGATGCAAAAAACTTAAAAAGAGCTATAATGCTTTTGATTCAGCTTTCTGAGATGAATCTGCCATGCATTCTTGACCTGAATATGGAGGATGAAGCAAAAGCACGTGGTATTGAAATTGATTATCAAAAACTCAGCAATTTGCTGAATATAGAAGTCGTAGCAACTATAGCTCCGCAAAAAAAAGGCATTAATCAACTTAAAGAAGCAATATTAAACCCGAGAAAAGCTGAAATCAATCCAATTTATAATTCTATAATTGAAGAATATGCGACTAAAATCTCTTCTTTAATTCCTGATTCAAATATATCGCAACGTTCAATATCTTTAATGATATTGTCAGGAGATGAGAGCCTTAAAAATTGGCTTATGGCTAATCTTAGTTCAGATAAAATCAAGAAAATAGAAGAACTCAGAGATGAAGCCCAGTCAAAACTGAAAGAACCAATCTCTTCAATTATTAACAATGCAAGAATTAAAACTGCCGAGGAGATTGTAAAAACAGTACAAAAACAAAGTACAACTCACACAGGGAAATTTCTGCATATCCTTAATAACTGGACAACACATCCTTTCTGGGGGATACCTCTTTTACTTTTAGTTATATCTGCCTTTTATCTATTTGTCGGAAAATTTGGTGCTGGCCTAATGGTTGATTTTTTTGATGAAATAATATTCAGTAGATACATTAACCCAATCATAGAATTATCTGTTAAAGCTATTTTACCCGTAGGATTTTTTCAGGATATGTTAATTGGCAAATATGGAATATTTACTATGGCTCTAACTTATGCTATTGGAATAATTCTTCCTATTACTTCAACTTTCTTTATAGCATTCGGGGTTCTTGAAGACAGTGGTTATTTACCAAGACTTGCTGTTGTATCGGATAGAGTATTCCGGGCTATAGGACTGAATGGAAAAGCTATACTTCCAATGATTCTCGGCCTTGGATGTGGAACTATGGCAACTATGTCAACAAGGATTCTTGAAACGAAACGTGAAAAAATTATAGCTACTTTCTTAATAGCTCTTGCAATACCATGTTCTGCTCAATTAGGCGTAGTCTTTGGTATGCTCGGTCCACTTCCTGTTAAGGCAACTATCTGGTGGGCTGCTTGTATTATTATTGTACTTATGCTGACAGGCTATCTTGCAGCCAGGTTTGTACCGGGTGAAAAACCAGACTTTTTCATAGAGCTTCCGCCATTAAGGGTGCCTTCTTTGATAAATATAATAATGAAAACCTTGAGTAGAATAGAATGGTATCTAAAAGAAGCAGTACCATTATTTGTTCTCGGCACTTTTATTCTGTTCATTCTTGATAGAATGAATCTGCTTGTTTGGATTGAGAGTATCGCCTCTCCTGTTGTTGTAGGGTTTCTTGGATTGCCATCTAAAGCAACTGAAGCTCTTATAATGGGATTTTTGAGAAGAGATTATGGGGCAGCAGGCCTATTTGACATGGCACGCCAGGGACTTATGAATGAAATTCAAGTTATAGTAAGCCTTGCAACCCTCACTCTATTTGTCCCATGTCTTGCGAATTTTTTTATGATAATTAAAGAACGCGGGATTAAAACAGCAATTTTAATGATGTCACTTATAATCCCTTTTGCAATATTAGTGGGAGGCATTTTAAATATTGTCTTAAAACTTTTTTATTAACACAAAAATTTTAGACGTTTCTTAAAAATTTATTTTTCGATTATATCTCCCTCTTGCACTCCTCGAAATGACATGCTATTGCGATACAGCCTCCGAGTTATATGACATTTTCATGGGTTACGTTTAATGTTATTTGAGTAATATTTGGTTAAATTATTTTTTTTATTTACCGATAAATATAAATAAAGGCGAAAAATGTCTTGAAGAGAAAAATAATGGCTAAAAATAAAAGTGTTCTCATAATTGATGATGACCCATTTATAAGAAATATGATAAAGGAGCGTGTCATACCCGAGGGATATAAAATATACGAATGTGAAAGTATTGTTAATGCCCTTGATTTATATGAAAAATACAGAAGCGATCTCATAATTTCTGATATTGTCTTACCAGGGGAATCTGGAATAGAATTCATAAAGAAAGTCAGGGAGATTTCGGATATTGTACCCATCATAGCTATTACCGAACAAGATAACGATGATAACGCGTATGAACTGATAACCCAGAATATATTCCTTTATCTCAAAAAGCCTTTTGCAGAACCTGATAGAGTTGGTGTAGTAATAAAAAACGCTATCGAACATACTGGAGATGTAATATCTAAAATCAACGGGAAGTATGTGAAAAAATATCCTGATGACCCCGAAAAATTTTTTAAGGAAATTACTACGGCCAAACAGGAATGGGAATCAGCAGTTGATTTCATAGATAGAATAATAATGATTGTAGATCAAGAAAGAAAGATATGTAGATGCAATTACTACTTAACTGAACTTTCGGGACTTGAATACAGGGATTTAATAAATAAAAAATGGGAAGTAATTTTAAATAATATTGGTTTCAGTCCTATGCCGGGTGATTGCTATTTATATGGCGGAGTTGAGTTATATAATTATAGAACAAAAAAATGGATGCTTCTCCAGATATATCCTTTTTATGAAATTTATACAAAAAATAATAAAGTAATCCGTCAGGTAGTAACACTTTATGATATTACAAGACTTAAATCGTCCGCCGAAGAAATAAGAGCCCAGAGGGAAAAAATCCGTGCACAAAATATTGAATTACAAAACCATAAGGAAAGACTTGAGTCTGCCTTAGACCAACTTTCAGAACTTATTATTCAGGCTGAGAAAGAACAGAGTTTCAGTGTTAGATTTGACAATCCAAACCTTGTTTCATGCAGCGAGAATCTTGATTGCAAAAAAACTGCCTGTCCATGTTATGGAAAGTATAATATAAGATGCTGGCAGATTTCGGGAACCCACTGCGGTGGTGAAGTTCAGGGAGATTTTGCACAGAAACTCGGACGTTGCGAGCATTGTCCTGTCTATATAGAAGCAACAGAAAATCCTATATTCAGAATCGGAGAGCATTTCAATAATATGATGAACATGCTTGAAAAGAAAAACAGAGAGGTTGAAGAAGCTTATGAAAAGCTTAAGGCAACACAGGCTCAGGTACTTCAACAGGAAAAAATGGCTTCAATAGGACAGCTTGCTGCCGGCATAGCCCACGAGATTAACAATCCAATCGGATTCATTATGAGCAATCTTAATTCACTGCAAAAATATATGAGGAGATTGAATGAATTCATGCAACTCCAGAATGAAGTAAATTCAAGATTGATAGTGGAGGGAGTTACCTCTGAAGCTATTAAAGATATTTGGAATAAAATTAAAGCATTGAAAATAGATTTTATTCTTGAAGATTCTGACAGCTTAATTAAAGAATCTCTTGATGGTGTAGATAGGGTTAAACATATTGTTCAGGACTTAAAAAGCTTTTCAAGAATTGATGAGGCAGAATTTAAAATGGCAAATATCAATGAAGGACTCGAGAGTACAATTAATATTGTGTGGAATGAAATCAAATACAGGGCTAAACTTGTTAAAGAATACGGAGATTTACCTCTAACAAAATGCAACCCGGGACAGTTAAATCAAGTATTTATGAATATACTCATCAATGCTGCTCATGCGATCGAAAAACAAGGTGAGATTTCTGTAAAAACATGGGCTGATGATGGCTTCATAAACATTTCAATCTCTGATACAGGTTGTGGAATTCCTCAAGATAAGATAGGAAGAATATTTGAACCATTTTTTACAACAAAAGAAGTCGGGAAAGGGACTGGTTTAGGTCTAAGTATTGCCTACGATATTATTAATAAACATAAAGGGCTTATAGGCGTTGATAGTGAAGTCGGAAAAGGCACTACTTTTACAATACGGATACCTGTAGTTGAGCAGTAGAAAATGGAAGAAAAAATTAAAATACTATGTGTTGATGATGAAGAAAATGTTTTAAAGGCTATTAAAAGGCTTTTTTTTGACGAGGATTATGAAATACTTACTGCTTCCTCGGGAATCCAAGGCCTTGATATTCTAAAGAAAGAAAATATCCAGATAATTATCTCTGACTATAGAATGCCTGGAATGTCAGGTGTTGATTTTCTTAAAGAAGTGCGCAAAAACTGGCCTGAAACGGTCAGAATAGTTTTATCAGGATATGCCGATATTACTTCAATTGTTATGGCTATAAATGAAGGGGAAATATATAAATTTATTCCCAAACCATGGAATGATACTGAATTAAAGATAACAATACTTAATGCTATCGAAAGGTATCACCTTTATAAAAAAAATTTAGAATTAACTAAGGAATTAAAAGAAAAAAATGAGGAATTAACCAGACTAAACAATGAACTTAGAAGGTTACTTGAGAAAGAAACCGAGACCACAAAATTTCAGAGTAAAGTTCTATCTACCCAGCAAAACATTCTTGATATGATTCCTGTTGGAATTATAGGAATTGATTTAAATAAAACTATTGTCATGTGCAACAGTACATGTCTTGAGATAACAAAAAATAATGAATTTCCAATTGATCAGAATATTGAACATGTTTTCCCTGAATCGGTTCTTGAATTTATTGAAGAAGTAAAAAACAAGAAGAGGTCGGTTACATCAATTAATATTTATGGTAAAAAAGGCACTTTAAAGGGCTCTCTACTCGAACAGGATGATGTTCAAAAAGGTTTAATTCTTGTTTTTATAAGAGAAGATAATAATTAAGGTTTAATAATGAGTTATAAAGAGACTAAAGAAATACCAAAAATACTTTTTGTTGATGATGAAGAAAATATCTTAAAATCACTCAAGCGCCTTTTCATTGATGAAGAAATTGAAGTTTTTACTGCAAATTCTGGTGGTGCCGGTCTTGATATTATTAAAAAAAATGAAATTAGTGTTGTAATATCGGATCAGAAAATGCCAGAAATGAATGGAGTTGAATTCCTTGCAAGGGCAAAAGAGATTTCACCTGATTCAATTAGAATTATTCTCACAGGATACGCAGATATTAATGCAGCAATGGATGCTATAAATAAAGGGGGAGCCTACAGATATATAACAAAACCCTGGGATGATACAGATATTATACTTCTTATCAAGGATTCTATCGAAAAATACCGTCTTATCAAGGAAAATAAGGACTTAACAGAATTAACCAAGAAACAAAATGAAGAATTGAAAAAATGGAATACTCAACTTGAGATTATGGTTCAGGAGCAGACTATCGATATTCAAAAGCAGAATAAAAAATTGCAAGAACTCAATGAACATCTTGAAAAGAACTTTAAACAATCTATAGAAGTATTTTCCGGTCTAATAGAAATGCGCGATAAAACTATATCAAACCACTCAAAAAATGTTGCATCAATCGCAATACAAAATGCAAAGGCAATGGCTTTATCGGACCATGACGTAAATAATATTTTTGTTGCAGCGCTTCTTCATGATATTGGAAAAATAGGCATTCCCGATTCTATTCTTGCAAAAAGGGAGGAGGAATGGAACGAGTTTGAAAGAAATGAATATATATTGCATCCTATTCGTGGACAGGTTGCTATTGCTTCTCTTGAAGGGTTTCAAGAAATAGGCCTGCTTATCAGGCATCATCACGAAAATGTTGATGGCACTGGGTTTCCTGACGGTCTGAAGAGGACTGCCATACCATTGGGAAGCAGAATTATTTCTATGGCAGATGCTGTTGATAGGATTGCAAATGGTAATCCGTTAGCTAAGAATAATTATCAAAAGGCTTTGAATGAAATTGAACTTTATCTCGATAAAAAATATGACAGGCATATCTTTCATTATCTGGAATATATTATATCCGAAAAGATAAATGAAATATCTGCACAGGATTTTTCAAGTGAACTGGAAGTACATCCGTCAAAACTTGTTCCGGGTATGATTATTTCCCGTGACATCAGGAGCGGTAGCGGGATACTTATATTAGCTCAGGGCATAATACTTGATAAGAAAATAATAAACGCAATTCAGAGGTATTATGAAATTGACCCTCCGGAAAGCGGAATATTTATAACCCGGCAACTTTGATGTATAATATCTATATGAAAAGTATAAAGATTCAAGACGCTTCTCCTGGTATGATAGTAGGAATTGATGTCAGAAACAATTATGGACAAGTTTTATTGCAAAAAGGAACCGAACTTTCAGAAGAAAATATTAAAAGGCTGGCGAATAGAGGTGTTTCGAAAATAGTGATTGAAGAAAAAACTGATATTATAGACTTTTCCAGAGAAGATATAGAGAAAACAAAAGAATTATATCGCGATATGGTTGAACAAAGATTTATTAATTACAAATCTGACTTTATGACAGAAGCTTTATTTAATGCAGTACTCGAACTTACAGCATTAAGAGTGTTATCATCAACTAATATATGGACGAAAACAGAATAATTAATAATATTGATGACCTTCCTGTTCTACCGGAAATTATCTTGAAAATTAACGAGGTTCTGCAGAATTCTGAAGTAAATGTTGATGAAATTGCAGAAATAATAGAAAAAGATTCATCTCTCTCAACAAAAGTTCTTCGTCTTGCAAATTCAAGTTATTATGGACTTGCTTCACAGGTTGATTCAATTTCAAGAGCAATTATAGTTCTTGGATTTAACACAATTTGTAATGTTGCAACCTCGGTTGGAGTATCGGCAATATTCAAAGAACAGTATAAAAACATAGGGATTGACTTAGCAGGGCTTTGGCTCCATACACTCGGTTGTGCAGTTGCATCAAAAGTTATTATTTCGGTAAAGAATGCAAACGATGCAGAAAAGGCATTTGTTTGTGGAATACTTCACGATATCGGCAAAATAATTATTGCAAAAGTCTTTCCGACAGAACAAAGAAAAATATTTGATGCCTTAATTAAATCAAAAAAGACGATTTGCGAAGTAGAAGAAGAGATTATCGGCACCAACCATGCTAAAGTAGGGTTTGCTATCGGTAAAAAATGGAAGTTCCCCGATTATATTCTCGATGTAATTAGATTTCATCATAACCCTTCTCTTTCTACAGTTGCACCCGATGTTGCTTCGGCAGTACATTTAGGAAATGCTATTTCAAAAGCTCTTTCTCTTGGTGTTAGCACCGATTCTCGGGTAAGTATTATTAACCCTTTTTTATGGGAACAACTTTATATAAAAGAAGAAACTATTCCTTTATTAATAAAAGATGTCCAGAATGAATTTGACCTTGCTATGGAATTCTGGATGGAGATATAAACAATGCTTTCTGAATATAGATATATCAAGTTTGGCCGTTTTTTGCTTGATAGGAAAATTGTGACTCCAACCGATATAATAAATGCTCGGAAGCTTCAGAAACAAAATAATTTAAAAATAGGCCAGCTTGCCATATCGAAAGGCTGGCTTACACAGGAACAGGTAGAAAACATACTTATTATCCAGGAAGATACTTACGAAAAATTCGGTGAAGTTGCTGTAAGAGAAAATTTATTAAGTCAGAGACAGGTTAAAGAACTTCTCAAAGAACAAACAGATAATTATATGTTTTTTGGTGAAGCATTGGTTAAGCTCGGGGTTCTTAATGAAAAACAACTTATTGACGAGCTTAAAGAATATAATCATTTAAAATTATCAATGCCCTGAAATTTGCAACCTCAAAATCATTTTGACAAGCTATTTTTTAGTCTTTAATAACTCGGATAATTCCAGAGCATTTTTAGGAGCATAACCATAAGCGTCATTGTTGAAATAAATAAAAACATCATTCTTTTTTCTAAGGCATGACTTAATGAATTTAGCATCTTCTCTAAGCTCTTCGGTTGAATAGCAAGTTGAATGGTTGCCATTTTTACCATGCCTCCTGATATAAACAAAGTCCGCTGTTATAGGTATTTTTGATAAATATTCGGGATAATCCGCGATACATAACGCTGTATTATATTTTTCAAGAATGGGGAAAATTTTTTTATTTATCCATGTCTTATTCCTAAACTCAAATGCGTTTCTTGTGTTGTAAATCTCAATCATTTCAAGAAACATTTTTAAGCGTTCCGGGTCCGCGTTAAATGTGGGAGGCATCTGCCATAATATAACCCCGAGTTTTTCTTTAAGCATTGATGCTCTTGAAAAGAAAGCTTCGAGAGGTTCGGAACAGTCTTTGAGTTTCTTTACATGAGTGATAAATTTGCTTCCCTTAAGGGAAAAGACAAAATTCTCCGGGGTTAAAGCATACCATTTTGAAAAAGTTTCACGCTCGGGCAGTCTGTAAAAAGTAACATTTAATTCTACAGTCGTAAAATTGTTGCAATAATAATCAAGCCAGCGATTTTTAGAAAGGTCATCCGGATAGAAGGTCCCCTTCCAATGATCATACATAAAGCCGCTACAACCAATTCTTAAATCGCTCACATTTTAATTATATCACAATAATTTTATTTTACCTATCTTCCGAATTGCCTCATCAAAAATCTAACTGAAAATGATTCATTGCCTCATTTAAAAATCT
>DYFC01000023.1 GCA_020725385.1 Nitrospira japonica | reverse complement strand
ACCTCTTAAATTTCCCTGATATGCATTCTTTGTTGGAAAATCATATGATTCAGTGTGTCCTGTTACATATGCGTTTCCATATGAATCTATTGCTATGTCATGGCCATAATCAATATAATTTCCGCCAAGATATGTTGAATACACAAGACTATTTCCATTAGAAGAAAGTTTTGTAATAAAAACATCCCCACCACCTCTTAAATTTCCCTGATATGCATTCTTTGTTGGAAAATTATTTGATTCGGTGTAACCTGTCACATATGCGTTTCCATATGAATCTACTGCTATGCCATAGACCCAATCACTATCACTTCCGCCAAGATATGTTGAATACACAAGACTATTTCCATTAGAAGAAAGTTTTGTAATAAAAACATCATAATAACCTTTAAAATTTCCCTGATATGCATTCTTTGTTGGAAAATCATCTGAGCTGGTGCAACCTGTTACATATGCATTTCCATATGAATCTACTGCTATGCCAATGGCGAAATCATTCCCACCAAGATATGTTGAATAGACAATCACAGGGTCTATAACAAGAGCATATAATTTGTTATAATCATTGAGAATAAAGCTGAAAATGTATTTATTCCCATCTCTTTTAATATTATATCCACCTGCTACATTAATCTTTTTACCATCTATTTCCTGATAAATTTTAGGCTTACGCTGAACTATTTCATCGCCTGATGCAAGCCTTGCAATAAGATCCCCATCAGTATTTACTTCAAGTTCTTTTACTCCTTCATATTCGAAAGCTACAATTGATGGATCACCACCTTGTTTTACAACAATGTCGTATTCAAGTTGTCTCTGATTCCCATAAAAAACTATATCTATTCCGGGATATATTTCTTTATATCTTACTTTTTTGTATATTGGAATATCTGTCTTCCATTTACTTGGGTCATTGCCTATGAAATAATTAACTTTCCCTGAAAGCTTTTCCTCTGCAATTACCTCTGGAGCTCTATTTGCATTTAAAGGTTTGAGCTTTACAACATCTGCTTTTGTTTTTAAACTCTCGTTTTTTGATTTGGCTATTGGACTGAATTTATTCTTTCTATGCTGCTTAATTGAATCAACCGTTAAGTCGTCTTTTTCTGTCTTTTCTTTTTTCCTTAATACTATATATACTTCATCATTTGTTAAGTAAACGCTTTGACCAGAACCCTTTTCGTAGAATTTTACTTTTTCATCCACTTGACCTTTATTTTCAATAAAGTAAAGCGGTAATTTTCCGTATGTTTCTTGTATCTTTATTTTTTCTTTTTGATTTAAATCAGACCCAATAGGTAGAATTTCTTTAGCCCATGAAACTGAAGTTATTAAAAATAGAGATAATAGTAAAATTAACAATCTTGTAGTTTTCATAATAAACCTCTCTTTTTTATAAAAACCTATTGTCAAAATATGCTCTTTCTTCTGTAATTACCGAATTTAATCCTCTGATCCCGCCAAAAAAATGGCAGACAGGCAAGTCAGAGGACGGAATCCAGTCATTTTTCTTGGATTGTCCGATCCTGCCACAAAAACAACTGGAAGAAAAGTCGGACAATGACAAGCAAAAACAAAACCTTTGTTGATTAAGTAAATAAAATATATGGAGTTTCTGTGGTTTCATATCTTTCATTATTTTTTCATGAAACTTTCAACATTACCCGTACCAATATTCTCAGGAATAGCAAATCTTGAAGATTTTAGTGTAGGAAATTCTTGACATGGATTAACTAAAGATATAAATAAATTATCCCCCGGCATCTTTCTCTAATCCATCCCCCGAAAATTAAAAATATCTTTTTAAGAACACTTTTTTAAAAATCGTCTTATTCTAAAAATATAAATTTTAGATGTCAAGAAAAATTTCTCAAAAGTAGAGCATCCGTCAAAGCTCCTTCGGCCATTCTCTAGCCCCATGCAGTACGCCTAAAATTTCGATCACGCTTCCTTTCACTCTATAGGGGACAATGTAGGGAAGTCCGGGTATTACTAGCTCCCTCGTGCCTGTAATTCGTCCTATTCTGCCGATTTCTGGATGATCACGCAAATAAGCGATAGTATCGAGTATGCGTTGTGCGACGCTCCGAGCAGTGTCAGGGTGCTCGCTTGCAATATATGTGCGGATCTCAACAAGGTCTTGCTTCGCCTCCGTTAACCACTTTACGTTCATTTAGGCGGCTTCCTCTCTCTCCTGGTGCCCCAGCTTTTCAGCCAAGCTTCAATATCCTCATGAGAAATGAACCTGGCTTCAGGGCGGTCCGCTAATTCAATTCGCCGCTGGATTTCGCCGATTTGCCACTCTTCTTGCTCTATGACCTGTTCAAGGGCTCGCTTCACGAGATATGATATAGGACGGTCTGTTGCTCTTGATATCTTTTCTATTCGGTCTCTTAGTTCTTCCTCAACGCGTACCGTAATTGTTGCGGTTCTCATAACCACCTCCTTTGTAATACATTGTACACTAAAGAAACAAAATAGGCAACAGTCAGGGAAATATTTTTAATATATAATATATTCAAATGGACCCGCTCGGGAAAAAAGAACTTATTACCTTCTATAATATGCATCTGAAACATTTTGGTGATAAACCACAGGCAGTCAGATGGACACCCGAAGGACAACTTAGACGCTATGAAACACTACTTGAAATAATAGGTGATTGTAACAATAAATCAATACTTGATTTTGGTTGCGGTAAAGGTGACTTTTATAGCTTCCTTAATGAAAAAAAAATTCCGGTATCATATTGCGGTATTGATATAAATGAAAATTTGATTTCCCTTGCAAAAATTAAATACAAAGATAAGAATGCTGAATTTATAGCTATTGATATTGATGAAAATGGGATCAAAAGAAAATTTGATATTATCATAATATGCGGGGTTTTCAATCTTAGAATTGCTGGGATTGAAGAATCGCTAAAGCAGACTCTTAAAAAACTTTTTTCCATTTGTAAAGAATCAATGCATGCCTGCTTTCTGACCGATTTTATACCGCACAAAGATGTAGAACTTTTTTATGTAAAACCAGGAGAAATACTTGATTTCACAATTAAAGAAATATCAAAACATGTGATATTAAGACATAATAAAGAGGATATATTCCTATCTATATATAATATTTAAAAAGAATCTTTCCCGCCTGATTCAGCTCCTAATTGCATCACTTTCCTTAAGTCTTCTTTTGCAGCTTCTGTAAGACCTTTTTTTTCATACGCTATCGCTCTCTGTTTATAAGCATTTATATTTGATGGGTTAAGACTAATTGCCTCTGTAAAATCCTCTATAGCACGATCCCAGAATCCTTTTTTCATATAAATTATTCCACGGGCAGTAAAATGATATGAATTATTCGATTCAAGTTTAATTGCTGCTGTATAATCTTCCAGGGCACTATCCAGTTGGCCTTTAGCTTCATAGCAACTTCCTCTCCGCACGTATCCCAGAATTAGATTTTCCTTGAGTTCTTCGGATTTAATAGCTTTGGTATATAATCTGATTGCTTCATCATAATTTCCGGCTGACTGTGCTTTTGAAGCAGCGGTTATATCATCTATTGCGTCGGCTACTAAAATAAAAGGATATAGTAAGAAAAGAAAAATGATTGTCGATGAAAAAATAATTTTCCCCCCCATTTATTTAATCCTCCTTTATATTATTTCAGAGTTACTTAGAAAAGCAGATATTGCACGAAAAATCGTTCTACATGTCCGTTAACAGTGTCCGTATTTTTATATAAATAACAAACACGGATTACAGATAGCGCAACGTGGATTTTGCAAGATCTGCATTATTTCATTTGTATTTAATTATATATTCAATGAAATACGATACATATAAAAAAAGCGGAATCCTAATTCAAAGAATTCCGCTTTTTGTTTTAACAATTAGTGACTGTGGCTTTCACCGTGTCCGTGTGAATCCTGATGTTCTTTCTCATGGCCATGCTCTTCACCGTGACCGTGTCCGTGTCCGTGATCATCATGCAATTCTTCATAACCCGTAAACATGGCAATTATATGTGCCATAGGCGTATGTCCGAGTGTTGCGAGATAGAAATGCACTATTATAAATGCGCTGAAGAAAATCCAGAGAAAAACATGGATAAGATCAACAATCTGCAATCCACCTGCAATATTTACAATAGGTTCAAACAGTTTCGGATCCCATAATAACATGCCAGTTATAAGCTGCAAAGGTATTAGCGCGACCATAATCATGAGATATGATACTTGCTGCATTGGATTAAATTTGTTCTCAAAAGTTGAATGATGGGGATTTTCATCACCAACCATGATTCCCCAGCCATAGAATTTTGCCTGACGCAATGCTTTTTTTGCATATTCAACAGGACGATTTAGAGGAGGAATATATATCTTTATATTACCAGTTGAAAAATAGTAAATAACCCAGATGAAGTAATTGAATACAAGAATCCATCCCAGCCAGCTATGTATTTTAACAGCTGTATGGAAAGAGAAAAAGTGGATAGCATTTCCGAGTTTTATCTGGGCGCCTGTTAATATAAGAATTATAAATGCAAGCGCATTTACCCAGTGCCATATTCTAATTGGTATTGGATGAAGAAATATTCTTGTCATTATTTCTTACCTCCCTTCCCCATTCTTCTCAAAGCTCTAATAGGAGAAGTTATTATTCTAAAAGATATATGCCCGATTGGTACTGCTATACCACCAATCAGAGCAATGATAAATATTATATCCAGCAACTTAATACTTGTACTTCCAAGAACATAAAATTTGCTCATAGGAAGTATCGCATAAACAGAATTCAATATTTCTTTTGAAGCAGGAATTATCAAAGGTTTGCCGTCAGATTTCTTTATAACTACAAATACATTCTGGAAAAGCTCGGCATCGGGTTTATGGCATTTATCACAGTCTTTTACACCTTCTGCCTTACTTCCAATCATATGGGCTTCTGTTGCCTTTTGTACATCCATATTGCCCATAAATGTTATCATCTCGCCCTTTTTGAAGAGTTCTGCAAAAATATTCCACAGTTCTTTAGGTTCGATGCTACCATTTGAATTTGAATCGAATTTTTTCATCAAACCATCGGATTCTAATCCGAGAGTTTTCATTATTTCATCTTCTGACAAAGGTTTACCGGTTTTTCTGTTATAAGGTGTTAAATAAATTCCTCTTTTTGCCCCGGGTGAATGACAGGCTGCGCATGAGACAGCATCAAAATGTGCGATTGAAAATGTAGATAATTTAACAGGAGGATTATAGAGCCATCTTGAGTGAACTTTCGCTGCATCTTTGTGGCATCTCAAACAACCATCTTTTATTTTTGTAGTCATCTTTGCAGATTCAACATTATGAGCATTATGGCAGGATGCACACGAAGGGGCTTTTTCATCTCCCTTAATTCTTGCTTTGCCATGCATACTTGCTTCATATGAAGCGTTCATTTCACTATGGCATTTATTACAGGAGACAATTCCGATAGTTTTATCTTTTTTAGTGCTAACAACAGAATGGTCTCCATGACAATCAATACAGGTCGGCGCTTTTTCGTTTCCACCTTTAAGTTGTTCTATATGAACACTTGTTTCATAAAGTTTAGCAGCTTCCTTATGGCATTTTCCGCATAGGTCTGAAGCTGCTATAGTATATGCTCTCCTGCTATTGAATGTTCTCACAGGGTGCTGGGTCTTGGAAAATTCAGCATGACAGTCTTTACATTGAAGTTTTGCATGAACTGATAAATTAAATGCATTTTCATCAACATAAACTGAAAGAGTTTCACCATTTTTCATCCTCATACTTATTTTATTTCTATGGCATGTAAGACAATATGCATTTTCCTGTACCCCTGCTTTATTGATAGCTGTTGGCCTTATATAATGTGAGCCATGACATTCAATACATGGTCCTTTCTCAGCAAGAGCTTTATGAATTGGTTGTCTCTGGTTCAATTGTGCTTCTGTATGGCAAATTGAACAGTTTCTTGAGACACTTAAAGCATAGTCTCTTCTGCTTGCAATTCTCTTTGATTGAGGATGATTATCCATATTAATATCAATGTGGCAACCGCTACAACTTATCTTCCCATGTACAGAAGCTGCAAACTGACCGCCATCAATATAAAGTGACAGAATCTCCTTGTTCAACAATTTTTTAGTCAGAGTCTTGTCAGAATGGCATTGAAGACATAATTTGTTATTTTCGGCAGAGCCGGCTTTTGCAGCAAAAACATACATGGGGCAGAGCATGAAAGAAACTAAAAGAAACATTAACAAGACCATTTTCTTACACATATAACCCCCTGTGAGTTTTGATAATTTTCTTAAAAGTTTTACAAACGTAGAATTTATAGCATATCTAAGCAATTTAATGCAAGAACAATTTATTCAAATAATAATTTTTTATTTCAAGAAGATACTATTTAAAAAATAATCTCTTATAGAACCTTTTAGAATTGGAAAAATTTAGAGTTTTAAATTGACAAAAAAGGTTTTTTTAAGTTAGATTATATTTTACTTTACGGGCCGCTAGCTCAGCAGGTAGAGCAACGCCCTTTTAAGGCGTGGGTCGTTGGTTCGAATCCAACGCGGCTCACCATATGCGTCCCCATCGTCTAGCCCGGCCTAGGACATTGCCCTTTCAAGGCAGTAACACGGGTTCAAATCCCGTTGGGGACGCCAATTTTTCAGGCAAAGAATATCTTTCGAAACTTACACCTTTCTAACTGGTATTAAAAGAATATCTCAACAAGATTCTAATTTTTAGTTTATAATATGCTATGATTGCGATTATTGATTATGGAATGGGCAACCTTCGAAGTGTTGAAAAAGGGTTCCTGAAAGTAGGTATAGATGCAAGGGTAGTTACAGAGCCCGGCTTAATTAATGATGCCAATGCTATAGTATTGCCGGGTGTTGGTGCATTCAGAGATTGTATCATGAATCTTGACAATATGCATCTAATTGAACCCATAATTAACTCTATAAAGAAAGGGAAACCCTATCTTGGAATATGCCTTGGCTTGCAGATACTTTTTTCTGAATCAGAGGAATTCGGGATTCAAAAGGGCTTAGATTTATTAAAAGGCAAAGTCGTACGTTTCCGGAACAACTTAAAAGTTCCGCATATGGGCTGGAATACGGTAAAATTAGTAAATAAGCCTCCTATTTTTAATGGTATCGATGATAATTCTTATTTTTATTTTGTCCATTCTTTTTATGTCAAACCTGATAATGAAGAAGTTGTTTCAGGTATAACTGATTATGGAATAACTTTTACTTCGATGGTATGGAAAGACAATATTATTGCAACACAATTTCATCCCGAGAAAAGTCAGCAAACTGGCTTGAAAATTCTAAAAAATTTCGGTGAATTTGTTAGAAAAGCTTAAACCGACCAAACAGTTGTTCTATCTTTTCCTTCCATCTTCGAACGATAAAGTGCACGGTCCGCACTTCTTATAAGCTCTTTTCTGTTTACCCCGTCTTCCGGAAAAGAAGCAATACCGATACTGACTGTAATTGCTTCTTTTGGATATTTTCTCCAGTTCTTTGGAATCAATTCCCTGACAGCTTTTCTGATTCTTTCGGTAACCAGAAAAGCTTCCTCTTTATTTGTCTGGGGCATAATTACAGCAAATTCTTCGCCTCCAAAACGCGCTATAACATCGCTTACCCTCAGGGTTTCTTTTGCAATAAACGATATTGCTTTTAACATTTCATCTCCTGAGAGATGTCCTTCTGTGTCATTGAAAAGTTTGAAATCATCAATATCAATCATCGCCAATGAAAATAAAAGATTATGCCTCCCGGAGCGGTGAAGTTCTTCAATAAATCTTTCTTCGAAATATCTTCTGTTAAATAAACCTGTAAGGGAATCCGTAATTGAGAGTTCACGTAAATGTTCGGCAAGATTATAATAATTTGACCTTTCAAGAGCTATGGTAGCATACGAAGCAAAAGAACGTATCAAGGACATGTCTTCTTCGGAAAAAATGCCGCCTGTAATTTTATCAGCTATATTTAGGACCCCGATTGTTCTATCACCTATTTTAAGAGGAATACTTAGAAATGAACCTGTTTTATATTTATATTTTCTGGATGATTTTATATCCCGGATTTTTTCAATATCATCAACAAGCACAGGAATTCCCTCTGTAAAAACCTTTCCTGCTATACCTTCACCTGGCTTTACTTTTACTGCATCGTAAAGTTTTTTATGAATGCCTCTTGCAGCTTTTATAGTAAGTAACGATGAATCACCTTCTGCTAAAAGCAGGGAGCCCTTTTCTGCTTCGGCAAGCCGTACAGATGTTTCGAGTATTGCATTATAAAGTTCATCCGGCTCCATCAAAGGTATTATTCTTTCAGCAGCACTCCAGAGAGTATTAACATCCCTTATATATTTTTGATATGCATCCTGTAGCTGTGCCACTCTTAGCATTAAACCCGCTACCCTGCAAATCTCTGTTATCAATTGAATATCTTCAGCTATCAGGTTAGTATTGATTATGTTCAATATCCCGGCTGCTTCATTGCCGGTAATAATCGGAAATGTAAAAATTGAAACTATATCTTCATTTAATCCGGCACTCATTATATCCATGGCTGAATCACTGTAAACGCATATTTGTTCTTCTATCGCTTTTTCAATAAAACCATTTATTTTGAGATTGGTTGTTGTTAAATAATCCCTCAGCTTGCCGGCAGCCCAAACCGGTTCAAGCAGATCATTGTTTCTGATCAAAATTGCAAGGCTTTCTACATTAAAAAAGAAAAGTATCATGTCTGACAGCGTATGGAATATATTGGTTTTCTGATTTCCGGTATTGATATCCGAAATAATTTCCATCATTATTTTCATTACCCTGTATTTTTTTTCATTAATATTATGTTTGTAATTTCCTGTGAATATTATGGTAAAAATTGATTTAATATGTTGGGCTGTACTGATAAAAGAAGATAATTTTTCTATTATTATCGGGTTGAAACCATTATTCTTTGTTTCAGGGAATGAATAATAATCTTTCTTTTTCTCGAAAAATCTTTCGAAATCTTTTAATGATAAATATACACCGCCTCCTGCTATTATGAGAATATTTTTCTTTAAATTCACAGGAGCAAAGAAATGGTAACCGTCTTCGGGACCTTTAAAAATCGAAACCCCGGGAGAAAGAATTGCTTTATTTATAGATTTCTTAACAAATTCGTTATATTCTGAAATGCCGGCCGAAGAACATTTAATAGTTTTTAATATTCCGGATTCGTTTAACGTCTGGAATATAATATCGCCTTTTGAATTGTATAAAGAGATAGGAAGCCCGGTAAGCTTTGCAAGGTGATTTAATAAATCGGATAGATTTTCAATATCAAGGAATTCCATCTCTCACACAGCTTCTTTCTAAAATAAGTGCAGAAATATTTTATTTGTTGATTCTCTGCAAAAGTTCTTTTATATTCAGTTGTAAAACCGGATGCTTTATTTCTCCTGCTATTTCACTTAAAGGTTTCAATACAAAGTAACGTTCATGCATGTTCTTATGGGGAATACTAAGTTCTTTGTTATTAATAATCATATTATCATAAAGAAGAATATCAAGATCAATTATGCGGGGTCCCCAATGAAATGTTTCTTTTCTTCCCATTTTCTTTTCTATGTTTTTAAGGGCTCTTAATAAATCAAATGGTTCCATCTCTGTCTCAGCCTCGACAGCTATATTAATAAATAATGGCTGTTCTTTTAAACCCCATGGTTCTGTTTCATAGACAGATGATTCTTTTTGAACTACTATTCCCTCTTCTCTCAATAAACTTATCGCCTGCTTACAATTATTAATCCTATCCCCTAAATTCGAGCCAATTCCTATATAAACTGTTGGCATATGTTTGTTTTATTTATTTCTAAAAAATAAATTTATCGAACTAAATAAACTTTAAAAAATGTTTGTGTTTTTTATTAAATGATCTTTTTTATTCTTTCTACAGCCTCTTTTATTCTTCTGGCATCTGCAGTCAAAGCAAACCTTACATACCCTTCTCCAGGTGAACCAAAACCATTTCCGGGTGTTGCAAGCACTCCTGCTTTATTTAAAATATGTGCAACAAAACTTGCTGAATTAAACCTTTTAGGTGTTTTCGCCCATAAATAAAAAGTTGCTTCGGGTTTAGAAAGTTCGATTCCTATTTCTTTAAGACCGTTATAAAGTATATCCCTGCGCTCTCTGTATGTATTTCTTATTTTCGCAAGAATTTTATCTTCTGTATCAAGAGCTACAATAGCTGCTTCTTGTATAGCCTGGAATATTCCGGAATCGAGATTTGTTTTTACCTTACCCAATCCAGCGAGAACATCTTTGTTTCCTACTGCAAATCCTATTCTCCATCCTGTCATATTATATGTTTTTGAGAGTGAATGGAATTCTATTCCTGTCTCCTTTGCACCCGGTATTTGTAAATAACTAAGAGGTTTTTTACTATAATAAATTTCGGTATAAGAAGCATCATGGCATACAATTATATTGTATTTGAGAGCAATTTTTACCACTTCTTTAAAAAAATCTATTGTAGCTGAAGCAGAGGTAGGATTATTGGGATAATTTATAAACATAAGTTTTGCTTTTTGAAAAACCTTTTCAGGAATAGATGAAAAATCAGGAAGAAAATCATTCTTTTCAATTAATGGCATAATATAACTTTTACCACCCGCAAAAAGTGTTCCAACAGGATAAACAGGGTATCCCGGAGATGGCACAAGTACTGTATCACCCGGGTTTATAAATGCCAGAGGGATATGTCCTATTCCTTCTTTTGAACCAATCAGAGATAATACCTCACTTTTCGGGTCAAGATTAACTCCAAATCTTCTTTTATACCATTTCGAAACAGATTGTCTGAAAGACAGCATCCCTTCATAAGAAGGATAACGATGGTGAACAGGGTTTTCTACTGCTCTTTGCATCGCTGAAACAATATGTTCGGGAGTAGGAATATCAGGGTCGCCAATACTTAGATCTATCAAATCAACGCCTTTTTGTATCGCTTTCTGTTTCATTTTATCAATGGATGCGAAAAGATAAGGTGGAAGATTTTTTATTCTTAAAGCCATTTCAACTTTAATTCTTTTTTTCAAGCCTGCCTCCTTTATTTTTTTTCCCGGGGATTTGATATTATATAACATTATGTAGTTATTTTTTAAGAGTTTTCATACGTTAAATAAAGTTTTATTTAAAAGTGGCGATTAATATATATAAAGTTCTTAAACCGGAATAAAGTAACTATAGCTCAAAATTTATCTAAATTGTAAGGCTGAAATTTTATGAATAAAGTCAACTGGGAAAATTTCTATGCAGCAATTAAAAATGAGGACTGGGAAAATGCCAAGCAATGTCTTCTGACTATTTGCGAATCGGATAGAAGGAATCCACAGATACTTATAAAGCTTGGAGATATTTATCAACGGCTCGGAGATACAAATAACGCTATTTCTTCATACCATAAGTCTGCATGGCTTCTGAAAAAAGAAGGTTTTATTCATAAAGCCCTCGCACTTTATAAGATAATACTAAGACTTGATCCTGATAATATTGACGCTTTGAGAATATCGCAAGATTTACTTTTTGAGATTGAACAAATCAAGTCTAAAAAACATGAATTAGAAATTTCAAAACCTGTTGACAAAGAATCAAGTGAAAAAATGAATATATATTATTTACGAGGGGTGGAATTCGATCGTCAATCTCTTGATGAAAGGCTGAAGTTGCGTCTCAAAGATTTAGCAAAAGATGACTGGATTGCAGATCAGGAAGCAATACATATTCCGCCTTTATTCGAATCACTCCCGCCTGATGAAATTATTCATATACTTGAATTGTCTGCCCCACATCGTTACTCTGAAGGTGACTACATTATTAAAGAAGGGGATTCAGGCAACTCAATTTATCTTCTTCAATCAGGGAAAGCCAGGGTTACAACACATATTCTCGGACAGGAAATAGAGCTTGCAATTCTCTCTGAAGGAGATGTATTTGGAGAGGTTGCATTTTTAACCGGAAGACCCCGTACTGCTTCAGTTATTGCTCTTGGAAAAATAAATGTTTTTGAGTTCAGAAAATTTCTTCTTGAGGAGATTTTCAGTAAATATCCTGATGTTTTAAAAAAGCTTCATATCTTTTACGAATGCAGGGTTCAGGATACTCTCAATAAAATTACCGAACAGATAAAAAAAATAGGGAGTTGAACTTATTTTCAACTCCCTATTTGTCTCTAAATAAAAATTATTTTTTCTCTGCTGGTTTTGCAGGCTCTGCTTTTTTCTCTGCTTTAGGCTCTGCTTTCTTTTCTACCTTTGCAGGCTCGGCCTTTTTCTCTGCAGTTTTAATTGCAACGCTCTTTGCTGTCATTTTGCCGTCAGCTTCAGTATATTTTACTGTAACCTTGTCACCAACCTTAACATCAGCAAGAGTCTTTGCTTCTTTACCCATCATTACTTTGGTTTTGGCATCACATGCAACTGTTACATCGCCTTTTTTACCTTTTACAGTGATGGTGTTTGCTTTTGCATCAACTGCTGCGACATCACCTGTAACCTGTTTTACTTTTACAGGAGCCTTCTTTTCTTCCATTACTGGAGCAGCCTTTTTCTCTTCAGCCTTTGCAGGAGCTTTCTTCTCCTCAGCTTTTGCAGGTGCTGCAGGAGCAGCGGCTTTCTCTACTGCAAATGAGAGGGCTGTAAAAGAAAGAACAAACATAAGGGATACTAAAATAGCTATTGTTCTCTTCAACAAAATCACCTCCTTTCACAAGTTATTTAAATATTTTTAAAAATTATTAAACAGCCATAAGTTAAAAGCAAAATACCTGCCAGGTGCTAACTCATTGATTATGAATAAAATTAGATTCTAAATATTTCCTTTTTAGGGAACGGCTTCCTTTTTTGGGGAACTTGAGCCGAGTTTTTCCCATCTGTACCAGAAAGTCTTATAGGTCATACCAAGAAGTTTTGCAGCTTTTGCAGCAACTCCATTTGCTTTTTCCATTGCTTTTTTTAACAATTCTTTCTCAAGTTCATCAAAATTAATTCCCTCATCCGGCAAATCTATATCGAGTATTCCTGATCCCTGAATGAACCTGAGTTCACTTTTTATATCTTTAAGACTTATATTACGTGTTTCACACATTATTACTGCTCTTTCAATAACTGATTCGAGCTGCCTGATATTTCCGGGCCAGTGATATTCTATAATAGCTTTCATTGCATTATCATCTATACCGTTAATTCTCTTGCCAAATTCACGATTATATTTCTTAATAAAAAAAGAGACGAGATCCGGTATATCTTCTTTTCTCTCCCTTAAAGGCGGCAAGTTTATTGTAATTACTTTTAAACGATAAAAAAGGTCTTCCCTGAACGTTTTATTTATAATTTCTTTTTCAAGATCCTTGTTTGTTGCTGAAATAATTCTTACATTTATTTTTATGCTATCACGGCTTCCCACCCTTCTTATCTCCTTGTCCTGAAGCACGCGCAGGATTTTCGATTGAGTTAAAGCTGGTAGATCTCCAATCTCATCAAGAAAAATTGTGCCATTATTTGCTGATTCGAATAATCCGATGCTTCTTGATGTTGCTCCTGTAAAAGAGCCGGGTTCATGACCAAAAAGTTCACTTTCAATTAAATTTTCCGGGATAGCAGCGCAGTTAACCGCAACAAAAGGCTTTGTCTTTCTTGGACTATTATAATGAATAGCTCTTGCAATGAGTTCTTTGCCTGTACCGCTTTCTCCTAGTATCAATACATTTACATTGCTCGAACAAACTTTTTTGACGACTTCGATTGCTTCTACCATTTTTTGTGAATGTCCCACAATTCCCTCAAAAGAGAATTTTCCGTATAAATCCTTCTGGAGACGCAGGTTTTCTTTCTGGAGTATTGCTCTTTCTGCTGCTCTTTTAATAGTTACAAGCAAAAGTTCCTTGTCAAGGGGCTTTGTCAGATAATCAAAAGCACCTTTTTTTATGGCATCAACAGCGGATGATATTGTTCCAAATGCTGTCATGACAATTGTTGTAGGCTTGAAAGGTTCCTCGGGCAGGGAATCGATTAACTCAATACCATCCATGCCCTCCATCTTTAAATCAGTCAGCACAACATCAGGTCTTATCTTCTTTATGATTTCAAGTCCTTCCTCAGCAGAAGAAGCAGTGTGGGTTTCAAATCCTTCATCTTCGAGAATTGTTCTAAGAATATCCCTCTGAAGTTTTTCGTCATCTATGACCAGGATAACAGACATTAAATAAAGCCCCCTGAATTATGCCTGAATATTATTAATCTTGGTGTTTATTGGTAACATAATAGTCATTACACTCCCTTTACCTTCTTCACTTTTAAAATCAACTTTACCGCCGTGTTCTTCAATAACTCTCTTTGTCATGGCAAGTCCCAACCCGAGACCGTTACTTTTTGTTGAATAAAAAGGCTCAAAAATACGCTGTATATTATCCTTTGATACACCGGCGCCCGTGTCACGAATTATTATCTGAACCTTATTATTTACTGTGTTTGTCTCAACATTAAGTTCGCCCCCGTCAGACATTGCCTGAAAAGAATTAAGTATTATATTGAAGATGCAGGTTTTAATAAGTTCAGGGTCAACAGATAATAAAGGGACTTCGCCTTTTTGAAAATTTATTCTAATGTTATCCTTTTCTGCTTTTATTTTTACGAGGTCTAAAATATCATTTATAAGAGTTTCAATATTTGTATTCTGAAAATTCAATTTCATTGGCTTTCCATAATCAAGAAAATCTCCAACAAGTTTGTTAAGTCTCTGGATTTCCTGTTTAATGCTATTAATAAGTGATTCAAACTGTTCTTTTTCTTTCTCTGCTTCAGGAACATATTTTTTCTTAATATGGTCTATAGAAAGGCTGATAAAATTAAGAGGATTTCTGATTTCATGAGCAATACTTCTTGCAAGCTGGCCAATAGCCGAGAGGTGTTCTGCTTCGCGAAGTTTTTCTTCCATCTCTTTTTCTTCTCTTAATTTTTTCAACATATGGTTGAAACTCTGCGTTAATTCACCGATTTCATCTTTCCTATTAGTCATAAGCTCCACTGTTAAATCTCCTGCTGCGACACTTTTCGCAGCATCAACTACATTATGTATGGGTTTTGTGTACATTAACGACAAAATGACAGCCAGAATAATACCGATACCGAATACTATAATAATTGCAATAATTCTTTTGATTGCATTATTCTCTATAATCTCTGAAAAATCTTCTACATTAATCTTAAGATGTATATATCCATAATGTGCATCTCCTGCAACAACAGGAAGTATAACATTGTAAACCTTTCCTTCTTTTGTAACAGGCTCTCCAAGTTCTGCTTTGATAATTCTTTCTTTTTTGGTAGGTCCGAGTTGTTCGCCAATTTTTTGCGGATTGGTGCTTGCGACAATCTCATCAGAAGGACTTATAATGGAAATTTCCTTTACACCTTTTGCATTAAGCTTTTTCAGGTAATTCTGGAGCCTCATCTCATCGGTGTATCCTGTTGTTGTGACTTCTTCTACCCCAACCTGTATAGCTTTCGAAAGTTCTGAAGTTTGTTTTTCAAGTTCATTCATAAGCGCTCTTTCAGACTGTGAATAAAGGTATGTAAGTATAGAAATAACAATAAGGCTTAAAAAAAGCATCATGCCTATTAACTTTTTATTGAGTGAAATGCTCAAAAAATATTCTTTAAGATTCATATTATTTATTTTACCCTGAAAAATAAAGATATTGCATAAAAATTCGCTTCCCGTATCCTTTAACCGTGTCATTTTTTTATATGTGCAACGGAATACGGATTACGGATAAGAGGATATTATTTAGTTTTTTAATATATTTGACTATGGAATTTATTGTACCTTTGCGTCTCTTTTTTCTCCTTCACCATAGCTTGTTATCTTTGTTGGTAATGTCCTAACCTGATTGAGATATCTATATTAAAAGCATATGATCATGTATAATTTATTGTATTAGGAGGCAAACAATGAATAAAGAATATACTGCAATACTAAAGCAATCAGGCGATTGGTGGATTGGCTGGATAGAGGAAATTCCAGGTGTGAACTGTCAAGAACGAACACGTGAAGAACTAATTGAAAGCCTTCGGCTTACGTTAAAAGAGGCACTCGAATTTAACCGCCAAGACGCTATCTCCGCCGTAGGATCAGGATATATCGAAGAAATAATAGCCGTATGAAACGAACTGACCTGCTAAAATATTTGCGGTCACAAGGTTGTGAATTTATTAGAGAAGGCAGCCGTCATTCATGGTGGATAAATCCAAGTCAAAACAAACGATCATCTGTTCCAAGACATACTGAAATTGATGATCACCTCGCACGAAAGATTTGTAAGGATCTTGGCATAAAACAAATAAAGTGAGCCATAACAAATTCATACAGTCGACGCCGAATAAGCTTGGCGGTTTTTCAGCCAAAACTTTGTAGCGGTGCGGCTGATGATTGGCGTTAGGCAGTAAATTCATAGGAGCTAACATGGACAGGCATATCGTTGAAAACGCAATCGACGAGCAGCTCAAGAGCAGAAAGAAAAAGGTTTTAAACCGTAATGCAATAAGTGCATTATTCGGAGCGTTTTCTGACCCGTTGGGGGCGCTTGGGAAAATTTTCGTGGGTCGTGACGATGCAATAGACGAAGAAAAACAGAAAATAATCCAAGATGTCATTTTGGAAATGCTTTGTAAAATTGATGACGCCATTTCCCAAGCTGCAAAAGAGTTAAATACGCAAGGCTTCATACTGCAAGGGCTAATCGAAACTTGCGCTCATGGTGCAGATTCAGTAGTGGGTGTTCATGTCGCAGAAAATAGCGGTCCTGTTACAATGCAAGCCGGTACACATATTCGAACAATAGCCACTGCATCGAAGAATGTCACTGGATTAAAGATCGGTGGACAAATCGAAAAGGAGTAGAACATCCATGGAAACTAATGTTTTCTTTGGTCACCACTGCCCGCGTTGCAACACGACAATCGGTACTTTTGCATCTGTTGGTGGCAAACCAGTATGCCCTGGATGCGGTGGCCCTTTGGTCGCGGCACCGGGTGGCCCTAAGACTACAACTATTGCAAACGCCAGCTGTAAAAAATGTGGCGCACGATTCGGTCTTTTGAGTATTGTAGGCGGGGAAGCAAAATGCCCGAATTGTGGCGGCGCACTTTCATAGCATTGTCACAGAATGTTTTGCCCAACAAGTCGATGCACCTGATCGCTATGCTCCGGGTGATTTTTTCGTTGGCTTGCCACTCGCGTAACAGGCGCATAAATTTAGGGGCGATTTTGGGATAGCCCATATAGTATACTTGTTCTAAAATACCAATTGGAGAGCATGGGCTGTGTTAATTGACGAAAAAGTTTTAGTAAATGATACAACTATCGGGTTAGCCGAGATTAACCCGAAAAACGCAGTTAAAAGGCAGAGCTGTAGAGGCAAGCCTATCAAGAAGATTCAACATATAAGTGCAGTGATAGCCAATATTTATGCTGTTTTTAAATCACCTCTTCTCTGAAATATCTTATCTCCATCCAAATGCATTGCAGATGTCAGTATAATCTGGAAAATGTTGAATTATGCGGTTAAAAAGATAAATGAGTTTTGATTTTATTTCCTGAGAAATGACCAAAATCCTAAGCATTTTCTTTTTGCCGTCGCTGCCTAATTGTGCAGGCAATACAAAATACTTAAATCTCAGTGTCTTTAATCTTTGTGTCTTTTCTTT
>DYFC01000022.1 GCA_020725385.1 Nitrospira japonica | reverse complement strand
TTAGTTACATTGTTTGATATTATTGAATCACTAATTGTTACATTTCCTGTTCCACTTGAATATACTCCCGAAGTACCATTATTTGAGATAGTAGAATTTTTGACTACAGGAGAAGAATTGCCCGTAATATATATACCACTATATTTGTTGTTTCTTAAGATTGAATTATTGATAGAAGGAGAACTGTTACTTAAAAAAAGACCTCCGTTAGAACCTGCATACTCAACAATCACATAATCAAGAACACTCTCTACAGATGGCCGGTTGTGAAATTCTACTCCCCTCCAATCTCCTGACATTGGAGTAGCTTTATTTGATGTAAAGATGATAGGGTTCAGAGCCGTGCCTTGTGCATTTAGTCTGCCCTTATAGTAAGGATGTCCTATCTGTAGAAAATAATTACCATTGAATTTTACAGTTACCCCCGGCTCTATTGTCAGAGTTGGCTCCGATGTTGAACTATTAACGTATATATCACCTGTTACTATATAAGGACTGCCTGCAAGAGTCCATGTGGTGTCTTTAGATATTATTCCGCTCACATATGTCTCAGCAAATACATTGTTTTCAATAAAAGACAAGAGCAATAATAAAATAAGCGTGAAAAGGAAGAGGCTACCGACTATTCTCGAACTTATAAATTTATTATTATAATTAGCAATCGATAATAATTTTTTTTCTATTTTTGAACTTATAAATATATCCATTTTCTCTATTTCCTCCTTAATTTCGAAAAAATAGGCTTCTAATATTTTCTACCCGTAAATTTTTTTTAAGATAATTAAATTATTCCCGGCGAGCTTTACATACAAATAATCCCTCATAAAATCTAAAAGCCTACTAAAATATAAGCATATGCTAAATATTTGTCAAGTGTAATTTTCAACATAAAGAGGGTCTTTTGATGTATCAAATATACTTTCGGTTACAAAATAATAGATATTTAATCTTGATTTTGGTGACTTATTAGAAATAAATGGTTCTTCTCCCAAAAAGTTGCTGAATAAGCATATAAGATGCTGTTTTGATGGGAGAAAGAATTATAATTGTCATTGACCTGAAAATACCCACCCCGCCTTTCCCTCATCCACAAAAGGATATGTCAAGTCAAGAAAAGTTTTGAAATATGAAGTAAAAAAATGTATTATATTAACTATCAATAAAATGTTTGAGGAGGGTCATAAATCAGTAAAATAAATTTTTCTATGGAAGATATTAATACCTACCGTCATAGCACATCCCACGTAATGGCACATGCAGTTAAAAGGCTTTTCCCTGAAGCAAAGCTTGCAATAGGTCCTGCTATTGAAGATGGATTCTATTATGACTTTGATATTGACAAACCTTTTACCCCTGAAGATCTTGCATTAATAGAAAAAGAAATGAAAGCAATAATTAAAAAAAACTATCCTTTTATCAAGAAAACAATATCAAGAGAAGATGCTTTAAAGATGTTTAAAGAAAAGGGTGAGATTTATAAAGTTGAACTTCTCGAAGAAATAACCGACCCCGAGGTTAGTCTATACGAGGATGGTGATTTTGTTGATTTATGCAGAGGACCACATATTGAATCAACGGGGTTAATAAAAGCTTTTAAATTATTAAGTGTTGCTGGGGCATATTGGCGTGGCAATGAAAAAAACAAGATGCTACAGAGAATCTACGGTACTTCATTTACTGATCCAGAAGAGTTGAAGAAATATCTTTCTTTTTTGGAAGAAGTAAAAAAGAGAGATCATAGAAAACTCGGAAAGGATCTTGATCTTTTCAGTACAACTGATGAGATAGGAGCAGGATTAATAATTTGGCATCCATATGGAGCATTAATTAGAAGAACTATAGAAGATTTCTGGCTTAATGAACACTATAAAGCTGGTTATAATACTTTATATTCTCCTCATATTGCAAAGCTCAATTTATGGAAAACAAGCGGACACACTGAATTTTACAAAGATAATATGTATTCTCCAATGGAAATAGACGGGATTGAATATGAAATTAAACCTATGAATTGTCCATTCCATCTTCATGTTTTTAAATCCTCTTTAAGAAGTTACAAAGATTTACCAATCCGCTATGCAGAATTAGGAACAGTTTATCGCTACGAGCGTTCTGGAGTTTTACACGGGCTCCTTAGAGTAAGGGGCTTTACACAGGACGATGCACATATATTCTGCAGGGAGGATCAAATAGAAGATGAAATACTAAACGTGCTTGATTTTACACTATTCATTTTAAAAACTTTTGGATTTGAAAAATACGACATTTATCTTTCAACAAGACCTGAAAAATATGTGGGCACAAATGAAAACTGGGAACGCTCAACCAATGCTTTGAAAAGAGCTCTTGAAATAAAAAAACTATCATTCCAAGAAGACCCTGGCGAGGGAGTTTTTTATGGTCCGAAGATTGATATAAAAGTAAAAGATGCTCTCAATAGACCCTGGCAATGCAGTACAATACAGGTAGATTTTAATAATCCCGAGAGATTTGACATTACATACAGAGGAAGTGACGGAAAAGAGCACAGACCTATTATGATACACCGTGCACTTATGGGGTCGCTGGAAAGATTTTTTGGAATATTGATAGAACATTATGCAGGTGCATTTCCTTTATGGCTTTCACCCGTGCAAGTTAAAGTTCTGACGATAGCTGAAAGACACAGAGATTATGCCAACAAAGTTTTCAGTTTATTAAAAGATAAAGGGATACGTACAGAGATTGATATTGAAAATGAAAAGATTGGTTATAAGATAAGAAATGCTACTATTATGAAAGTTCCTTATTTGATTATAATAGGTGATAGAGAAGTGACAGAGGACAGAATAACAGTAAGAAAGCGCTCAGGTGAAAATGAAGGACTTTTATCAACAAACGAATTCATAGAAAAATTAAAAGATAAAATAAATAAGAAAGAAATAGATTTATAAAATTATGGAATCATTGATTCCTTTCATAAGGATAGAGTTATAATAAACTTTATCTAAGTAATGGAGGTGATAATATAACAAAGGATATTAAAGTAAATGAGCAAATTAGAGCAAAGGAAGTAAGGCTGATAGATGTAGATGGTAGTCAGCTTGGTATTGTTCCAATAAACGAGGCATTAAAAATTGCTGAAAATCGAGAGCTTGACCTCGTAGAAGTTGCACCGAATGTATCACCACCTGTCTGTAAAATCCTTGACTTTGGTAAATACCGCTATCAATTAAGTAAAAAACAGACTCAGAGAAAAACAATTGATGTCAAAGAAGTTAAGATCCGTCCTCAGATTACAGACAATGACCTTGGACTTAAAGTAAAAAGCATAAGGCGTTTTCTTGATGAAGGAAACAAAGCAAAGGTAACAATGTATTTTAGAGGAAGAGAAATTATAAGACCTGAAATTGGAATGAAGGTTTTTGAGAAAATAGGGCAACTTCTTACCGGAAAATTCAATATCGAGCAAATGCCAAAACTTGAAGGAAATCATATTACAATGGTTATAGCCCCCAAGTAGGCTTTCTATAAGTCCAAATTAATTATCTGATCTTTTTTGGGTTTAAATAAAAACTCCAGGGTTTTTTATTTCTTTCTTTTTGGAATAAAAAGCATTTAAATAAGCTATTTACCTAAAATGTAAATATTGCTCAAAATTATTGAAATTTGTTATAATGTTTATTCTGAAAATTGAATATTTTGTTTCGAATGTTTAAATAATAAATTATTCCGGAGGAAAAAATGCCAAAACTTAAAACACACAGAGGTGCTGCTAAAAGACTTAAAGTTACAGGCACCGGTAAAATAAAGAAACATAGCGGTTATAAGAGTCATCTTCTTACCGGTAAATCATCAAGAAGAACAAGAAGATTGAGAACCGCTTCTTTAGTTCCTAAAAGTGATATGGAAAGAATGAAAAGGTTATTGCCTTATTTGTAAAACAAAATAGTAAATGACGATTTTCCCCAGTTAAGGAGGTTTTTAAATGCCAAGGGCAAAAGGTGGTTTTAAAACAAGACGCAGAAGAAAAAAGATATTAGAAAGAGCAAAAGGCTTTTACGGGGCCAAGAGCAGACTTTATAGAATAGCTACTGAAGCTGTTGACAAAGCAATGCAATATTCTTACAGAGATCGTAGAGCAAAAAAACGCGAATTCAGATCGTTATGGATTATAAGAATAAATGCTGCGTTAAGAGCACTGGGCATGACTTACAGTCAATTTATGTCAAAAATCAAGAAAGCTAATATAGCACTGAACAGAAAAACATTGGCTGACATGGCTTACAATGATCCTGCAGCATTCAATAAACTTGTTGAAAAAGTAAAGAGCTAAAAATATTGTGGATGAACTTTTAGTTTTAAAAGATTCTTTTATTAATGAATCAAGCACCGTCACTTCTTTGTCCGGGTTGCAGCAGATTAGAATAAAGTATCTTGGCAAAAAAGGGATAGTAACAGCAAAGCTAAAAGCCCTTTCCTCTGTTTCTACTGAAATTAGACCATTATATGGTAAAACAATTAATGAAATAAAAAAATTCATCGAGACAGAATTAGACAAAAAAGAAGCAGAATTAAAAAAGGAAGAACATAAAAAGCGTGTACTTTCAGAAGCAATAGACATAACATTGCCAGGAAAATATACCCCCCCTGGCAGTGAACATCCAATAAATAAAGTTTTACATGAAATTACTTCTATTTTTACTTCGATGGGATTTGAGATTGAAGAAGGACCCGAGGTCGAACTTGATTACTATAATTTCGAAGCTCTTAATATTCCCAAAGACCACCCTGCAAGAGATATGCAGGATACTTTTTATATTTCCGACGATATAGTTCTCAGAACCCATACTTCGCCTGTACAGGTAAGAGTTATGGAAAAAAGGAAACCACCCTTAAAAATCATAGCTCCCGGGAAAGTTTACAGATGTGATGCAGATGTTTCTCACACCCCTATGTTTCATCAGGTTGAAGGATTTATGGTCGATAAAAATATAGCTTTTAGCGATCTTAAGGGAGTTCTTGAGCTTTTTATCCATAGTATTTTCGGACCCCGCACACCTGTAAGGTTCAGACCAAGCTTTTTCCCATTTACAGAACCGAGCGCAGAGGTTGATATAGGATGTATATTCTGTTCAGGAAAAGGTTGCAGAGTATGTAAATCAACAGGATGGCTTGAAATACTCGGTTCCGGCATGATAAATCCTAAAGTCTTTGAGTTTGCAGGTTATAGCCCTGATGAATACTCGGGATTTGCTTTTGGGATGGGCGTTGAAAGAATTACCATGCTTAAATATTCTATCGATGATATAAGGCTTTTCTTTGAGAATGATTTAAGATTCTTAAATCAGTTTTAAGTTTTTCATACAATATATTTATTAATAATCTTAAATAAATTAAAAAAGGTTACAGGTTTTTGCACATAATCATCAAACCCGTATTTTAAAAATTCTTCTTTCTGCAGATAAAGAGAAGTCAATGCTATAGATGGTATGTGTTTTGTAGATGGTTCTTCTTTCAGAATTTTTACAGCTTCTAACCCATCCATTACAGGCATCTGTATATCCATTAAAATTAAATGAGGTTTCTCTTTTTTAGCTAAAATAATACCTTCTTTCCCATTTGATGCTTTAATTGGATTAAATCCTGCGTGTTTCATTAAGATGCTGAAAACTTCTAAATTTTCATGGCTATCATCTACAATTAATATTTTTTTTGGTGTTTCTTCCATATAATCCCTCTAATTTTCAAAATTGAAGTAAATATATTATTAGCATAAGCTTGAATAATGATTATTGTCAAGAGGAATTTATTAATTATGAAACTCATTAAATAAAAAAGCTAATATACTTTTATATTCAAGTATATTAGCTTTCAAATATAAAGCGTAGCTTAAATAATTACTATTTGGCTTTTTCTATTGCATCAATTAAAGCATCTGCTTCTTTATATCCGGGATTTATTATTCCATTAGGAAGAACTATTGCGGGTGTTCCTCTAATACCGAGTTTCTCGGCAAGTTTTAGAGTTTCATCTACAGCTTTTCCTTCACATTTTGCTTTGGGTATTTCTTTCTTTGCAAATGCATCTTCAAGCATTTGAAGAGATTTTTCACAAACTATTGCTTTTGATTTTTCATATGCACCTTTATGCATTGGTAAAGGATACATTTTGATATAGAAACTCATATCTTTTCTTTTCTCAATAACCTTCTTCATCTCTTCATGTAATTTCGAGCAATATGGACAATCAGGGTCGCTAAAAACTATTACTTTATATTTAGCGTCTTTTTTGCCTAACAAAAGCGCATCATCAAGTGGAATAGTTGATATATCAACCTTATTAAGTTCACTCATCCTTTCCTGTGTGAGATTTGTTTTTGTCTTAAGATCAAATATAGCACCTTGCATAAAATATTTTCTTGAATAATCAAGATAAATTAAACCTTTTCTGTCTCCGGATTGAACATCAATTTCCCATAGACCATTTATAGGACTTTCTTTTACTTCAAGAATTTTTAAATCAGGAGCAAGGTCTTTGAGAATTTCTGAAGCTTCATCTTTGGTTGGCATTTTTTCTCCAGAAAAACATATACCTCCCAGGATTAAAAAACATAAAAAAGTAATTGTAGAAACCAGAAACTTATTTCGCATTTTTTCCGCCTTTCTATTTTAGTTTTCAGACAAAATGTCTGATATTATATTAGCACCATATTTTTTTATAATAAGACAAACATGATGTCTTTAACAAGAATAAATTAGTTAATCTGGATAATTTTACTATTCAGTTCAAAGTTCTTTAAGTTTCTCTGCCTGATAATGAGTAATTAAGGCTTCAATAATTTCATCAATGTCGCCTTCAAGCACCCTATCAAGCTTATGAAGTGTAAGACCAATTCTATGATCGGTAACCCTGTTCTGTGGAAAATTGTATGTTCTTATCTTTTCGCTCCTATCTCCGGTGCCTACCTGGGATTTTCTCTCGGAAGCTCTCTCCCTTTCCTGGCGTTCCATCTCCATTTCATAAAGTCTTGAACGTAAAACTTTCATAGCTTTTTCTTTATTTTTTATCTGTGAGCGTTCATCCTGACATTGAACTATCAAACCCGTTGGTATATGCACAATTCTTACTGCTGAATAGGTTGTATTAACACCCTGTCCTCCGGGTCCCGAGGAACAAAAGGTATCAACTCTAAGATCTTTCTCATCAATTTTTACATCAACGTCTTCTGCTTCCGGCAAAACAGCCACTGTTGCAGCAGAAGTATGTATTCTTCCGGAAGCTTCTGTTACAGGAACTCTTTGAACTCTATGAACACCACTTTCATATTTAAGCCGGCTATAAGCATTTTTACCCTGTATAGATATAATTACCTCTTTAATCCCGCCCAGGCCGGTAGTATTTAAATCAATTGTTTCAACCTTCCATCTTTTTAGTTCGGCATATTTCATATACATTCTCAAAAGATCCGAGGCAAACAATGCTGCTTCCTCTCCGCCTGTGCCTGCTCTTATTTCAAGAAATACATTTTTCTCATCACGAGGATCCTTGGGCAAAAGCATTATTTTCAATTCTTCTTCAACAACAGGTTTTCTCTGCTTGAGTTCATCAAGCTCGGTCTCGGCCAATGTACGCAGTTCTTCATCGCTACTCTTCAATAGTTCTTCAGCATCCTTAATATCCGAAAGAATCTTACTGTATTCTTTTATTTTATCAACTAAAGGTTTCAGGTCAGACTGTTCTTTTGAATATTTCTGAAGTTCAAGAGGCTTTGATAAAACCGCCGGGTCCATAAGCAGTTTTGTTAGTTCTTCATATTTTTCTTCAATGACTTTAAGTTTTTCAAGCATTTGTTTCCTCTAAAATTAAAACTTCCTGAAGCGCTTTTAATGCAACTTCTATCTGCGACTCATCAGGTTCTCTTGTTGTAAGACGTTGTAAGAGTAACCCCGGCTGTATAATTAAATTTATAAATAAATTGTTTTTCATTTTTGCTGATAGTTTAAGAACTTCATATGATATACCCGCAATTAATGGAATAAGAATAATCCTTGAAATAAATTTATAAATAAATGACCATTCCTGTGGAATGAAAGAGAATGTAAAAATACTTATCACCATAACTATTAATAGAAAGCTTGTGCCACAACGGGGATGAAGCGGACTGAATTTCATAATATTTTTAATTGAAAGATCTTTGCCATTTTCATATGCATGAATCACTTTGTGTTCCGCGCCATGATATTCAAAAATCCGTCTCATTTCTTTCCACATTCCAATTCCAATAATATAAATTAAGAAAAAAATTACCCTGATAATTCCATCAACAAAATTAAACATTAGAGAATTTGTTGATATAGAATGAAAAAATATTCCAAGCAGTTTTGTCATATAAAGCGGTAATAATATAAAAAGCCCGATACCCAGCAAAATGGAAACAATAATAGTTATAGTCATAGAAGCCGGGCTCAGTTTTTCTTCTTCTTTCTCATCAAACGCTTTGCTTGCTGAATATTCTATTGCCTTAATACCTATTAGTAGAGCCTGAAATAATGCTATAAAGCCTCTTATTATAGGCAATCTAAATAAAAATGGAGTTGCTGAAAGGCCTTCTTTTTTTACATGAATTTCTCCATTTGGGCTTCTGACAGCAACTGTCCAGCCCTTTTTGCCTTTCATCATTACACCTTCTATAACTGCCTGGCCACCAATATTTTGCATATAGTCAAAAAAAAGCCGTTAGCCTAAAAAGTGACTAACGACTTATTTATTTAAAGATAGCTAATTCTTTGTACGATTTGTTTCTGCTTTTGCGTATTTCTTCTTAAACTTCTCCACCCTTCCTTCTGCATCTACTATTTTTTGTTTGCCTGTGTAAAATGGATGGCATTTTGAACATATATCAACATGTATTTTTTGTTTCGTTGATTTAGTTACAAATGTTTCTCCGCACGCACACTGAACAGTAACCTCATTATATTGAGGATGTATTCCTTCTTTCAATTTTAACCTCCCTAAAAAATTAATAATCTATATAATAATAAATTTAGATTATTTTCCGCAATAGGCCGAATTGCCTCATCAAAAATCTAACTGAAAATGATTCATTGCCTCATTTAAAAATCT